>CAYGGA010000006.1:0-49582 GCA_964349395.1 uncultured Gammaproteobacteria bacterium | reverse complement strand
GTCAGCTAGTTGAGCCTCAAATTTATGAACCTTTTTTGGTAAACCGCCCATTTTCGCCTCCACAGGATAAATCCTGATCTAATGACATGGAAGTCTTTCAATGATGAAAGAGGGTGAACAAAAACTCGAGGAAGAAGAAAGCTTTGATACCCCTACGGGGCCATCAAAAAAGCCCTCTTGTTCAAGGAGTGGCTGTTCAGTTAAATTAATTTTACTCCAATAGGAGTGTAAGTCAAGACTGCAGTTTTTCTTTTACCAAACCACTTACTGTGGCCATATCAGCTTTACCTTTTAACTTTGGGGTAAGAGCCCCCATTACTTTACCCATATCAGAGATAGTTGTGGCTCCAACTTCACTAATAGTTTGGTCCACAATACTTTTGACTTCACCCTCTCCTAACTGCTCGGGCAGATATTTCTGCAAAATCCCCGCTTCTTCTCTTTCTTTCTGCGCAGACTCATCTCTGCCACCAGAGGCAAACCCTTCGGCAGCTTCTTTTCTACTCTTGATTTCTCTCTCAATTACCCCCAAAACTTCTTGGTAATCAATCTCTCTCATGAGGGCAATTTCTTTGTTTTTGATGGAGGATTGAAGCAATCTCAGGGTAGAAACCACAGTTTTTTCCCCTTGCTTCATGGCGGCTATTAAATCTTGTTGGATTTTTTCTTTAAGCATCAGTGATTTTTCCCATTATGACTGCCAATTGTATATAAGTGTTGGCTAGATTACCGGAATTGTCAACAGTGTAGTCGGCCAACTTAGCAGTTTCATTTACCAATTGTGAGTGGTCGCCATGATGACCCATTGATTCTTCGGCGTCTTCCCTCAAAAAATCCTCCCAAGTCAGACTATCACCGCTTCGATGTCTTTTGGCCACCCGTTCAAAGCGAGTCTTTTGGTCAGTTGTAACATTGATAAGATAAAAATTACCTTGGACTTGTAAATATTTTGCCTCTTCTGGATGACGAATACTTTCAATCACTACTCGACTATCTTTGACTTGCCCCACTTTGGCCCATACTCTTTTGGCCAAGATATCATCGCCTGAATTCTCACGGAGTTCATTGCCAACTTCTTGTAAACTTTCACGGGTGATTTCACGATTTCTGTTTCTTAATTCGATCCTAATCTCATCGGACAATGATACTGTCAAAAACCCATGGTCTTTAAACCAATCAGTAACTACTCCCTTGCCACTGCCGATAGGTCCACAAATTCCCACCACCAAATTGGCCAATTAAAAGTTCCTCCGACCTTCGATCGCTCGAGAAAGCGTTACCTCATCTGCATACTCCAGGTCTCCGCCGACTGGTAAACCCCTGGCAATGCGAGTTACTGCTAACTGCAGAGGAGTTAAAATTTTCTTGAGGTACATGGCCGTGGCTTCCCCTTCCATGGTCGGGTTGGTGGCTAAAATGATTTCTTTGACACTATCATCTTGCAGTCTGGGCAAAAGTTCTTTCATGTGGAGTTCGTCCGGGCCAATATTTGAGAGAGGGGCAATTGCTCCATGCAAGACGTGGTAAAGACCTCGATAGCTTCTGGTTTTTTCTAGTGCTAACACATCCAGAGGCTCTTCTACTACCATAATAATGGATCTGTCTCTTCCCCTATCAGAGCAGATACTACAAGGATCAGTTTCAGCAATATTAAAACAAGTTTTACAAATAACAGTGTTTTCCTTGAGTTGACCGACAGCAGCAGAAAGTTGAGCTGCCTCTTCTTTTGGAGCATGAAGTAGGTGGTAAGTCATTCTTTGAGCCCCTTTAGGACCAATCCCAGGGAGCTTTTCAAACTCAGCAATTAAATTTTGGACACTTTTTGGAATATTCATGAGCTCAAGTATACAGTATTTTGTAGCCAGTATTAAGTATCAGGCTAAATCAACGTCTGATTTTACCCGTCTAACAACTATGGGTTGACTTTTAGTCTTGATTAATCTATAATACTTCTAATTTCCTGCGGACGAGAAAAGTCGTCGAGGGTGGAGAGATCATGCCTGCCTGGATTACCCCCGCTCAGGCGGAGGAGCGAGACCCTGGCTTCTTCGAACGTCGAGGTGAAAACGGCTGGACCGTGGACTCCGAGAACCGGCGGATCGGCTCCCGCTTCGGCTTCGCCGAGGTCCGGGTGCAGATCAAGGGCGACGGGGCTCCCGACTTCGACCGGGTGGTGTACGGCGAGGCGCCTAACATCAATGCCGTGGTCTGGGGCAGACACATGGATGGAATGATTCGCATCGCAGTCACCATCCAAGCTCGTCCCTTCTCGGACAACCCTGATGGTACCCCTACCGACACCCCAATCGTTTTCGGGCAGCCCTGTGTTATGGGGTTCTTGGACAAGATCGTGGGCAAGGACGCCTTCGAGCGCGGTGACGACGGCGCCATTCGTGAAGCCCAGTCAGAAGCCGGCGTCGGTGCGGTCAAGAATATCTCGGAGATGGGTTTTCACAACCCGAATCCAACCTTCTGCGCCACCTGGTCCCAGTTGCTCGAGATCGAGGTTGATCTGGACAGGATTACCAACAATACCGACCAGGCCGAGCTCATCTACCGCGCTGAGTACCTGACCATCCAGGAAGTGTGCGAACGCATCGCGGAGGGAGAGCGTGATGGAGTGTGCTATCGTAGTGCCACAGCCAATAACGCCTTCTTCACCTGGCTTGCCCAAAACTACCCCTTGAGCGGGTGATCCTAATTCTCGCTCCCAACACGCGCCTGGGATTTTGAATTTACACCTCAAAGTCTCAGGCGCTAATTTTTTCCAAAGGTCCTTGACAAGTCCTTATTTTATCCCTATATTGATATTAATGAGCACACCACAATCCCAAATAAAGGTTAATCTTCCCTTTCCCTTAAAGGACTTTGTCCAAACTAAAGCTGACAAATTTGGTCTACCCTTAGCTGGGTATATCAAGCATTTAATTCTAAAGGACGTTGAAAATCTGGACTTCCCCACCTTTCAAGCCAGTGAGAAAACGGAAAAAGCCTATCAAAGGGCTCTAGCCAATAAACGAAAAGGCCGTGGAATTAAAATTACCGATGTTAACAAGTTTTTCAACGAACTCTAACTAGATGGAAGTCGAGCTCGACCCTTCCTTAATCAAACAATTTGAACAAATCAAGAAAAGACAGCCGAAACTTTATCAAAAAATCCAAAAACAATTGCAGCTTTTTCGAACCGACCCCTACTATCCGTCACTAAGAAACCATAAACTCGAAGGCCATCTAAAAAACTCTTTTAGCATTACCATTGAAGATAATTTTCGCTTGATTTACATTGCCGAGGAAGACATGGCTTATTTCTACCTTGCTGGGACTCATGATCAGGTCTACAAACTAGAACTATGAAAATACCCACTAAAAAACTAAGAAATGGATTTGAAATGCCTGTTTTTGGTATTGGTACATGGCAGATGGGTGGACGTCATTTTGCTAACCCTCAAAATGACGACTTAAAAGATATTGAGGCCATAAAAACTGCAATTGAGCTGGGGGTCACTCACATTGATACAGCTGAAGTCTATGCCAATGGCCACAGTGAAGAACTAGTTGCTGAAGCAACTTCTGGGTATGATCGAGGGAAACTTTTTATTGTCTCCAAAGTAAATCCCCTACATTTTGCTTTTAAAGATGTAATCAGTGCTTGTGAGAGAAGTTTAAACCGGTTGCAAACTGATTATTTGGATTTATATTTACTCCATGCTCCTAATCCGTTGATTCCTCTGGAAGAAACCATGAAAGCGATGGATTTTTTGGTTGATGGTGGCAAGATTAAAAATATTGGTATTAGTAATTTTGCCCCGGAAACTCAAGAAGAAGCGCAAAGTTTTACTAAAAACAAAATTGTTGTCAATCAAATTCACTATAACCTAATTGTGAGAGAACCAGAGACTAGTGGTTTGCTGGAAGCTTGTCAAAAAGAAGACATATTTCTTATGGCTTGGAGACCAGTGGAAAAAGGATTGCTGGCAACTACCCAGCTCAAAATCCTCGCAGAAATGTGCCAAAAATACAGTAAAACCCCAGCTCAAATTGCTATCAATTGGCTGATCTCCCAGGACCACGTAATTTCTTTAGCCAAAAGTAGTAATTTGGACCATTTGCGCGAAAATCTGGGCAGTGTAGGCTGGACTATGGATAAAGAAGATGTAGAGAGATTAAGAGCTGATTTTCCTACTCAAAAAGAGTTTTCTAATACTGTACCTTTAGGGTAGTTCCCAGAAAAACTGAGGGCCTCAATTATTTTGGATCGCTGATCCAGCTTCAAAAGCTAAAGTCAGTCTTTTTTCCCATTCCTCTAGGGATTCAAAATTATGAAGCCATTGGATATAACCCATGGTGTTGATTTCATGTTCATAAGCGTCAGGTGTTTCCCACTCTAGACCTTCCACCTCAAACCGGTTAATTCTCAGACCAGCAAGAAAAGGAATGGCTAAAATTTCACCATAAAAACCAAAGTCATTTCTCTTGGCCTTTTCCACTATTAACTCAGCTGTGGTCCGATCCAAACCATAGGCCCCAGAAACCACATCAATCTGCTGGCCTACGGTAGTGGAGGCAATTTGGTTGATGATTAGCTCAGTTTCTCTCTGAGTCAGAGGGTGAGTCTCGAAAGCTCGAGAAGAACGAACATAACTAGTAAACCCTTCGCTGGTGCGCAAATCTTCCACTACTGTCCTTAACTCATCTTCATAATGCAAAGCCCAGTGCAGGGCTCGGTCAAAATCAATTAGCAAAATATGATCTGAAGTGTCTTCTAAACTAAGTTTTAAAGCGGACGTATAACGAGCGGAAACATGGCCATCTTCATGTCTTTTGGTGGTGTGCACCCCTTGGTCTTCAAAAAGATCTAAAACTCTTTTATCAGTGAGGTGACTGACAGAAACATTTACCGTATCAAATATATTTTTGAGAATTGTGGTGGCTTCTTTTTGATTTTTGAGAAGTTTCCCGGAAGGGTCATGGTGAGGGGCAGCCAGGGCAGTAACTTTCTCCATGAGAAGTTTAGCTACCTTTGAGCATGTTGGCTAGACCAGAGGCTCCACCCATCATTTCTTGCATTTTTTTAGCCGCTACTTTTTGAGACTCTTCCAAGGCTTTGTTGATGACATCTTTGAGTGAATCTTCATCCACACTGTCACCCAAATGGATAGATTGGATTTTCTGATCCCCAGTAATGACGACTTTCATGTCCCCTGATTCCACTTCAATAACTTCTTTTTCCAAAGCTTTTTTCATCTCATCGGCTTGCTTTTTTAATTGATAGAGTTCCTTAACTTGATCAAACATATTTGCTCCTTTAGTTGGTGAAGATATCTAGAGCAGCTTCACCTATATCTTTATCTTCCACTATTTTAACATTGGGAGTCTCTTTTTGGGTAGCCTCTCTTTTTGTGACTGGTTTTGGGCTATCAGAAAGGATCATTTTCAAGCTTATAGGGATACCAGTGCTGTCTGCAAAAACTTTTTCCACCAACATTCTGTTTTTAGGATCTTCCACTCTTTCTTTATGGAATTTGTAAAAAAATTTCAAAGTTAAAATTCCAGCACTGTAATCCACTGGTTCACTACTTCTTAGCAGGGCTTCCAAGGAGTAATTAATAGGTCTTAGTTTCCGCAAAAGTTCTAGCCATTGTGACTGGATAGTTTCTAGTTCTGAGGATTTGGTAGTAGAGATAGTCACCTCAGTATCACCAGACTTCACTTTGATTACTTCAGTGTCTTCTTTTTCCTCTTCTTCTTTGTCATTGCGAGGAGTTGGAGACGACGAAGCAATCTCTTTTGGATTGCCGCGCTCACTGCGCTCGCTCGCAAGGACATTCTTCAGGGAGGGGTCATTGCTGATCACTACTAATTCCAATGGCAGAGAAGGAATCGAGCTGTATTTAAAATCCTCCATTGAGTGGGTCAGTTCTTCAATCATGGTTTTCAGCTGACCCAAGTTTGCACTTTGGGAATATTTTTCTAATTCCTCTGCATTGACTTCTTTTCTAACTTCCAGAGATCCAAGCTTTAAAAGCAGTGCTTTTCGATTCCAGTCTAAAAGGGCTTCTGCTAAAGTTTTGGGATTTTGACCTGAGTTTACCAGGGAGCTTATTTTATCAAGTGCTGTTTGGCTATCACCCTTCAGGTGGGCAGTCGCCAAGGCAGGAATATCAATACTAGTGTCTACGTGCCCGCTGATGAGAAATTTCTCCAGTAGTACTAATGCGTCCCGGTAAGCTCCTTTGGCACTATGAGCAATACTAGTTAGCTCTTCTAAGCTAGCTTTTTTCCCCTCTTCTTTCACGGTGTTTTCTAAAACTTTCACAATCTCTTCTATGGTCGGGATTTTAAAGCTGTAAACTTGGGTTCTAGATTTGATAGTAGCGGGGATTTTGTGATCTTCGGTGGTGCACAAGACAAACAATGCATGAGGTGGTGGCTCTTCTAGAGTTTTAAGAAGGGCATTAAAAGCTTCAGTGGTGAGCATATGGACTTCATCAATAATATAAACTTTGTATTTCCCAGTAGTAGGAGAAAGCTTGATTTTCTCTCGCAGATCTCTAATCTCATCAATACCCCGGTTGCTAGCGGCATCAATCTCAATCAGATCTAGATACCTACCGGAAGCAATACTCTGACAAGGCTCACACTCCCCACATGGTTCTCCCCAACTATTTTCTTTTGCTTTTAGGCAGTTTAAAGCTTTAGCCAAAATTCTTGCAGTACTCGTCTTACCAGTACCTCTGGGACCTACAAAAAGATAAGCATGAGTAATCTTGCCTATTTCTAAGGCTTTCAACAAAGTGGCAGAGACATGCTCCTGGCCCACTAGTTCAGAGAATTTTTGCGGCCGGTAAAGCCGGTAAAGAGCTTGCATAGGAATACCTATTCTAAATCAATAGTAGCAAATTAAAAAGATGATCAAAGTGGATCAAAGTGAGGGCTTTTCCAAGTAAATCGCCTGGCTCAAAAGACTAGGGAGAGTCTTAAAAGTCAGGCGATTGAAACTAGGCTATTCTCAGTTCACCCTGGTGGCAAGACGACGCCCGATCGCCCGATAGACATCAGGATGGAAAGCCATCCCGACGTGGGTCGAATCAGTTTCGTCATTCAGAGACGGATCACTCTCCATGCAGCTTTCCCAGTGAGCCACACCGTCGTATCGTGAGTAGATCGCGAAATGCGGCATCTGGTAGGGGTCGGGGCTCAGCATGTTCTTGTTAAAAGGGCACACGCAATGCCCACTCAAACAGGCTGGTTTCAGGTTTACCCCTGGCTGACCGATCTTCTCCCGCATCTTCTTGGCCTGCTTCAGAATCAGCGGATGAGCCTTGACTTGGTCTCGGAAGGGCGACCCCAAGGAGATTACCAAAGCAACCAGCTCGGGATGATCCAGAGCCACACTGCGAGCGAGCATGCCACCCAGGCTTTGGCCAATGAGACGTACTTTCATGCCCGTTTCTTCGTAGACGCTATTGACGGTAGTCAGTAGCACACCCGCGAGATAATCTGGGCAGTCTTCATTTTTGCCAATATGTGAGAAGTACGGATGGTAGCCAATTCGTGCCAGCCAAGCGTAAAGCTCAGTCAGAGAGGCGTCGTTGCCCATGAAACCAGGTACTACGATCACTGGTTCTTGATGCCCCCTCGGTACTCCACAACCCCAATAGTAGACTGGGTCAAGATGCAGCTTCAGCCAATCCAAACCGCACAGTGCCTCCCGCCAGATTGGGGTCGGGTAACCCTCGATTGAGGGGTCCTCGTCGAAGGGATCACCCATGACCCCCTCTTGTGACAATACTAAGGTCGACATGATTCCCTCCTTTTTCCTATGTAATTTTATTACACTCCTACTTTCCCCAGCTGTCAAGCAACACCTAGTTTTCTCTAAATACAGGTGCGTATGTTAAACTAATTGTATGACCGTAGAAGAAGCTTTTGAGAAAAAGTTATCCGATGTCGTCCTGGAAGCAAAAGGTAAGGTCGTTAAAATCTTGGAAGATGACACCACTGGCCACCCCCACCAAAGATTCATCATTGAAGTCCATTCTGGTCATACTATTTTAGTAATAAACAACTTAGAACATGGTTATAGAGTGCCAGTGAAATTGGGAGATATAGTGGAAGCCAAAGGTAATTATGTCTGGAACGAACATGGTGGCCTGATCCATGAGACCCACCATCACCAAGAAGGTGAAAGCCATGTGGATGGATATATTACTTTAGTTGCTTAAGAGGCAAAGAAAAAGCCCTGCGTTTCCACAAGGCTTTTGACTGATTGTTACCTCCAAGGAACTTTGTTTGCAAGCTCCATCGGGATCTCGAAATTGATCGGTATAACCTTTCTTCCTACCACAAATTCCTGAAGAAAGGTGACAACTTCAGCGGGCAGGGGCATCGCGAACTCACCAAATCGATCTTCTCGGTCAGTCAGCCATCTTCGGGGTACGTGCTGGACGAACAAGTCGATTCTCGCATCAACTCTACATTCTTTTAAAACCCGTCGAACCGCTCGCGCAACTGGATTAAAACCCGAGAAGTTGTAGGACCCACAATAACCCCTCGCTTTGGACATATCTTCCCAAGTTACCTGGATAACTCTCGCGTCCATTTCTTCCTCCAATTGGTGCTATTATATATCACTTAGCAAGCTAGCTACTATTTTCTACTGCCTGGGCGAGCAAATGACTATAAACTCAAAACCAAATAAAAAGAAAAGCCCTGCGTTTCCACAAGGCTTTGGGGCTACTTGGTCACTCTCGCCAATCACGCCCATTAGCTTCCCATGTAATTGCAAACCGAAAAGTGGCTGGTTTGACTTTCTTTTTCTGGTCAAACCTGTCTATGAAGGCTGCTGCCCTTAAAGAAGTCCTTGAATGAGCAACCAGACTAACATCTCCTACCGGATAAATGTCTAAATTCTCTTGTTCAACTTCAGCTCTATAGCCTGGTTTTAGTTGTCGATTAGTAGCTCGGGCAATCGGGCAACTCATCCAATTACCGACATCCCCCTGGTCAATGTCTTCTTGGGTAACGTGGACCGTCAGGTACTTCATCCCTCTTCTCCTGCTTTCTTTTTTTTAGTCAACCAATGAGGCCGTTTTGACCCAGAGGGCAGCTAACTCATGAGGAAGTCTTACCCTGAAAGAAAAAGGCTCCATCTTACCACTTCTGTCAAAGGTGCTCACTCGCTTCTGGGCGTTATAGGGTAGGGTAACATGATATTTCCCATCAATCTCGATGTGATGAGATTGCACTCGTACCCGAACCGATTTCGGTAAATGAGGCCAGATAGCCAATGCCAGTGGGCAACGGTAAGAACTACCTCTCTCACTACCATAAATATGCTCAGGTTCAACTTTCACCTCTACCCCATTCCTAAACCAGCTGTTTAGTAGAGACACGCTGTTTCTCCTCCATAAGGGTGCAATAATTATACACCTACTCACCAAACTATCTGAGCTTTTGCACTGCCTGGGCTAGAAGTTGGGAATATAGTTCAAACCCGACTAAACTGATATTGCCTGATTGCTCTTTTCCTAGTAGGTTACCAGCTCCTCTGATTTCTAAATCTCTTTCTGCTAGTTTAAAGCCACTACCTAGCTCAGTGGATTCTGCAATTGCCAGTAGTCTCTCAAGAGACGGTCCAGTGGGTAAAAATCCTTTTGGATAAAGCAGATAAGCATAAGCATCCCTTGCTCCTCTGCCCACTCTTCCTCGGAGTTGATACAAATCTGCCAAACCAAACTTCTGGGAATCAGTGATAATAATAGTATTTACATTGGGCAGATCTAGACCGGAAGCAATGATAGTGGTTGATACCAAAACATTAAATTCTCCTTCCATAAATAAATCCATGGTTTTTTCCAAACTTTTTTCCATCTGCCCATGAGCAAAGGTGACTTTGGCTGTAGGTACTAGTTGCTGGATCCTACTAGCAGTGCCAGCAATACTAGCAACCCGGTTATGCAAATAAAACACCTGCCCACCCCTATTTATTTCTCTTTCAATTGCTTTTTTAACCAACTCATAATCAAATTCTGAGATTTTAGTCTCCACTGGTTTTCTACCTACTGGTGGGGTATGCAAAACCGAAATGTCTCTGATTTTAGAGAAAGCCATACTCAAACTTCTAGGAATAGGGGTAGCCGACATACTAAGTACATCCACCTCAAGTCTTTTTTGTTTGAGAGTTTCTTTTTGTTTGACCCCAAATCTATGCTCTTCATCAATCACTACTAGGCCCAAGTTCTTGAATTCCATGTCTTTGGACAAGAGTCTGTGAGTCCCAATAATTATGTCTATTTCCCCATTTTTAATTTTTAACTTTTCACTTTTAATTTCTTCTGTTGACACAAATCTGCTTAATCTGGTTATTTTGACTGGAAAATCATTTAGCCTACTTTTAAACACCTCAAATAGTTGTTCGACCAAAACAGTGGTGGGTGCCAACACCGCTACCTGCCTATTTTCTTGAGCCACTTTAAAGGCAGTTCTCAATGCTACCTCTGTCTTACCAAACCCCACATCTCCTACTAGGATCCTATCCATGGGTTTATCAGAGGCTAAATCTTTCTTGATTTCTTCCAAAGCTTTAATTTGGTCATCTGTTGGCTCAAATTCAAAAGAGTCTTCTAACTGCTTCTGCCAGATAGTGTCTTCTGGATAGGCTGCCCTTTTGACTTTTTCTCTAAAAGAGTAAAGTCTCAAAAGCTCCTCAGCAATCTTGGAGATATCTTCGGAGACTTTTCTTTTGGTTCTTTCCCAAGATGCTGTTCCTAGAGTATTTAGTGGTGGTTTTTTGCCTGACCCAATATATTTTGTTAGCCTATCAATCTGATTTACTGGGACAGTGAGAACACCACCTCGTCCATACTCTACTTTCAACAACATGTCATTGCGAGGAGCCGAAGGCGACGTGGCAACCTCAGCCGCTGGAGATTGCTTCACTCCGTTCGCAATGACACCTACGAAGCGACCTATCCCATGATTAATATGCACTACCAAATCACCCTTTTTTATCTCGGACAGAAAAAGCCGTTCATACTGACCTGCTTCGACCTCTTTTTTGGCCCATTTAAGTTCTCTTAAAGGCAAGGAGCCAATGGGTAAAACAAGGAGATTTTTTAAATCTCTGATTTTACTACCAAGAAGTGGGTTAAATAAATACAAATTTTCGATTTTGTCCCCAATGAGGTCCACTCTGACTGGAAGTTTGTACCTCTCCAGCCAAATATCTAGCAAATTTCCCCTTAGGGAAAACTCCCCGGCACTATCGATGAGGGGCACTCTTCTATAACCAATTGAAGTGAGATTATTGCTCAATTCAAAGGGTGAGATTTTATCTTTCACGCGAATCAGTAGTTGTTCGCTCATATGCAAGCTCCCACTTTTTCTCAAGTGGGTGCAAATTATATCTGGTGGAACTGGTTTGTTTTGAAGCAAACCAGTCCCCTATGGGAACAATTATAACTGGGTAAAATCTGATGTCAATGAAAAAGGACTTCTTGGTTGATAAATGGAGAGGTCAGTGGCTGATTCTGATACAGCAACTGACCTCAATCTTAAGCCCGATAGCACTGAGTGATCCGATCCAATCCTTGCACCAAGGCAAGTTGTTGAGGATAGGGAAGTTCAGTGAACCCAGGCCGAACTAGTTTCTCTCCAGGTTCAAGCTGTTGATGCTCCTTGTGATAGCCTGGGTATTTTTGGATTTCAAATTCGAATACGTCGAATTCGATTGCACTTACGACCCCTTCTACCACCTCCTTGGTGAGAACACCATTACGGGGGTAAAACGGATCAGGTTGGAGGGTGGCTATCCTACCATCTTCCATCAACTGCCAAATAGTTTGCAGAAAGTCAGTCACCTCTGAGACAGCTTCGGTTTTCTTACCATCGAGGACTTTCATGGCAAAAGAGGCTCAATAGTTCGGATGATCTTGTCTTTCTGGTCTGGGCAGATACGGTCGGGTCGAATCCTTCTTTCTCTTTCTGGGCCTGGGGTTGTAGCTGGCCGTGTAGTCGGGGTAGTCCTCGGCTCGGGCATCTCTTATCTCCTCACTTTCCCTGGTTTTGGTTCTTTGGAGGGCCGTGGGGTAGGAATCATCATCTGATTCGTCTGCGCTAGGAACTCCAGCTAGACTGACTAGCAAAACTCCTGGTTTGTCGGGGTTAAACTTTAGGAGATTCTCAACTACCTTCAGGAGGATAGTTGCTCCAACTGGTTTTCCCCCTAGACCTAAGTCTCCAACTCTTACCCTTGCTTTAATCAACCAGTACTCTTTTTCTGTGAGCATGAGGGCGCGAGTCTCATCTTCCAAGACTCCTGTTGGAGTCATAACTTGCACAAAAACGCTACCTAGCTTTAAAAGCAAGTTACGAGCGATAGGCCTGGGAGCAAATTGATCCTCAGGATCCCCAACATTGACGTCTCCCACCTGAATATTATCAGTCAGGAAAACGATCTCATGAGCGGTCAGCTCGATAAGAACCGCCTGATCATCCATTCCTCCACCTTCTTTTTCTAGCAATTAGATTTCGCAATCAATCTAAGGCTAGCTTAAGTTGAAATCTTAGACCTTTTCACTATTACTGTCAATGAATTTTTATCAGAGAAAATTTTGCAGTTGACCAAGATTTGCTGAGATCAATTCTGCTAATTTTTTTCCTTCATCAGTGGTGAAATCTTCCAAAACATATTGATCCGTGGGGGTCTCGGCTGGTGGTCTATTGACGCCTACTCGGACTCTTTGAAAATCTTTTGATCCTAATACCTCAATGATTGATTCTACTCCCCGATGACCAGCACTTCCTCTACCTATTTCTAGTTTCACTTCACCTAAGGGTAAGTCCACCTCATCATGAATAACAATCAAATCCATTAGACCAATTTTGAAAAAAGTGAGCACCTTCTGGACTTCTTTACCAGAATTATTCATGTAGCTAGTTGGTTTTAACACTAAAATGTTGGGAGAAATTCTTTCTAAATCACCAATGAGATTTGGAACATTTATTTTTGTTTTCTCAGGGTAGCTCTCCAAAAGTTTATCCACAATTTTAAAACCAATATTATGTCGATTATTTTGATATTGTTTTCCTGGATTCCCTAAACCAACAATTAATTTCATTTGATAATCTCCGGGACTTTGAGCTCTCTCATAATCTTATCTTCCAGATTTTCCATCTCTAGTGCATCTCTACCATCCTCATGGTCATGACCAAAAAGATGCAGAAGTCCATGAACTGCCAGATATGCAATTCTACTATCTACTAAAATATTTTCTTCAATTGCTTCACTGAGAGCCACCGGATAAGAAATAACCACATCCCCCACGTAAAGGTCATCTTCAACAGGGGGATGAAAGTTGGGGATTTTAGATACTTCACTGATATTGAAGCTTAAAACATTGGTAGTAGTATCTTTACCTCTAAATTGGGAGTTAAGCGACTTCATTTTCCGATCACCAATGATAGATACCGTAATCTCTGCGTCTTGTTTAAGGTTATTTTTCTCAGCCGTGATTTGCAGGGCGTGGCGAACGATTTTACGGTCAACACGGTAGTGGGGTTCTACTAAAAAGTGGACTTTAAGCATCTAAAAGTCTGGACGAATACCGCGCTTTTTCATCGCTCTTTCACGTTTGCGGATAGTTGAGGGCTTTTCATAGTACTCTCTTTTTTTAAGCTCGGTGAGAATACCATCAGCTTGAACTTTTTTATTAAATTTTCTGATCAGAGAATCCACTGATTCTCCATCTTGAGCTCTAACAATTGTCATAGATTAAAAGTAACACCTCTTTTCAGACTCTAAGTCAGAAACCTAGGTCTTCTTTTTGTGGTCAAATCACCTAGTAAATGCCAATGCAAATGAGGTACTTCTTGGTACCTGCCACCACTGATTGCAATTCTGTATCCTATTTTATCAGATTTGGTCTCTTTTGTTAACTTCTGTATAACCTGTATGATCTCGTGAGTCAAGTCACTATCTAGCTCTCCCAAGGCTAAAAAGTCAGAAATATGCTTTTTAGGGACCACTAAAATGTGGATATCAGCTTGGGGATGAATATCATAAAAAGCGACCACTGTATCACTTTCATAAATAAATTTAGGTGGAATTTCTCTATTAATAAGTTTGCAGAATATACATGTTTGCATAATTCAAAATCCAAAAGGCAAAATTGCAAGTCAAAACTTTAAAACTTTTAAGTTGGATTTTTGAGTTTTGACCTTTGACTTTTGACTCACTTTTTCAACTCCTCAAGTATAGAATAAGGAACTTTTAGGTAAAAGTCCTGAAAACCTAAGTCTTTTCCCCCACTCCCAAATCCATGAAAGTCACTTCCCCCAGTAATCTTTAAATTCAATGTCTGGGCAACTTTGAGAAAATGATCAATGCACAGTTTAGTAATTCCTTCTTCATCCCGATGGGCAAATACTTCAATCCCGTCCATACCAAGATTTTTTAATCTCATAATTTTGTCATCATCAAAAATATATCTATCTTGTACTAATCTCACTGCGTCCCAACAAGGATGGGCCATGATCGCTACCCCACCGATTTTATGGATCAAATCAATGGCTTCTGCAGGCGTTGCTGCTTGTCTTTCAAAGTAAGCAGGTGAGTTTGGGATAAGGTATTTTTGGATAAAAGCACCTGTGGTAGGTAATCCTCCAAAATCTTCAAAAAGTTTGTTTTCATTCTCTTTATTCGCTATAACTGCGAACGCAATGTGGGGTTTGATGACTGCCCCCGTAGCCAAACTTTCCACATATTCCCAAGTCAATTTGTAACCTAACTCCTGCAACTTTGTTACTGACTTCTGGGCACTGGAAGTTCTTTCATCTTGATAAAATTTCAGCTTTTCTATGAGTTCAGTATTGGTGTAATCAATAAAGTAACCTAAAAAATGAAATTCTGAATCTGTGTCTTCATGAGCAGTTAGCTCAATCCCAGGAACTACTTCTACTCCTAGCCTAGCTCCTGCTTGCAGTGCTTCGGGAAGAGCTGCCACTGAGTCATGGTCAGTCACGGCAATGGCCTTTAAACCAATTTTCTTGGCTCTTTCTACCAGCTGCGTAGGAGTCAGTCCTCCATCAGAGTATCTAGTGTGAGTATGTAAATCAATTAATGAGGGCTCTTGGGTTTGCATGAACTTTACAGTTTACCTCTTAATTAACTTTGGAGCAAGACAAAGTATGTTAAAATGTAGCCAAACAACCAAGGAGAAGGTCGATGGCAGGTGGTAAATCAGTTAAAACAATGACTGATTTCGAAGAGGTTGGTGTCATCATCGGGCTCACGGCAGATCAGCCCAGACAGATATGTACCCAAACGGGTGTGCACCTCATCAGTGCGGAATCTTCTTCTCAGCAGATCATTGGTGGAACCCACAGTGCCCTGGAAAAAGCTTTTGACCTAGCACTAGCAGAAGGTGCTCGAAAAGCTCATTCCCTGGACCCTTATCGCAATACTTTCAAAGTAAAGGGAGAAGATCATGGATGAAGCTAAGGTGAGTTTTGACCTGGAGGGTTTAAGTGACGTAGAAGTACTAGTTGTTCAACATCTGGGCCTGAGGATCACTTCAGATATAGAGATCAGACGAACTTCTTTTGAAGTGAGAGTCGATTTGTGGGAATCGATCAAGCAAGCACTTTCTAGTACCCCAAGTCCGCCGTTGAATCTGCATATCAATGGGAGCCTGATTGGCATCAAGACTCATCTAATTCGAGACTACGAGAGGAGTGGCGCTATCATCGGATTAGGTAAATTCGAGGTAGATGACATCTGTCAAGAAGTGGGTATCCCCGCCTATCAGCAGCTTGGGTATGGACAGTTGCAATGGCAAATTGCGGGCAGTTGGCAACAAGTTGAAGACGCCCTGATGTTAGCCCAAGCCAAAGGAGCCCTCAAGGTCCTCCAGATCCATAGCAAAGTATCTGGAAGCATACCTACTGAACCAATTAGGTTGTGACGTGAGAGATTTTTACCAAGCGGGCTTCTTCGGAATCCCGCTTTTCTTAATCTAAGTGTCAACGAAGATCAAGCTCTCCTTAATAGTCCCCACTCAACAGTTTTGCTCTGGCCTTCACATCACTTTTACTTTTAGTTGCTAAATAGATAAACCCTAAAAGTTTGTTGGACTTAGAATCCGTTTCCATTTGCTTAACTTTCTTCTTAAGTAGATTCTTGAAGGCCTCCTCTTTTAGACTAACTAGTTGCCTAGCTGATCTAACTGTTTCATAACTAAGCTTTAGGATTTCTTTAGTTTCCTGGTCATTAAACCCCTCTAGTAGAAGACTGTAAAGAGCCAGTCTTTTGTAGATCATTACTTTTTCTTCGGGGGTAAGGAAACCATTAAGAAAAATCTCAAGTTCAGATTTGTTGGAGCGAGAAACCACTTCCAAAAAATCACTCTTAACTAGTATCCAAATTTCTTTATCCAAAAATCTTCTAGATCTTCTCGGCATAGTACTAATATACTAGTATATTAGTACTTCGTCAATTTGGATGTAGTTTGCAGACTCCCCTTAGCTTCTATATAATCAACTCAAACTTCGAACAAGGAGAAGGTGTTGACTACCAATTCAAGCCGTGAACGTGGTGAGGCTGTTCGTCAGGAACTGCTCAAAGACGTGGGAGATGATCTGGAGCTTCGTGATGAGCTGAAAAAGGCAAGAGATTATTCTAAGTCAGGGAAAAAGGGTAAGCGTCTGCATGAGTTGAACCGTAACCCTTAAGAGGAGTAGGATCTAACCAAGCGAGATTCATCTGAGTCTCGCTTCTTTTTTTAGAGAGAATCTATCTTGATCAACTCCGCTTTTTCTGAATTTCTTTTTTTGAGTTCTACACTATCTTGAGCAATGGTTTTTTCGGAAATTACGATTCTAGTAGGAATTCCAATCAAATCAGCATCACCAAGTTTGATTCCGGCTGACTCATCTCTGTCGTCCCACAAGACTTCTTTACCACTCTCAACCATTTTTTTGTACATTTCTGAGGCTTCCTTTTCTACCCCAATGTTTACTAAATGATACTGGTATGGAGCTACTGACTCTGGCCAAATAATACCTTTGTCATCATGCATGGCTTCCACAATCGCTGCTAGTGCTCTAGTAATACCAATACCATAACACCCCATGTAAACTGGAAGTTCTTTCCCATCTGAATTTTTGTATTTCAAGTCAAAACTGTCAGAAAATTTGGTGTTTAATTTGAAAATATTACCTACCTCAATAGTTTTAACTTTTTCCAGCGGCCCATGTCCTAGGTCACACATTTTTCCTTCTGCTACAGTGGCTATCTCAGTGTTTTGGGAAAAGTCCCCGCCACTGCAGTAGATAATCTCATCTTCACCGTTTTCAGTAATGACTTGGTACTCATGAGAAAATTTGGAAAAACTCCCCCCACTAGCTTCAGTTTCAATCGCCTTTAGACCCAGCCTGTCAAAAGTTTTTAAATACACTTTTTTCATTTTTTCATAGTAGTCTTCCAAGTCTTTTTCATCACTATGAAAAGAGTACAGATCTTTCATTAAAAATTCTTTGCCCCGCAGCAATCCTGATTTAGCTCTTGGCTCATCTCTAAATTTGGTTTGGATTTGGTAAAGATAAATTGGAAGTTGTTTATAGGAATTTAGATAACCTTTAACAAGAGGGGTGACTATTTCTTCATGAGTAGGCCCTAAAGACATTTCTTTTCCACTGCTATCTTTTACTTTATAAAGAATATCAAAAGCGTCCCATCTACCTGTTTTTTCCCAGTTTTCTTTTGGCTGCAGGACAGGCATGGTGATCTCTTGCCCACCGGCTGAGTTCATTTCTTCTCTGACAATGTGAGAGATTTTAGACAAAACTCTTTGTCCTAAAGGCAAAATAGTATAAACACCTGATGCGACTTTGTGAATAAAACCACCTTTGGTCAGAAGTTGGGCATTGGTAGAAACCTCACCCTCTGAGATATTTCTAGTGGTCTTACCAAAAAGTTTGGAATACTGCATGAGTAGATTTTAGCTGAATAAGAGAGAACTAACAAGCAGGTTTAAGCAAAGGTCAGACCCTAACGCGAAGTGTTAAGGTCGGACCTTGGCTCAAAGCTGTTAGGAAAAGATTTTTAGGATATCTGAGTAAGTTACTAAAAGGAAAAGTCCTATTAAAACAAGGAGCCCAATAGAATGAATCCATTTTTCTACCTTAGGGTTCACCCGTCTTCTGGTAACCAGCTCTATTAACACAAAGAAAAGTCTGCCACCATCTAAAGCTGGAATAGGTAGAACATTGAAAATAGCTAGAGATAGGGAGATCAGTGGGACAAGCTCAATGACTTTAAAAATCCCTTGGTCACTTTTTACCAAAGTGTCTACTACCCCCAAAATTCCTACCGGACCAGATACTCCCTGTGCTAGCTCATCTACTTTTTTGGTCTCCACTGCCCGACTGATCAACTGACCAGTAACTGCAAAAGAGTAATCCGCGACATTGATAGAATGCAAGACTCCAGAGAGAATTTTCTCAGAAGCGCGGTTGTATTCCACCGTTGCCACTGTCCCTAGCACCACTCCCAAAGGTCTTTCACCTTCTTTCAAATCTTTTTTAGGGGTAATCTCCAGACTTCTTTTTTCTTTGGTATTGATATTTTCGACATCAAAGACAGTCTTCTGCCCTTTTTTCTCCTCGACTATTTTTTGCAGTTCAGCGCGGTTGTCAATGGATTCACTGTCAATCCGTAAGACTTTATCCCCAAATTTTAGGTTGCCTATTTCAGCAGCAGACCCAGGTTCCACATAACCGACAAAGACGGAGTTCACTTGGTGGCCAAAAGGGAATTTTTGATCGATGATGAGATTAAAATCAGCTTTAAAACTATTGAATCCTAAAATAAAAGTGTAGACCACCACCGCTAGCGCTAGATTCATCAAGACTCCAGCCAGAATGACTAGGGCTTTAATAGAAGGTTTTTTATTGGCAAAACTTCTGGGGTCTTTGGACATCTTGGAGTCATCTTCCCCCAGCAATCTGACAAACCCGCCCATTGGCAGCCAATTGATAGTGTATTCTGTTTCACCTCTGTTGATGCCAAACATTTTGGGAGGAATCCCAAAACCAAATTCTTCAACTTTTATCCCGGCTTTTTTGGCAGCCAAAAAGTGACCCAGCTCATGGACTAAAACTAATACACCCAAGATTAGGACAAAAAGTAAAATGGAAATTAAAAAGGTGATCATGAAAATTTAGTATACCTAAACCTCAGGAAACTAACAAGTAAGAGAGACCCCCAATTTGATTTAAACTGGGGGCCAAAAAGTTAACGGAAGGAGAGACCAGTGATTATTCCCCCGCTTTCACCACGAATAGGTGTCACGAAAGCCCAGCCAGCCGCTTGGTATTTGCCAATCAGGATATTGACCACCGCATCACCTATGGGACCTGTGAAACTAACATAACTGCCATGATCGGGTGATACTCCATGTTCTGTGAGAACTCGGTCAATATGCATCTCCCAACGAACCATCAGGCGCTGTTCCTCGGGATCAAGTTGGTAGGCCTCGATCGGTGATCTAGCCATTTCTTTAACTCCTCCTTTTGGTTTTGTACAAGGCAGTACTTATGAAACCCACGGCCATCACCAACATCATGATAGCCGTTATGACCCTTACTCCTACCTCATCCCAATTGAGTTCGCCCCATTCTGAGTAGTGGGTTTTTCTCTTCATGACACTTTAGTTTCCTTTCTAGAGAATTACCAGGATGATTACCAGGATGATTACCAGCAGGACGGAGATTGTCACTGCGGCGCTGCAGAGCCTCGTGATGATATCCAACTTCAGGTCATGGAGCTCTGAATCAGTCACCAAACTGCCTCCTCATTGGTTTTATTGGGCCCTGGGTCTAGTTAAAACTGTGAATTATCTCTTTCTCACGGAGGTAGAAAAAGCACTCTGGGCAAATTCTTACCTCTTCGTCTGGTCCGAGGTAATGCATCTGTTGCGTCTTGATGGAGACAAACCGCGGGGAGTAGATGAAGGCATGGAACATTCTCTTGCGGCAATGTCTCTTCCACCAATATCTCTTACCCACCCTAACTGTCATTTCCGGGAATCTTTGCCTGAGAAACTGGTAAACTTTATCTTCTACCGAGGGCATAGCCCCTTCTTCCCACAAAAGATGTTTCTATTATAATGGATATCTGCAAATAAAAGGGATTTTTAAAACTAAATTTCTTGGAGGTCGGTTTCTTTGGCACGGGCCACAGCATCTATTTCAGCCATGGCACTATCCACTGCTTTTTGGATGCTGTCTTGGGCTCGTCTTTGGTCATCTTCAGAGATGGCCCCTGATTTTTTATCACGATCTGTTGACTCAATCATTTCCCGTCTGATATTGCGGATCTGGACTCTTTTTTCCTCAGCTTTAGTACCCACTAATTTGATAAATTCATTTCTTCTTTCCTGGGTGATTTGTGGTAGTGGTACTCGGACCACACCACTGTCTTCTGCAGGATTTAGACCTAAACCACTATCTCTGATACCTTTAATAATTGCTTGAGAGTTGTTCACGTCCCAAGGCTGCACCGTCAGCATTTTGGGATCAGGAGAAGAAATCATCCCCACTTCTTTAAGCATCATGGTCTGACCATAAACCTCAACTTTGACATTTTCAATCAGTGCAGGATTGGCTCGACCAGTTCTGATACCGGCTAAATCAGCTCTTAAGCTGTCAATGATTTTGGAAGTTCTGTCCTTCAGTTGGGAGAGGAGTTCTTGCATTTAGTTAAATAATACTCAACTATTCACCTAGAGTAAATCTGACAAATCTTTTGACTTGGACATTTTCACCAGTTTTAGCAACTGTTTCAGTAACTAAATCTTTTACTTTCTTGCTGGAATCTCTGATGTAGTCTTGAGCTAAAAGTTCTTCGACATCCACTGGATTCATACTGGCCACTTGCATAGAAAGCTCTTTAGCTAAATTTTTAAACTCGTCAGTTCTGGCTACAAAGTCTGTTTCACAACCCACTTCTACCATCGCTCCTACTTTGCCCCCATGGATATAAGTCTCAATCAAACCTTGGCCTGTGGCTCTTTCACTTCTTTTTTCCGCTTTTTCCACACCCGCGGTGTGCAGCTGTTCTTTGGCTTTTTCAAAATCACCGTTGCTAGCTTCAAGAGCTTTCTTCGCGTCCATCACCCCCGCACCAGTTTCTTCTCTAAGTTTTTTAATATCCTCTGCAGTGATACCCATAGATTACTTGGTCTCCTTTTTCTTACTAGATTTTTTGGTCGCATCTTTCAATTTTACTACTTTGGCCTTATCTTTAACGACTGGTTTCTTTTCCTCAACTTTTTCAGTTTTAACTTGTACTTTTGCCTTTTGCCCTTTGACTTTTGAATTATCCGTAACTGCTTCTTTAGCCTCTGCAACAGTGTCTGTCTCGTTCTTAATGCTAGATTCTAAATTCTTTAGGTCATCAGAACGCAAGCTCTGCTTAATTCTCTTTTGCGCCAGCTGTTTTCCTTCTTCGACTGCGTCCGCAATCGTCGTCACTATTAATTGTATAGACTTGATAGCATCATCATTGGCTGGGATTGGGTAGTCTACCAAAGTTGGGTCAGAGTTGGTGTCAGTGATCGCCACAATCTTGACGCCCACTTTCCTAGCTTCTAAAACACCATTGAGCTCTTTTTTAGCATCTACTACAAATAAAATATCAGGGAGTTTGGACATTTCTTTGACCCCACCAAAAACTTTCTCCACTTTCTCTAAATGTCTGTCCAAAAGAAGTCTTTCTTTTTTAGTCAAACCACGTTCGGCGGCCGTCGCTCTATTTTCAGCTGCTTCTTTAAATTTATCTAAAGTTTTTTTCACTGATTCAAAATTTGTAAAAAGCCCACCCACCCATCTATTGGTCATGTGCATGGCCCCACTACGGATAGCTTGCTCTTTGGTAAATTCTTGCGCTTGTTTTTTGGTCGCTAAAAAGACAATCTCGCTGCCACTACTGACTTGATCCACAATGAAATCCACGGCTTCTTTGAGCTTTTGTTCGGTTTGCTCCAAATCAATCACATGGATATTAGCTCTTTGGGTAAAGATATATTGGCTCATCTTCGGATTCCATCTTTTGGCTTCATGGCCAAAGTGGCTGCCGGCTTCGAGCAGTTCTTTCATACTAGGTATTTTTGTCATCTTAAAACTTTTAACTCCTTTTTGTCCTCCACTCGCGAGCCCAACTTTTGGTTGGGAGGAATGTATGTGTGCGAGTGTGTGTATTTGTTGGGGAACTATAGCATAAGTAGGTTGTGGGTAGCAAGTAGTAGTGAAAAGGTGAGCCAGGCAACGCATGGTTTCTGGCTCACCTTTTATTCCCGCTTCATTCACCTGGACCGGTTCACACAGACTGGGTCCCTTTCTTCTTCAGTATGGAAGGCCCAATCTAGTCCGCAGCGGAAATCTTCCTTGATGTCTCTCCCAATCTCCACTAAGCGTCTGCCCGTGTCCGTCTCCGGCTCTGCCTGGAACTCAAAATGCATCACCGCCAGAATCAGGGCCAGTAAAGCCAGGAAAGCAGTAAACACACCTTTCTCCTCTTGGGGTATTTGTGGCTCATATCTTACTACTTTAATAATGGATTGCAAGAAACAAGAAGGGATCTCGACAATAGATGACAGGTGACAGTTATCAGATGACAGATTAACATCCTATTTCTGTAAACTGTGATCTGTAATCTTAAATCTTTAACATAGAACTGTAATCCTTAATCTGTAAACTTACCTCTAATTCAATACTTCTTTCCTGACCTTCACCCACCAAACCCAGTCAAGTTTTTTTAATTCTTTTAGTTCTCTAGAATAAATATCTTTAAAATAATCATTCCCAGCTTCTATTTCTTCATTGCATTTAGATAGCAAAGAGAGTCTGTCTGAGATTTTAACTACCTGAGATTCTAAACTAGTCTGAGCATTTTCTTCTTTCCAAAGGTCCTCTAAATCTGTTGCTAAATCTTTAGGCAAGTCAGAAAAAACTTCTTTAATCATTTCTTTGTTTACTTCTCTGATAGCTGAGAAAACTTTGTCATTGTGGTGTTTAAATGGATTCAGGATATCCCCAGTCAGGCCTTCTTCACTATCGTGAATCAAAGCCATCTGCATTACTTTGGTGCTGTCTACTCGAATATTCTTTTTATCCAGGAGTTTACAAAGCAGTAGCCCAAAGTAAGCTACATAATAGGAGTGTTCAGCCACTGATTCTGGAAAGTGCTGGGGACGGTTATTAAATCTAACTACTTGAGCTAGATTTCTATTTAACAAATGTTGAAAAAACTTTGCCATTTAAGTCTGGATTGTACACTGCCTGGTTCCTCTTTGCAAAAACTTCTCTAAAAACTTAAAATATACGCTGAAACTTCATTGGGAGAGAATCAATGCCTCAAAAACGAGGGGATTTGCTTTATTCAGGGGTCAGAATCCTCGGGGCGATCATGAGAGGAAACGCGGAGGCAACGCCACTGTATACGACGCGAAAAAATATCGCGAACCGGCGTCCCTCAGTGATCATACTGTGGTCACCCCTCAGAATTCGCTTGCAGCCCAAAAGTCTGAAAGATCGGCAAAAATATGAGGCCCGTCACAGTGGTAAATGGGACAACCGCACCACGATTGGGCCCTGTGTTTTGAATTCGTTCTGGAGAGCGGTCAAACCAACTGATCCTGACTATGCCAAGATCTCGCTCATGACTGAAAATGACCAACGAGAGTACGGCATTATCCGCACTAGCCAAGGTTTGAAACGGCTGACTTACCAAATCGTCCGTGATCTGACCAGCGGCGTGCGTCAACCCGAACACGTCACGGAGGGATATGATGCAGAGAAATCAACCCTCTATCGACAGCAGCTCGTGGCCCAACAGACATTTCAGGATGTTCAGAGTGGCCGTGTCGCTCTGTCACGAGAAGAAGTAAGTCTGCTTCTGGATGGCATCTTCGACCGCAGTGTCAGGATTTACCACATCGACCAGATCTACGATGATCGGGTTCTCCGCGGTGCCAGACTCAAAGACCAAGTCGTCTACGCGACCGCGCAATTGAGATTCATCAGCGATGAGCTAATGAAATTTGCGGCTCAAGTCACGGGAGTGGGAGGGGTCAGGGCAGATGTCATCTTTTGGAAACTCCTCATCTTCCAGGACCAGATTGGGAGTTATACTACCTTTGATGTCAAACCCAAAACCCGTATGGCAGCTCGGTTGCTCAAGCAAGTGCGTGACGGTCTAGATGGCACTATGTCGCCACCTGAATCCCAAAGACGGATCTTCGCTGCGGCCAAACTCGCTCAAGAAGCAAGCTCAATCTTGGCTAGTTGGTCAACAAAACTCAGTGAGGTCGCCTAACAAAAATGCCGAGGTGTAACAGTCGTGTTACCCTCGGCATATTTCTACTCTCCCACTACATCTTCCCAAGGACCAGCGCCAAGCAAAATCACCTCCCCAGCCTTTTTGGTAATCGTTTCTGGAGGTGACTTTGGTACCCGCGGGCTTTTGAAATTTTTCAACCGCAGTTGTCGGTCAGTTTTTTTCCTAACCTTACTTCCAACCCTCTCCAGTGACGCTGTGGTCTCATCCACTCTTTGGGGGAGGGTAACCAAGAAATCACGGTCTTCCCGACAAGGCTGGTAGAAATCGCATGTCCGACAATGTCTGCCCACATTTTTTGGAAAGGACAGCGCGTCCTCGTTGTCAGCGACATGAGCCACGATTTCCTGCAAAGTGACAAAATCGCGCTCGTCACGGAAGGTAAAAAAGATTTTGCCGCTACGCAAATGGTACCAGGTAAATCCGATGGGGAAATGGCCCGTGGTTTTCCAATACAACCAAGTATAGATGGTCGCTTGAAGACCTTCATGAAGGTCATACTGCTCGCGGATAACATCGGCCAGACTCGGATCGTTTTTGAAGGACTGAGCATCGTAAGTGTGATGATCAGTCTTTTGATCCAGGATGATGACCGGATCAAATCTCGGATCCAAACTCCCATCCTCCAGAATCAGTTCTGGCCGCCATTTGGCAATCTGTTCCAGTGGTACGGCGCGGATTTGATCAAAAATGCCCACCATTGGTACCCGGTTGGTCCACGGATGGGTAAACGATTTTTCCACTTCGAGTGGTGTGGAATTCAGATTTTGATCCCAATAAACACTTAAGCATTGGACCCCCACAAAGCGGAAGATTCTTTCTTCGTCGGGGTTTTCATACAAGAGCGTTTGATTGGCTTTATGATCCTGAACTGCCGTCGTCCAACTGAAGTGCCAAGAGGAAATCATGGCTTTTTTGGTACCGTAAAAATAGCGTCGGTCCGAAGCCCGAGGCTTTTTTTCCAAAGTCTCAATCATCCGATGCACCAAACTGCCGCACAAACGAGGGTAGTCAGTCAGTTTGGGTAGATCAGTGTACCGACTATAGTAGTATTTGCGTGGGCATTCCAAATACAATCGGAGGCTAGAAGGGCTATACCTTTGCGGCCTGAGCATATCTCCCATCCTTATTAAAGAGCTTTAGCATCATTTTACTCTCTTTGGTCAATGATAGAACTTTAGTGGTTAACCAATCAAACAACTATAGGTTTGACTTTGGCCTCAATTTGTGCTATATTTAGAGATAGAAGGGAGAATTTGGGGTGAAACGTGGAATGTGGTAGCTGCGGTAAAAGCTACTACCAAGAGAGTGACCTGTACCCCTGCCCGGACTGCACCAGGCTCAATTGTGGCATTTGCCGCAAGAGTGATCTGAGGTGCAAAATGGACTGTGACCAGGTCACCACCACCCTTCCCTTAGCGGCTGAACCCAGGAAGTCGAGAGCCTCGGTTCGCAACTTAGGGATCCATATCGCCACCTGCACATGTGGAGGACAATTGGCCAAACGTCGCGGTGCTAAATACTACCACTGCGTTAAGTGCCAGAAGGTCACCCACATAACCCAGATCAGACAACCAGTTTGATCCTAGACTGACCGCGTTACTCAACTAAAAATTGAGAGCGCGGTCTTTACTTTGTCAAGGTCGCACCTTGATATAACCACGTTTGGCTAAAACTTTTACTATTTCTTGGTGGATTTTTTCCTTTGCGAGGAGTTTGCCGTTTTGGACACAATTTATTGTAACCCAGTTTTTTCCTGCAGCTAAAAACAAATATTCTTTCTCCACTGCTTTTTGAAAATCCTGATTTTTCTCATGCCCATCTTTGTTTCTAGAAGACATCAGAGAGCTAGAAATCTCAGTGGGAACATATAAATATAAAACTAAATTTTCTTTGGGAAGGGCAATATCTTTAAGTTCTAAATCTAGCAGCCAGTCTCTAAAAGCAGGCTTGTCTTTGTCTTTCAGCTTGGCAGCCTGAAAGGCTAAGTTGGAATAAAGGTATCGATCCGCAATGACTAAATCACCCATCTTTAGCCAATTTTGAATCTTGTCTTTGGCCAAACCTTGATCTATTGCATAAGGTAAAGAGGCCAAATAGGGATTGACCTTTGTTGGGTCACCAAACTCTCCAGAAAGGTATTTTTGTATTGCCCTACCAGCATTATTGGAGTTGTATCTTGGGAAGGAAATTGTCTGAAAAGGAACTTCTTCCCTTCTCAAAAAAGCTGTTAGAAGTTGGATCTGGATTGTCTTCCCAGACCCATCTGACCCTTCAATAACCACAAATTTTCCTGCCATGCTAGCTAACCTTTATATTCTTTTTGCCCTTTTTAATATAACGGCGGGGAGCTACAATTTTTTCTTGAGGTGGGATCTTGATTGGCTCTTCAGAATTAGCCTTCTTACTAAAATCTAATGGTCTATCTTGACGATATTCAATGCCTTGCCTCATGGCAATCTCCGCTTTACTTAGCTCAATCCCAATAATCTCCGCATGACTAGTACTGGTCACTAGCTCCCAATCACCGATTTGGTAGGCCACGTCCTCTGCAGTCCGTCCATGAAACACTGCCAACTCGGTACTCATGTCGGGAGTGTAAAGCTTGGCCACAACTTGCTGACTAGGTCTATCAATACTAATCAGCCAATTGCCTCTGGGGTCTTCATCAAATCTAAAACCAGTTTTGTGTTTTCTTTCTTTTAGATACCAATCTTCCAGAATAATTTCCGCATTTTTCCAATCATCAGCGTACATGTGGGCACTATGAGTGATCATGGTGAGCTCACCTATGGGATACCCTCCAGCATCGGCAATTTCTTTTTGCATTTTCCTGGCTGCAAACATATTGCGTGGCCACCCATGAAACATGTCCTGACTTCTGACATGGATAGTTAAGAAAAACTTTTTATCCTGTACACCACCTATGGCCGTGATGATACAAGGGGTGTCCCCTTTGTTGGCATTTTCCCAATCCCATTTTGGTTTATAAGTAAAAGCAATCATTTTTTTAGAATCAGGTCTTTCTTTGAGAAGAGTCTTCATGCTTTCAATTTGGTTGAGGCCCTCATAATTTCTAAATCTGTCACCATAGTTGTAAGCCATCCCTGGGATTTTGCGGGCGGTCATCCACTCGGGATAGTATTGATTTAGCTCATTGCGAGTAAATGGCAGATATTCAGGAAAATATTCCTCTTCTGGATTTTCACTAGTTACCACGGCGGTAAGATTTAGGATTTCTTTGAGCTCATTGGTGCTCGCATACCGAGTGCTTTTGATACGGCCATATTTGGTCACGGTGTTTAAAACCTTTAGCCAAGTTTGTGCCACCGTGGGAGAAGCGATTCTAAAACCAACTTGTTCAGACGGCCAAGTGGTGACAGTTTTTTCTGACACTGGAAAAAGCTGTGGTGCATCTAAGAAAGGGGTTTCTTTTTTTAGTGATTTGATCAGACCTGTGACTTTCTCCACTGGTTGGCCCCGCATATCATGCACCTTTATACTTTTTCTAAAAAGTTCCAGCATCTCTCGGGGCAATTCTTTTTCTATTTCTCCCCTAGCTCCAATAATTTGGTAATTCTCGTCCACCCCATTCTGGATAAAATTCTTCAGAGCCACACCAGAAGCAGACATATCCGCTCCCCACATCACTAAATGCCGAATGTGAGGATTCGCAAAAGTGTTCCTGATGATATGGTTTATACCCGCCGCAGAGTAAAGATTGCCAATGACGCAGTAGTCTTTTATGTCCAAGGCATTTTTGATAACATCTCTTTCAGTCCAGAGAGTCACCACTCCCACACTATGATTGGGATCACCTACCCGAAGAATCTCCTTGTAGAGTATTGGCCAAACTTCTGTTCGAACGGTTGTTGTAGTTTGCATAAAACCCTTTGTCATTGCGAGGAGTTTAGCGACGAAGCAATCTCAACGGTCGGGATTGCCGCGCTTCGCTCGCAATGACATAACTATACGATCATCTCCTCACATAGGTCAGAAGCTTGTGGTTTTTTGTAATCATACCGCGTAGTTTTGGATTCAATCTCCGGGGAAGAGATTTCCTCTAAAGTCAGCTGAGCTACTCTCAAATTTGGTTTGAGCCAAATCTCCCGAGTCGAGTGATTTTTGATGGCAAAAGTAACTTTACCAGAAAAATTGGGCTCCACCATGTCGGCGTTTAGGCCAACTAGTAATCCCAGTCTTGCTACTGAAGATCTATTTATCAGTTTGCCCACCAAAAAATTGGGAAGGTGAATATATTCCGCACTGTTTACTAGTACCAATTGGTTTGGTTTGAGGGGAGTATCAAAAAGCCTGATTTCTTGGTAAGTATCCGGATCTAGGGCTTTTGGTTCAATAGTGAGATCTACTCCCACTGGTCCTAAATGGGTCTCCAGAAATGGTCTGACAATCACCACCCCAGAATTTACTAAATTTCTTATTTCTTTACTTGATAAAATCATATCCGTACACTTTTCTTTCCATGTTTGACATATCTCTGTTCAGCAGGAACAGTTTCAGAGTTGTCTCCATGGATCCGACTGGCATCCGGTGACTGTTGGTTTACATATTTAGCCTTTTTCTTCAGTCTATAGGGAACATCTACTGGGGTGGACAGCTGGTCAAAAGTAAACGAACAGATCCTCATCCCAGGATAGAGGGCAACTGGCATCACCCCAATATTTCCTAGTTCCATCACTGGCTTTCCTACCCAACCAGGGTCAAAAATACTGGCCGTGGAGTGCACAACTATCCCCAGTCTGCCCAGGCTGCTTCGTCCTTCTAGTCTCCCTAGCAAATCATCCGGCAACTCTAAGTGTTCTAAGGTAGTAGCTAAAACAAATTCCCCTGGTCTCATGATAAAAGGTTCATCATTGGAGACATTGATTTCTTTCATCATGTCATCAGTAGGAATAGTGCTGCGAGTATCAATATAGGGATATTTGGAGTGATTAAAAATGCGGAAGGAATTGCCCAGTCTAAAATCAATTGAGCAACTCCCTAGCTGGTCAGAAAAATCTGGAGTTGGAGAGATTTTGATCTTGCCAGATGACAAGTAAGCTTTAATGTCTCGGTCAGATAGTACCATATATTTTTTTGGCGGCTCGTATCTCACTCTTTGTGAGACAGACCCCATTGCTCTTACATTTAATAATATCTGACTTCATTTGGCAAGGGTTTGTTGACCTTTAGGTTATAATATTAATAACTAGCTAGGAGGAAAGAGAGATGGCGCTAGTAGAAAACCAAAGGAAAATCAATCAACTCTTGGAGTGGAGTTATCTCTTTGCTTTTTCCACAGTGAAACCAGAAGAATTGGAAGCAGCCTACAAGAAGTTTTCAGAACGGGACTGGGAAGGCAAGAAGCCGCCCTCCGTAATCATGTGCTTCCAGATCGACCGAGAGACAGAGATGCAACAGATCATTATCTTCGCTAACCTGACTGAAACCCAAAAACACGCGCGGGACTATGTCGTGGGACTGTCCTCCCCATATTTTCCCTATGTCCCTCTCGCCTATTTGGCTGGTCATAAAGACGAAATCGATGAGATCATGAAGAAGACCAGGTCCCGTCGCTCTACTACGGGTAGGTAAACAAATACAGTTTCTCTCAAAACCGCTGGTGGATTTTTCCTCAGCGGTTTCCTTTTTTCTCCATTTCAATACCTAGACTCTTGTCAAAATTTGCTAAATACAGTATCATAGTAACCTTGGAAAACCCAAAAGGAGAGGCTCTTTGACACTGACTACATACCAGGATTCACCCAAGTTGGGCACGATCGCCCGCGTCGTCTACCACTGCGCGGAACTTGACACGCTCCTCACGGAGGCTGAGCTGGCAGTTCACCAAACTCTTGGCCGGATCACAACTCAGGCCACACCCCATTGCAACCACTGCTTCTCCACTCTCATAAGTTTGGAAGAGTCAGGTTGGAGTGAGTGTCACCAGTGTGGTGCCACGCTGATCAAGGTTTAGAGAGATGGTTAAGAGCAAGACCAGGGAGGAGACTGGTAAACTAGAGGCTAGTTATCCCGCGATTTACCCACTCTCTCACCGCAGCCGAAAGCTTAAGGTGTGTGAAGAATGCATCCTTTGGCTGCGAGACAAGACTATCTCAACCGGGTGTCCCCATAAGCTTTGCCCGGAGAAATAAAAAAGGCTCCATCGACCGCTAGTAGAAACCTCAAGTCTCTACTAGCGGTTTTTCTTTTGTTTTTGAAACCGGGGTGCGACCCCAACACTGCGCGTCGGGGACGGACCCCTTGTTAATTTTAATGATGGAAGATATTGGTTAGCTTGGTTGATTGGGCTCTGGGACCTTCTCAGCGTCTCGAAATCAGAAGTAAGAATTTAGAATTAAGAATTAAGAGGAGCTTCCTGATTCTTGCTTCCTGATTCTTGATTCTGTTTCTCCGGAAGTGTCCAGCTCATCCACTGACATTTGGGATAGGCGCTGCATCCATAAAAAGTGCGCCCTCTTTTAGTTTTCCTCACTACCAGCGGATCACCACTAGTCGGACAATTACCCTCAACTTTGGCTTCAAAAGTCTTAGTAAATTTACACTTAGGGAAGTTGGCGCAAGCCATGAATTTTCCAAACTTTCCAGTTCTGATGACCAAATGACCACCGTCTTTTGGGCAAATCTCGTCGGTTTCCTCAACAGCAATTTTCACTCTTTTACTATTTTTGGCTACACTATCAACTAATTTTATAAAGGGTGAGTAAAATTCCTGCAGCATTGGGATCCATTTCATCTCACCATGGGCAATTTCGTCCAAATCATCTTCCATCTTGGCCGTAAAATCATAGTCCATCACGACATTAAAATTCTCTACCAAGAAATCAATGACCGCCGACCCCACTGGAGTTGGCACCAATTTTCTTTCCTCTTTCTCTACATACCGTCTTTCCAGGATGGTGGAGATAATGGGAGCATAAGTACTCGGCCGGCCAATCCCTCTTTCTTCTAGGGCTTTGATCAGGGATGCCTCGGTATAACGCGCTGGTGGCTGAGTAAATTTCTGATGCGCTTTAAGGCTTTCCAAATCTAGTTTATCGGCAGTTTTCAGGTCAGGTAGTCTATTTTCCTCCACCTCATCCCCTTCTTCTACCCCATAGACTGCGCGCCAACCCGCAAACTTAACCACTGATCCATTGGCGCTAAATTCATATGATCCAGCTGCGATCGTAACTGCGGTCTGATCATAAATAGTCTCCGTCATCTGACTCGCAATCACCCGCTGCCAAATAAGCTCATAAAGATTGGCATGATCCCGTCCCAACTCGGTTTTTACCTTGGCTTTGACCGTGTCAATGGCGACAAAACTCGTGGGCCGGATCGCCTCGTGGGCCTCCTGGGCTAATTTGGATTTGGTGACAAACTGCCGAGCGATTTTGGGTAAATATTCTGCTCCATAATTTTTTTGAATAAAAGTGCGGGTATTCTGCAGTGCTGTTTGGGACAAAACTACCGAGTCAGTTCTCATATAAGTAATCAAACCATTCTCATACAGGTCTTGGGCAATCTTCATGGTTTTTTTAGAGGAAAAACCAAGACGGTTCGCCCCAGCTTGCTGCAAAGTCGAGGTGGTAAACGGTGGGTAGGGATTTTTACGAACTTCTTTTTTCTCTACGGAGGAGACGATATAACTTGCTTCTTGCAGCTCTTCATAGACAGAGTCAGCTTGCTTTTCCGTGCTGATATCCAATTTTGCCTTAGCTTTTTTAGATAAAGTGGCAATAAAGGTAGCGCCTTCTTTTGAAAGCTCTGCTTCCATAACCCAGTACTCAACTGGTTTAAAAGCATTGATGTCTCTTTCTTTTTCGACAATCAGGCGCACGGCCACGGATTGGACCCGACCAGCACTCAAACCCCGGCGCACTTTTTTCCAAAGCAAAGGCGAGAGCTGATAGCCCACGAGCCGGTCTAAGATACGTCTGGCTTGCTGAGAGTCAACTAGCTTCATATCGAGCTTCCTCGGGTTCTTGATAGACTCTTCAATAGCCTCCTGAGTAATCTCATGGAAGACAATTCTATCTAAATCCTTGCCAGCCCCATTTAAAAGACTCGCGGTGTGCCAAGCAATAGCTTCACCTTCTCGGTCAGGGTCAGTAGCCAAAATCACTTGTTTGGCTTCTTTAGCCAGCTTTTTGAGCTCGTCAGCGCGGCCTTCTTTACCTACTACTAAAACATACTCAGGTTTAAAGTCGTGGTCAGTGTCTACCCCCAGTGTAGATTTGGGTAAATCCAGAAGATGGCCGTAGGATGCCTCCACATTGTAGTCATCTCCCAAGTAAGTCTTGAGAGTTTTGGCTTTGGTTGGTGATTCTACTATTACTAATGTTTTTGACATAAAAGAGAGCAAGCTATTTAACGCTAAACAATTTTACCCGACCCGTCAAGACTTAAGGGGATGTAGTATACTACATAAAAATTTGGAGGAGGAGAAGATGGATAACCCTATTGATGTGGTTCAAATGGTGGCAATAGCTGCGGCTGCCTTTAGCATCGGCTGCGAGTTTATCATGACCCAAAAGCTGATAGCGCTAAAATCTCTGAGGCAAGTTTCCAGGTCCGAAAGAAACCAGGTCGTCATGATGAACCTAATCTTTGCCCCTTACTGGTTGCTGAAAAGAACCATGTATCAGCCTTCTGTAGGTTCAAGAAGTAGGGCTAACTCCAGGACTCGAGCTAGGAGAAGAGATGGGCACAGGTGAGGGCAGGAGAAAGAGAAAGACCATCAGAGCCTTGATTCTAGAAATGGATCAGGGCTCTTTTTTTATTTGTGGTATAATACCCTATAACAAAAGGAAGGAGAGAAAATGCCTAGTTACCAATGGTGGATTCCCTGCTCGGTCACAATCTGGACCACCACGGGCGCGGTGATCACAATTCCGGAGATAACCACACTGAGTTCCAGGTCCTACGAGGTCTATACTGGGGACATTATGGTGGAAAGACAACTTCTTGATGAACCATACGGTCTCAAAGGGTGGTTGAAAGTAGATAAGCTGGAGATCTCCAATAACCCAGGAGCAGTCTTTGTGGGTTTCCGCCGGAGGTACCCAAGGCCATCTGGTTACTCTGAGTACCAGGTGTACGTGGACCCAGCTAACCTGCGGGAGAGACTTCCTGACCCAGCTATCACCGTGAGATAACCATCAGACCCTTGGAACCAAGCAAAATCCAAGGGTCTTTTTTTTTAGATCAAGTATTCAATCTGCATCGCTAAATCAAAGTCTTTTTGAGTCACACCCCCACTATCATGGGTAGTGAGAGTCACGGTTACCTTGGAATAGGCAATCTGTAAATTAGGATGGTGATTCATCTTTTCCGCTAAAGGCGCTACCTGATTAACAAATTCAACACTTTTCAAAAAATTATCAAACTTAAACTCCTTCACCAATGTTTTTTCCTGGTAATTCCAACCATTTAGCTTCTTTAATGATTCTTGAATCTGATAGTCATTCATAAAAGCAGTATCAAGTATTTTGTATTAAGTATCAAGTATAAACCAAGCTACTTAATTCGCCCTTTGCGAATTTTATCGCCACTTTGCGAAGTGAGAGTGATCGCACTTGCAAAAACCGAGTGGAAGCTGGAACTGACTAGCACGCTAAGCGTGCAGGAATTCCAGTGGGTCCGCGCAGGTTTTTGCCTAGTGTAGATAGCGAACGCAGCGTGGCAGAACTTTGGCTCCACCTTTTGGTTACAAAGGTGGAAGAAAGAAAATCACTTCCTCGAGTAAACACCTGTGCCTAAATTCCTAAGCACCCCTTTAATCTCAAGTAAAGTAAGAGTTGAGCTTATCTGAGCAGTATTTAAACCTGACTCACGCACGATCTGATCCACATCCATAGCCTCATTTTCAAGCAATTCAAGCACCTTCTCTTCAACCTGGTTTTCCGGCTTGTATTCTCTTAATTCTAAAATCTTGCTTCTTGATTCTATTTTTAGTTCCTCCAGGATATCTTCCACTCCGGAGACGAGTTTGGCTCCCAGTTTTAGCAACCGACTAGGTCCTTTTGATAATTTGGAGGTGATCGGTCCTGGTACTGCAAAAACTTCTCTACCTTGCTCACTCGCAAAATCAGCCGTAATCAGAGATCCAGAGTCTTCCGCTGCTTCGGTCACTAGCACTCCAATACTCAGACCACTAATAATCCGGTTCCTAGCAGGGAAATTGGTTGGGACAGCAGGCTGATCAGGAGGAAATTCCGTGATGACAGCTCCAAATCCAGAAGCAATCTGAGATGCTAGCTTTTCATTACCAGGAGGATAAAATTCATTAAACCCTCCACCCAAAACACCAATGGTCTTACCACCATTTCTCACGGCCGTTTGGTGGGCGACGGTGTCGACTCCTCGGGCTAAACCAGACACAATCGTCAGGCCCGAGGCTACTAACCCTTCGACTAGTTTCTCGGTCACTTCCCTGCCATAAGTAGTAATCAGCCTGGTACCAACTACGGCCAGACAAGGGGCAGCGGCAGTAGACACTAAATCACCTTTATAGTATAGTACTGGTGGAGGGGAACTGATCTGACTGAGTAATTTTGGATAACTGTCCTCTAGTATTGTTAGCACTTTTACCCCTTGGTTGCTTAACTGGTTAAAATTAGTTCCCACATCAATCTTTTCTCTATACTCCAAAAAATGACTGTAGTCAGACTTCCCCAAAATCTCTTTCAGGTCGCCCCCGGGCGCCTCCCAAACTTCTTTTGGAGTTTTAAAAAATTTTAGCAAGACTTCTGTCTTCTTTGGCCCAATTCCAGGGGCACTACTCAAAGCCACCAAATAAGCAATCTGCGGATTCATATTCTGAATATACCATTTTTTTATTAACAAAGAGGTTTCCTATCTTGACTCCTCAGGAGCAAAGCGACGCAGAAATCAACGGCCATTGACTTCTATAGGTCTCTTTGCTACACTACTCACCTACCTAAAAGGAGAAAGAGATTGAGGAAACTGTGGAGAGGACTTCTAGTCTGGCTAAAGTATAACCCGCTCCTCTATGAACCAGTCCAACTAGAACACATCCGCTTTGGCAAAAGTAATGAGTACTTGATTACTCAGTATCGTTTGCATACGATACTCACAAATCCAACCAGATTCGATTTTGTGACTCGGGTGGAAAGATGTATTGGGTGTGACGTCTTTGGTCGCTACTTCCGAGACCGTCTAAGAACAGCGAGGGAGAAAAACATCAAGATCGTCTACCATGAAGACATGAGTTTAGAGGAGTTTACCTCTTTTGCCAAGGGCCACCCTATTCTTCAAAATGATGATTGGGTCCAGATGAGATTGGCCTTTACCAACAACTAACCTTTAACCCGGCTCTTTCCCAGTCGGGTTTTTCTTTTTAAATTTTCAGCAGATAACCAAACAGTAACTAAGGATAGTGTCTCATAGTATTGACATTTAGCCATATAAGTGCTATACTATAGGTATCTAAAGTTGAGGTAAGTCAGTGAGAACCTACATCCGCAAGTTCGGCCGCGACCAATACGAAACTTTGGTGGTCGAGGCCCTGGTGGCTTGTGGATACGAGGTAACTCTCTCCACTGGCTTCCAAGACGAAAGACTCGGAGTCGACGTCTGGGACACCGAGACTGGCATCGCCTGGGACCTCCTGATGGGACCCCAGTGCGGTGAGCGCTACCAGGAGAAGGTGTGGAAACACGACGGCCGCGTGGCAGTCCTCTGCATCCCCATCTCCCTGATTGAAGATCTGAGGCTATGTGTTGGCACCAAGAGCCCCAGGCTCCGAAATGTCCTCACCAAGCTCGACCAGATCTACAGCGAAGCCCTGGCTGAGGTGAAACTGAGCCCCAAAGCTCTCACCCTCGCTCAGGCTCAACAACTCGAGGTCGCCTGGCAACAAGGATACCGCCGCCGCCTCGCAGCCTGAATTCATCCCTGAGAGCTCTCTGTTTAGCCACAAACTAAACTCCGAGCTCTCCCCATTCCTGGGAAGGAGGCAACTCATTCCTAGAAACGGGTTCCATCTAACCTTCAGGAACCTGCTTTGAGCCTATGGAGGTAGGATTCAAGGCAGATTCTTGGAGGGTAACACCTTACAAGGCACTTTATCAAAACGGAGGTTCAGTTCATGGGTACCCCAAGGGGGATATGGACAACCCGCTGGGAGCGGAAGTTCAAGGAACGGCAGTTGCCGCTCCAGCACCGCTTCTGCACCATCCCAGGAGGGAAGGTCAAGAAGCAGCGCGCTACCAGGTTGGGGAAAGCGCACGACCAGGAAAAGGACTGGGCCCGCGCCTGCAAGCGCGAGATCCTGGACCAAGACCGTCGCGCCCACACTCTCCCGCTCCTGACGAGGCCCATCGAGGAGATCGAGGACTTCGGCCCCCGACCCAAGCCCAAGCGCCTGTGCCAGAAACACCACCGCCCGCACCACGACGAACTCAACGTGCGGCACCGGCACAGCTGCAGGGACTGCCACCAAAGCTACTGGAACAGGTGGGATTGGAGCGTGAGACCAGCCGCCTGACCACACCTCCGAACCTGGGAGAGAACAACAAAGCTCAGCTTTGCTCTCCCGCCTACTCCTGGGAACAAGATCTCTTGCTCCTAGAATTAGGTTCAACTTTGAACTTGAAACTAGTCACTATCTTGTAGTTAGGAACCTGCTTTGAGCGGAGGGCAGCTGCTCAGAGCAGATTCTTGGCCGCAAGGTTCAAGAACTAGGTAGCACCTTAATAGCTAAATAACTGGAGGAAACGTGAGTTACGGATACTACGACCCGAAGCTGGGCTTCGTCCACATCTGCACCGTGTGCAAGGGACGGATCCCGGAAGACCAGCCGACGCACAAGTGCGTCAGCTGCATCCACAAGTCGGGCCGCCGCTAACAAGCGCGACCACCAGTCAAAGGGCATTAAAGCCCATCTATACCCCTCAGGTGAGGATCATTTCCCGAGGAGGGACAGGTTTACCATGGCAACCAAGTCCAAGAAGCTCACCATCGTCGATACCGCCAGCACCCTCGAGATCCCGGCGGAAGAGCTCACCAAGCAGCAGGAGCTCCAGGAGGCCGTCGACTTCGCCGAAGCCCACCTGGGCATCGTCGAGACGACCACGCCGACCTGCACCGACTGCGGCGCGGTCCTGACCGCCTTCCACACGGAACGCGGGTACCGGAAGTGCAGCGACTGCGCCCGCGCCCAGCGCGGACCGTCAGTCCTCTGCCAGGCCCAGACCCCGAGTGGGATCTGCGGCTACGCCCTGAACCCGGACCCGTCCGGCACCTACCCCAAGTGGTGCCTGAAGCACCGCGCCATGGACATCATCGACAACTGCCTGGGCCACATCGAGTGGCTGGAAAGGCAGGGGTACGAAGTCCCCAACCGCCTCCAGACCTTGGCTGACGAAGCCACCCTGGCCCTGGGCGGAGGCATGTACGGCCTGGCCCTCACCACCGGCTTCGAGTTCAACAACGAGAAGACTCGGGTGGCGATGGGACGAAGGCTGGTGGGGGTGTTCCGGAACTCGGGCTTCGACAGCCTCGACTCCATGAACGCCCAGGACGACATCCGCCGCCTCCACGACGTGCTCGTGGAAATCGCGCAGAGCGAGCGGCCCAACAAGCAGGTGTTGATGCAGTTCGACTACACTGTCGGCCTCTTCAACGAAGCCTGCCAGGACTTCCACGCGGAAACCCGCCGGCGCGAAAACGCGAGGAAGAACCTGGAAGAACTCAACTTCTTCCGCCAAAACAGGGCTCCCGTCGCGCCCCCCGAACCCCAGGCCATCCCCGTCCATGTCGTCCGCGAACGCCAGGAAGAGGACAAGGCACGCAGGTTCGAGAAGGCCCAACGCCGCGCCCGAGGTCACGCCCGCCGCCAGGACAACGACGAGGAGGACGCTGACTAACAAACCTGGAGTTCTGAACCCCTAACTCCAACTACTACCAGAGGGGTTCACAGGAGGCACTAGTTTCAACGCAAGTTGATTCATAGGCCTCCTTTCCTTTGGAAAGAAGTCCTGTTTCTAGCAAAATAGGCCTCCTTTTCCTTGCGGAAAAAGTGCCTGTTTTCTGAAGAAAAAGATTACAGATTTAAGATGACAGATATAAGTTAACAGACAAAACAAATTCTTAACTCTTAACTCTTAACTCTTAACTCTTAACTCTTAACTCTTAACTTATTATGTTGACTTCGTCAGTGTTTATGGTATGATTCATCCTATCTTGAAGAGCGGGGAGGGATTTGTGGTTGCGACTTTAAGTAAACCACTGGTAGTATTTTCCGGTATTCTCCTCTGTGATCTAGGAAACTTAGATCCGAGTCGCTTTCGCAATCTAGCTCGTCAAACCGCTGATCATCACTTCGCCGCCGAAGCCGCGGAACAAGAGCCCTACGATGGGACCATTTTTAGATACCAAAATGGCCAAAGCATCCCCGTCAGCGGGCGCATCAACCGTAAAGAAAAGCTCTTTGGGGAATACGGAGCTGACACCAACTACGTCGCCCATGTACACCTGATGGAGCATGAGAGTGGCGTCACCTTTATTCACTTTCGCAGACTGTCACCCCATGATATTGTCTTCCTCAAAAAGGTTCTTAGACAGATGGGGGTGATAATCAAGCGAGAATTCCAGGAAAGGACTCCTGTTTAAACTTCAGGGCAGTTCCCACTCTATTTGGGCACTGCCCTTTTCCTTTTAGTCAGTCAGTTTTTCACCTGAAAAACTAGCTTCTTTTATATCCTTACCATGCTTTTCTAAAAACCACCACGTCAAAATCTCTTTAGCTACAGGGCTGGCCACATTGGACCCCTCCCCCGCATTCTCGAGCATAACCGTGACATTTAATTCTGGGTTCTCAATAGGCGTAAAAGAAGTATGCCACCCATGAGGTTTAGGGGTGCCGGTTTCCGCTGTCCCCGTCTTACCCGCAGTTGGTACAGAAAAAGTCGCAAACGGCCAGGCAGTGCCTCCAGGCTGCATGACTTTAATCAGCCCTTCTTTAATAGCCGCGAGATTTTCTATACTTATAAAATTCTCACGAATAACTGTGACTTGGTCATTTTTGAGTAGAGTTGGCTTAAGAAGCTTGCCGCCATTGGCAATCACTTCATCCATGGCATTGATCTGCAGAGGCGTAATCTGCAAATCACCCTGGCCAATGGACATATTCACGGTATTCCCTGGGTACCAAGGTTCACCTCGAACTTTTCTCTTCCAGCTGTCAGTAGGGATCAAACCCGTAATCTCTCCTGGCAGGTTTATACCCAAAGTTTGTCCCATGCCAAAATTGTACGCAAAATCTTGGATCCTTTTCTCCCCAATCATCTGACCTACCAGGTAAAAATAGGTGTCATTGGACCTCTGCAGAGCTTTGACCACATCGACTGATCCTTCTTTTCGTCCATATTGATCAAAAAGCCAATTTTTAAAAGTAATCGTGCCTAGAGTCACAAAACCGCTGTCTTCCAATTTTGTATCTGGTTGGATCTTATCTGACTCCAAAGCGGCGGCTGAAGTCACAATCTTGAAAGTCGAACCTGGAGGATAGGCAGCTGAAATCGCCCGATTTAGTAGTGGCGTGCGGAGATCTTCATTTAGTTTTGCAAAATCACTTCTAGAGATGCCTTTAGCAAATAAATTGTTATCAAAAGTGGGGTAGCTGACTAGAGCCAGTATTTCTCCTGTTTCAGGATCAGAGATTACTACTGACCCACCAGGAGAGTTATGCTTCTCTATAGAGGCTCTCAGAGCCTCAAAAGCCCTTTTTTGCAGGTCTATATCTATGCTTAGGACTAAATCACCCCCAGCAATGGGTGTTTGACTATAGACTGTGCCCAATCTAGCCCCCAAGGAGTCCACTTTCAGTAATTCTGACCCTGACTGCCCAGCTAGTTTGGACTCAAACTCTTTTTCCAACCCATCTTTACCCACCATATCCCCACCTTTGTAGCTAGAAAAAGCCTCACTACTAAGCTCTTCGATGCTTACTTCTCCAGTAAATCCCAAGATATGGCTGACAATTTCCCCATAAGGGTATTCACGCACTGGCGAGGCCTCAGTCACTACTCCGGGCAGATCTTTTTCTTTACTCTCAATGGCTAAAATAGTGTCTCGATCCACATTGTTTTTGATAGTCGTGGCCTCAGGCTGAACTCCCTCACTGACACTTTCATCAAAACTGGCAATTTTGTCTTCTAACTCCTTCTCCTCCACCTTTAAAATCTCTTTCAATTGGTTTTTGACTTTGTCACGGTCTTCTTTTTTGGTACGCCCTAAGTCCCAAGCTACCCTAAAAGCAGGCCTATTTCTGGCTAAGACTTCCCCCTTGCGGTCATAAATCACCCCTCTGGGCGCATGGATGGTCTTGATTCTGACTCCATTCCCTTGAGCCTGACTAAGAAAAATACTCCCCTCAATCACCTGCAGGACAAACAATCTAGCCACCAGAAGGATAAAAACTAAGCTAACTAGTAAATAAAGGGGCACCAATCTCGCAGGTGAGAAACCAGTTTCAATAGTTTCCCCCAATCGTCTCTTTGAGATTGGGCTGCCTAAAGAGATTCCTTCATGCCAGAGGCTGGCCCCTTTTAGATCAAGTTTTTTACTGTGCCTGAGGCTCCGGCTCTTAAAAAGAGAGTCGGCAAACCCAAAACCAAAGCTAAATTTCTTTTTTTTCATAATGATAAACGGGTGGCACCTGCCATTTGGGTTCCCGTCGCACCGCCCGCAAGCGCTAGCGAGGACGTACGACGTGAGTGAGAACCTGTGACAGAACCCGAGTCAACTAATAAACCAAATTATTAACTATCTCCCACACGACCACCATAGTAAAAGCAAGTAAAAAACTGCCTGTTTTTCTACCAGGCAAAATATTTTCCCTACCTAGAAGATACAGGCTCACAATGATTGTCAAAAGTATTAGGCTCAACCCTAGACTTAAGTAGCCAAAAAGGAAAAAGAGAATTGACTCTACTACCACTAATAAAGCAAAGTCTTCAGTTCTGAAAATCCAAATCACCAGCAGAAAAAACAAGCTCAGATTGGGCAGGTGGAAGGTGGTTGAGAGTAGAGTTAGTGTAGTCAATATTAGGCTTAAAGTGATGGTTATTAGCATCTTGAATCAAGAATTTAGAATCAAGAATTTAGAATATTCAAAATTCAAGATTCTAGCTTCTATATTCCTCTTATAGTCATTTCATTCCTGTTCGCTTGCACGAATAAAAACAATCTCTAATTTATTAAGATCCACTAGGGGGTCAATCTCTGCCTCCTGAAAAAGCTCTGCTTCCAGCCTTTTTACTTTACTGATTTTACCTACCACTAGCCCTTTGGGCATACCCTCTTCTCCCGAGGTGAAGACCAGTTCGCCTACCTGCAACTGATCATCTAGCAAGACTTTAGTAAGCTTCATTCTGGAACCAAAATCACCGACTACCAACCCTTTGGCTTTACCTCCTGTCTCCCCAAGAATTTTAGATTCCGGATCACTCAAAAGCTGAACTTGGGAATGGTGGGGGCCACTGGAGGAGATTTTACCCAAGACAATCTCCTTTAGAATTGCTAGGTCCCCTACTTTTACGCTGTCTTTTTCCCCTTTATCAATATTTATCAACCCTCTTGAGGTAGCTAACGAGTACCCTAAAACTGAGGCTTGAGTCAGTGTCACCCCCGCTGGTTGTTTGATATTCAACTGATCTTTCAAAAGCCTGTTTTCCTCAACTAATTTTTTTAACTGGCCATTTTCTGCTTCCAGAAAGGCAGTTTTCTCATTTAACTCATTATTCTTCTCTCGGAGGGAGCCAATTTCAAAAACAGTAGACAAGGAATCTTGGAGATTATGAGTAGCGGCATAAAAAGCAAGCTGCACAGGCTGACCAACACTACTAATACCATTAAATAAGCCTAGCCTTTCTAGCCCAAGTATTACTAACCCTAGAATAAATAAGATAACTAAATTACGCTTCATAAACTTTTAACTTACTTCCTTCTCCCATCTATTCTAACTTTTTTGAGTAGGGGTTCATCATCCAAGAGTTTGCCTACTCCTCTGACTACAGTAGTGAGAGGGTCATCACTGAGCCTCACGGGCATCTTGGTTTCTTTAGTGATGAGTTGGGCGATGCCTCGCAGCAGTGATCCTCCTCCAGTAACGGTAATCCCCTGATCTAAAATATCACCCACTAGTTCGGGTGGAGTTTCTTCAACACTATCTTTAATGCCTTCGATGATCTGACTGACAGTCGGAGACAAAGCTTCCCTAATCTCGCTGCTAGTAACAATCACCGTGGATGGTAGCCCAGTGGCGAGATCACGACCGCGCATGGGCATTTTTTCGTCTTCCCCCACCGGATAAGCAGACCCAATCTGAAGTTTAACATCTTCGGCGGTTCTTTCTCCCAACAGCAGGTTGTAGCGGCCTCGGGCATAAGAAATAATTTCTTGGTCGAGTTCATCTCCCGCAATCCGGAGAGATTTTTTGACCACCATCCCACCCAGGGAAATCACCGCAATCTCCGTGGTCCCCCCACCAATATCCACAATCATATTGCCGTTGGGTTCATGGATGGGAAGAGAAGCCCCAATGGCAGCCGCCATAGACTCCTCAATCAAATGGGCTTCTCTGGCCCCGGCTTTGAGAGCCGCATTCTGCACGGCTCGTCTTTCCACCTCAGTCACCCCCGAGGGAATACCAATCACCACTTTGGGTCTAGGGATTTTAGGCAAAGTGGAGGGGCCTTCATGAACTTTTTGGATAAAGTATTTCAGAATTGCTTCTGTGGCTTCAAAATCAGAGATCACCCCATCTTTCAGAGGTCTGATTGCTGAGATCGTAGTGGGAGTTTTACCCAACATTCTTTTGGCTTCAGCGCCAATGGCAATAATCTGTTTAGTTTTTTTGTGCTGAGCAATGACGGTGGGTTCTCTGATCAGAATACCTTTGCCACGCACCAGTACTAAGGTATTGGCTGTACCTAAATCAATACCAATGTCATGGGAAAATGTACCTAAAATCTGATCAATAATAAACATGTATGCCTTAAGAATTCAAAAGTTAAAATTCAAAATTTCAATTCAAAAGTCTAAATTTTCACTTTTAACTTGCACTTTTGCCTTTTGAGTTTTGCCCTTTGACTTTCCTACCCAGTCTAACAAAGCTAAATCTTCGGGGCAACCAGTGGTTTTAATTGGTATATCAATACATATCTTAAATTGATCAAAACTAACCAAGAGTTTGCATCCAGATTGGGGCAGGAGTATAATCCAGCCAACCAAATTTTGGGAGGCGAGATGAAAACTGTCAAATGTCTTTTTGGGCACCAGTGGGGAAAGGCATATTACAAAATCTTGGGAGACGATTTCGGCCCTCCAGGCAGGCAGTGTCTTCGGTGTCACCGGACCCAAATCTTTGAATTCTATAAAGGAAGCTTTAAAGAGGGAGACTGGGTTTCAGAGTAAAAAATGGGCACTGATCAAAAATGTCAGATCAGTGCCCATGAGTTTAGGTGGAACTTACTTTCTCCTCTCAATCAAACAGGGGCAGGCTCCTCTGCTGGTATCAGTGTTCCGAGGCGCGCTTGGCTCATCTTTTCCAGCTGCTCTTCAAAGGCTTGTTGTGCCTCCTTGATATTGGCTGCTTCTCCTCTCCAGACTTTTCGAGCCGTATCTTGGGCCGCCCGACCAAAGGAGTAGGTCAGCTCAAAGGGAACTTGCCATTCGCCAAGTTTAACAATGGCATCGAGATTGGCGTAAGCCTCCGCGTCCGTCTGCCCACCTGACAGAAAGGCGACACCGGGCACGGAGACGGGGACGACTCGGCGCAGCATGTTGAGAGTTGCCTTTGCTACCTCCTGAGGACCAGCCCGATTGGCACTGTTTTTGCCCGAGACCACCATGTTGGGTTTGAGAATCATCCGACTGCAGATGACTCCGCCTGCGCGCAGACGGTCAAAAGTCAGTCGCAGCAGATTCTCGGTCACCATCCAACACTCCCCAAGGAGGTGAGCTCCGACCATGTCGACCTCCGGCTCCACCATCGGTACCAGCCCTACGTCTTGAGACGCCCTGGCAAACTTCACTTGGGCACGGACATTGGCCGCAAGACAGTCGACACTCGGGAACCCGCGCGCCGGGTCGATGTGGATCAAAGACCGGAACTTGGTGAACTGGGCTCCACGAGCGAAATAGCCCTCAAGTCGCTCCCTCAACGCTGGATCGTCCGCACCTTTGGTAACTTCCTCAACCTCGGAGTCAGCAAAAGGCTCCAGACCACCATCGATTTTGACGCCGATGATCACTCCTTGCTCCCGCAGTGCCGCAATCAGCTCTTCCTGATCAAGCATCTCTTCGGGCAAGATGATGGCGTTCACCGCGGGTCTGAGATTGGCGGTGGCCATAATCATGCGCCAGGCGAGACGGTTTTGCAGGTTGTTGGGCAGACCAATGGTTTCAAGTCTTTTGCCCATCGTGCTGGGACTCTCATCAGCAGCCAAGATGCCTCCAGGCGGCTGGACCATTTGCCTAGCAATCTCTGCCAAAGTTTGGGTAGCCATGATCTCTCCTTACTTTTTTGAATCCAAAGGAATTTGCCAAAAAAATAGCCCCTCTTCCTCAGGACTCATCTGGCTTGTATGGTAATTTGTTTTTAGCAAAATTGCAAATCACCTCTTAAAGAGATATTTTGGCTTGTTTAAGAATATTACTTAAGGTTCCTCTTTTTAGAGGTTTGTTATGGAAAGGTATAACTACTTTTAAGTCAGCATTAATATAAATTCTGTGGCTGCCTTTTTGACGAATAAATTTAAACCCCTTCTTTAAAAGAATCGCTTCTAGTTCTCTGGATCTGATTTGTGGGAGTTTGGGCATTAAAGGCTGACTTCAACTGGAGCTACAACTGGACTATTTTCAACTGGAATCTCTTCTTGGTTTTCCTTAAGAACTTCTAAATAAAGTAAAGCGGCTTCTTTGATATTTTTTAAGGCTTCTTCAAAAGTGTCACCTTCAGAAACACAACCAGGAAGAGCTGGGATAGTCACCACATATCCTCCAGCAATCTTGTCTGGCTCAAAAATAGCAGTGTATTTAAAAATAGTGGCTTTCTTTGATTCCATAAGGCCATGCTAACATAATTTTATGCAAAGAAAAACCCAGAGTTCAGTGGTTGCTCGATTGAGACAACTTGACTCTGGGTCTTAGTTTCTAGTGACTGAAACGATCTTTGTGCGGCCCGCTTACCACCTCCAAGATTGGGTGCGTCAAAATAGCCGTCAGTACCACTTCGGTGAGGTACTGGCGGAATTCATCCATCACCTCTAAAGTCACAAACGCCTTTGGCTCCTCGCCTTCCGGCTCGTACTCACGACCGAGGTCGTTGGTGTGAACCAAGACTGGCGGCCGGAGACCGGTATGTGTATGGTGCATCTGTGCCAGCGCTTCAGCATCCCGGTGGAGATGAGCCGTCAGAAAACCAACAGCTTCAAAGGAAGCACCGCGAGTGGCCTCACAGGTGCAACCACCTTTGTACTCTAGGTACATCTTCGGCTCACCTTTGAGTTTGCTGTTGACCTTGAGCCCGTACGTAAATTTATTACAATCCCTCGCCCAATCGCTACCGACATAGAGATATAGGGTCGGACCGGACTCGTCCTCGTAAACGCGGATTTCCTTCTGGGGGATGTTGATCTGGGTTACCCCTGCCATATCATTGTATCTCCCACCGGGCATGATACGCTGCATACGGGAGAACGAGATTTTGAATCCCTGACCCCGAATGTAGTCGACGGCCCGAAATTTCTGGTCACCGCTGCCGTAATCGTAAAACTCGATGTCAATGCCAGGCACCTCCCAATTGCGCCTCTCAAGATCGCGAACGATTCTCTCACATACCTCATCGAAGGGAAATTGCCTACTTGTGGGGTAGAGAAATTCCACTGGATCACTCTCCTTTGACTAAATTTCTGAAGGGAATATAACATAGAGGAGCCTGACTGTCAATGGCTATAGGACAAGCCAAATATTAATTTGACTAATCTTGCGCTTGGTGTGAAAAATTGTACATCAAGCTAGGGTTATTGGAAAAGAAAACCCAGATCCTGAATATCCTTCAAAGACCTGGGTAAAAGACCTTAGCTGATTCCCTCATTGACCACTGGCACTGCCTCATCCGCCCCAAAAATTAAATCGGTGTAAAAAGGTGAGGAATTCTCCCGGAACCAATCCGCGGCTGCCGGGCTGCTTTTTTCCAAAGTCTCTAGAGCCCTCTCCTTGTCTGCCCAAAAACCTCCGCTGACTCGCACCTGATTGGTAGTCAAAAGACCATGGGCAGTTAATCCCGAGATAGGTCCTCCTTCGAGGATCAGTCCGACCCACTGCTGACGGACCATTAGTGGTGCTTCTCCACCTGGTGTTCTGACAATCTTGAAAAGCATGTCTATCCCCTTTTGACCAGGCTAGATTTTGACAAACAATTTAGCATATTTGAAGCAAAAAGACCACCTACCCACTACCCACTACCCACTTTTTTGGTAAACTATCTTCATGAGGTTTTTGTTTGAAAAAGCTAACTCAATTATTTACTACCTCTTTATCCTCCTAGTCTTCCTCACCCCCTTTATATTTTATGCCCAGACTTATGAACTATTCGAGTGGAATAAAATGATGTTTGTTTACCTCATGGCTATCTTGATCACCTCATTTTGGGCGCTGCGGATGATTGGTGAAAAAAGATGGCTCTGGGAAAAATCACCTCTAGATCTCCCTCTGCTGATTTTTCTGATCGCCAATGTTCTATCCACTATTTTTTCTATTGACCCGCACACCTCTATCTTTGGTTACTATTCCCGACTAAATGGGGGTCTATTATCTCTCATCTGTTATCTTTTGCTCTTCTGGGCTTTTATGGCCAATTTTCCGAGAGAAAAAATCAGGCACTTTTTAGGAGCTATTGTCCTGGGAGGGTTTTTAGTCTCCCTCTGGGCTATCCCTGAACATTTTGGGATTGATCCTTCATGCAGAATTTTAGTGGAAACTTGGAGTGCTGATTGCTGGGTCCAGGATGTGCAGGCAAGAGTGTTTGCTACCCTAGGCCAGCCCAATTGGCTAGCTGCTTATTTGGGTATGATTATTCCAGTGAGTCTAGGTCTGACCCTTTTAGAGAAAAAAACCTGGCTCAAACTCTTTTATTTACTAGCCTCTACCTCCATGACTCTAGCCTTTATTTTTACCTACTCCAGAGGAGGTATGCTGGGTCTAGTAGTCGGCATGGGGCTATTTGGAGCTCTGCTGCTGGTGGGTAAAAGAAAAATCAGCTGGCCTCATTTAAACAGCAGTTGGAAGTACTTGGTGGGGTTTGGGTTAATTGGAGTAGTTTTTGCCTTGGTTTTTGGCACTGCCTTCAATAAACCTCTCAACTTGTTTCCCCCTAAACCCTCTTCTGAATCTTCCACTCCCTCTACCCCCTCTAATCCTTCAGCAGGAGGCACCCAGCTAGAAGCAGGTGGGACTGAGAGTGGTAAAATCAGGCTGATTGTCTGGCAAGGAGCCCTGGATATCTGGAAAGCTTATCCACTAGTAGGATCAGGAGTAGAAACTTTTGCCCAGAGTTATTACCAATTTAGACCCCAAGAGCACAATAGTATTACTGAGTGGGATTTTTTATATAACAAAGCTCACAATGAATACCTAAATTACCTAGCCACTACTGGTGCTTTTGGGTTTCTGAGTTATCTATTAGTAATAGCTACTTTTCTTTTTTACACTTTCCTGAAGCTCTGGCAGTCTGCTCCTTATTATCGAGTGGTGATTGGAGGTTTACTAGCAGGTTACCTAGTTTATCTGGTTCAAAATTTCTTTGGGTTCTCCGTAGTCATGATTGCCCTGCTTTTTTACTTGTACCCCGCCATTGTTTTCAAACTGCTGCCTGCTCAAGAAGAGATTTCTCTATTGGCCAAGTTCAGAAATAGGTTCATTACTTTCTTTAAAATTCCTTCAGCCCTAACCAACTTCAAAGTAGAGACTCAAACTAGCTTGCTTTTTACTGGTGTCTTACTAATCACGAGTGTGCTGCTCTTTGGTCTTTTTAGGGTCTACTCAGCTGACTTAAAATTTACGGATGGGTTTAAAAGCGAAGGTGGTAGTAGCTGGGAAACTAGTAAATACCTTATTGAACAAGCCTTGATCCTAAATCCTCTTGAACCTTTTTATATGTCAGAACTAGGGTATGTAAATGCAGTCATGGCTACCCAAGCCCTGACTGATGAAGAAGGGCAAAAACTCGCGGAAGAGGCCCAAAAGTGGGCTATCAAAGCCACAAAAGTCAGCCCCTACTCTCTGAGCTATCAGAGAAGTTTAGTCCGAGTCTACACCGAGCTAATGGACCAGTACCCTGGGCTGGAAGATAAAACCGTGCAGGCAGCTAAAAAGACAGTCGAGCTCGCCCCTACTGAGCCGGCAGTCAGGTACAATCTCGCCGCCCTCTATACCAAGCTGGGCAGATTCCCAGAGGCCATAACTGAGTTTAAGAAAGTAACCGAGTTAAAGCCTGACTATAGAGAAGCCTATTTAGGTCTAGCCAGGAGTTATGAGGCCAACAAAGATCGGGATCAGGCAATAGAAGTGTACAAGGAGATGAGGAAGAGATTCCCCCAGGAGACTGAAGCCAAGATCAAACTTAAGGAATGGACTGGATCAGAAGACTAAGTTAAAAGTCAAAAACCAAAATGCAAAATTACAATTCAAAATTCAAAACTGATCTCACTCAAAGATGCTACAACTTTTCTCTTGCAGTCATTCAGGTAACAGACGATCTTCCTAATAAAAGAAGTGCTTGGGTGATTACCGATCAGTTGGTTAGATCCTCAACTTCTATTGGTGCCAATCTAGTTGAAGCTAGAGCTTCCAGTTCAAGATTAGAGTTCAAGAAATTCCATGAAATCGCCCTCAAAAGCGCCAATGAAACTAAGTACTGGCTCAACTTACTAAAAGATTCTAAATTAAGTAGCGAAAAGGAAGTAGATCCTTTATTGGCTGAAGTAACTGAAATTAGCAACATGCTTGCGAGTGGTGTCTTAAAACTTAAAGCTAAAAGTTAATAACTTTTTACTTGAATTTTTGACCTTTGAGTTTTGAATTACTTTGATACAGTTTATTGTAGATCAAAGATGAATGTATCAAACTATAAACTTGTATAAACATATATAT
>CAYGGA010000005.1:0-57797 GCA_964349395.1 uncultured Gammaproteobacteria bacterium | reverse complement strand
TATGATTATATTTGTGTAGATTTATACATTGGTTCCAAGACCCCAGAGGAGATTGATTCTGAGGCGTTTTACCAAAGGGTTAAAAAAATATTAAATGCAGGCGGTCAAGTGTCAGTCAATAGGATTTATGAGCGCGGCTCTAGACTAGAGAGACTGGATTTATTTAGTGCTGGGGAGAAAGAGTATAAGAAATTCTTAAAACTATTTTCAAAACTGTTTAAAACTACTAAAGTAGTAGAAGTACCTAGTCAGTTTTTTAGCAAGAACTATATTTTTGTCGGAGGAATCTAAGTGGAATTAATGCAAGCTGCCATATTAGGTTTGGTGCAGGGATTAAGTGAGTTTTTACCCATTTCATCTTCAGGACATTTGATAATAGTACCTTATTTACTCCACTGGGACGAGTTTCAAAACAATTTACTTTTTGATATTGGTTTGCATTTGGGAACCACCGTAGCACTACTCATCTTCTTTTGGAAAGATTGGTGGCGCATCGGCACGGCGTTTTTAAATCAAATCTTAAGCACAGAAAGAAGACTGCTAAAAGACAAAGACTCCAAAATGTTCTTAATCTTAGTGATTGGTTCTTTGCCAGCGGCTTTCTTTGGTATCTCTTTTCAGGAATTTGTAGAAAAAAGCGTCCGACAACCACTTGTAGTGGGGGTGATGCTAGTGGTATTTGCTTTTATACTAAGGTATGCGTCCAAGATTGGTAAAGGGACCAGAAGTTTGGATCAGACCCGCTTTAGAGACAGTCTAGTGGTGGGTTTGTGGCAAGCTTTGTCTTTGATTCCTGGGGTATCCAGAAGTGGCAGCACCATCACTGGGGCATTGCTTCTGGGTTTTGACAAAGAAACTGCAGTCAGATTTTCTTTTCTACTATCTACCCCAGCGATAGTGGGAGTAGGAATAATTAAGTTGAAAGATTTGGTGCAGATGGGTCTTAGTGATCAAGCTGGAGTTTTTTTGGTGGGCTTTTTAGTCTCCGCGGTGTCTGGTTACTTGGTGATTAAGTTCTTACTAAACTACATCAAGACTCACAGTTTTGATGTTTTTGTAAAATACCGAATTATAGTTGGGGCCGTGATCATCATCCTTTCCTTGATAGGGTACTAATACTCAGGAATTACTAATTTGTCCTGACCTTTGAGAAAATTTAAAGTGTTCACTAAAGTAGCCCCTACTTTTAAACCAGTATAACTTCCCTTTTCATCCCTTAACTCAAAATCTACTTCTTCCCAAGTAAGCTTTTGTTCTTCCAAAATCTCAGAGATTAGAGTCAAAGCGTCAGTACCAATCTTCTGCATAATTGGTTTATTGCCTTTAAAAAAAGAAACAGTTGCTTGCTTAGAAATAGTGGTGTCAATTAAAATTCGCATTTTCCTTTTTGTCATTGCGAGGAGCCGCAGGCGACGTGGCAATCCCCTTAGGTTGAGATTGCTTCGCGTTGCTCGCAATGACATCCGGGGTCCTGAATTGACCCATGAGTTCGGGGTTAATAATTACTCCTTGGGGAGCTGGGATATATTTCTTTTGTTTTTTCTCCATTTCAGTAGCCACTTTCAGAGAGAAAGTAAAAGTTGTCCCTTTACCTAGCTGGGACAAGACAGTGATGTCTCCGCCATGCAACTGCACTAAATTTTTGGTGATATACAATCCTAATCCCGTCCCACCAGTCGTGGCAATAGCTTTGTAGGAATTATCAAGTCTACCAAACTTGGAAAAAAGTTTGGGCATGTCTTCTTTGCCAATCCCCACTCCTGAGTCAGTAACAGAGACTTCCACCATGTCTTTACTCTGAATAGCAGTCACAGTAACACTGCCTTTTTTGGGAGTAAATTTAAGAGCATTACCCACTAGATTGGTGATGATTTCTGGAAATCTTTCTTGATCCAGCATGACTTCAGGAAGAGGAGTTTTGGGCATAGTCAGACTGAGCTTGATATCGCCTTCAATCGCTTTGGACTGGAGCTCATCTAAGACCATCTCCAAAACTTTGCCAAGATCAGCTGGTTCTAGATGCAGCTCAATCTTTCCTCTCTCAATGCGAGAGACATCAAGCAGATCACCAATGAGGGCGAGCATTCTTTCGGCACTTTGGTAACTGCGGCCCAGATAGAAATCCATCTTTTCATTGATTTTCCCAGCTTTACCATGCAAAGCCAGCCATAAGTAGCTTTTAATGGCCGTGAGAGGAGTGCGTAAATCATGAGAGGTCACGGAGATAAACTCATCTTTGAGTTTGTCGAGCTCTCTAAGCCTTTCATTGGCAACCTTTAATTCTTTAGTAGCCCTATCCACCTCTTCTTTCAAGGTGATATTAAATCTTCTGATCTCTTCATAGGATTTAGCGTTTTGAATAGCTACGCTTACTTCAGGAGCAAGAATGTCTAAAACCTTAAGATCCTGGCTTGAATAGGCGTCCCCCGACGATTTCTCCCCAAGCAGCAGTAGACCAACCTCTTCAGTACCTGTTTTGAGAGGGATGGACATTGTGATTTTTAGTGCCCGCATGGTTTCCTTAGCTGAACCCTCTTCCATATTTTCAAGAATTAAAGTTTTATTGGGAGCTTGGAGGGCAAACACTTCTTTATCAGTTAATTTAAGCTTGGGGGTGAAGCCCAAGGATTCAAGAGCAAAGATTTTACCCTCATTTAGGAGTACGAAAGAACCTCTTGAAATTTTCATACTTTGAGAAAGTTTGTGTAATAACAGCAGCGACAGTTGGTCAAGAAGCAAGGTTCTGGACATGATGTGAGTGAGCTCGGAGAGCAGATTACCAGAGTCATAAGGATTTTTGAAGAAGATTTTATCAGTCGCTTTTTCCAAGTAGCGACGTAGTGGTTGAAAAGTGAAGGCAACTATTAATGTTAAAACAGTGGAAATTATTAACTGATTGGGTTGATAAGCCTCTTTAAGTAATAGGTTGCTGAAGGTAAATGTTCCGGCAGTATAAATTACCCCAACGATAATAACCAAAAGGGTATAGGCCAAAGAACGGGCGATAACGAGGCGGATGTCGAGTAATCTATGTCTGACGATGGCGTAGCTGACTGCGAAAAGAAAAATAAGTGAAGATACCGGCCCCGTACTTACTAGGGTAGAAAAGCCAATTAGAGGTAAGATTATTTGGGTGATAAAGGAGAATAAGAAAAATAAAGCCAAACCAAAAAAAAGGTAGAAAATCTGGTTACGGTACAAACTGCCTTGACGGCGGTACGAAGAATAGAGATTGTACAATGTGCCTAAAATATAGATTACAAAATAAATTCCAAATGGTATATACAACGGACCCACTACTGTTTCCTGACCAACATCGGTAAAGCTGACTGTCTCAATGTTGAGGCTTGTAGGTACAAGTGTTAGAAAGACAACCGCTGGGATGCTCAAAAGTACCCACCATAAAGGTTTAATTGGTTTTGATTGAACCGGAAAGACCCTGGAAAAATACAGTAGGCTGATTGGTATTAGTATTGGGGTCACTAGCGCCAACCGAGCCCAAATCAAGGCTAATCCAGGGGTTTTAGCAGTATCAGCCAAATAATTTACTAGGATCCAACCAGTGACACAGAAGGTTGAAACGGCGAAGGAAAGGTTTACCTTGCTTCGTGGATTGTTGTAAATAATGTAAATACCCAAAAGCAGAGAGATAACAACTGTTACTAGGGAAGCAAGATTGTTTAGGGACATTACTTCTAGCTTATCTAATTCTAGTTTGTTTATCAAATAATGGGGAAAAGAAACGAGGGTAAAAGTTGTCTTTTACCCTCGGGTGGTGTCTATCAAGGCTCGTACAAAAAACCTCCATAGACTTGGGCTCCGCTTGGTTGTAGGACTCTAGCTCCAGTGATCATTCCCACGGCGTTAGTCAGGCTTTGTATTGGCCCACTGCCACCATGATCGTAGAAGACTGCTTTGATTTGGTTCGCCGTCATGTAGTCGGTGATGGACTTGATCAGACGGCGAAAGAGACTCAGGCTACCCTTCTTATCCTGTCGGATGTAGATTGCGGAGATGTACATCCGATGGTTTTTGAGCTCAGGCCAGTGATGATCGTAGAAGGCGGGCTCAATCCAGGTGAGTTCACCAAATTCTCGAGTTGCCAAAACCAAGAAAACGACCTCGCCGTTTAGTCGACCGATGATCTTTTGGTAGCAGTGATTTACCAGTGCTGCCCTTAATTCTTTACGGTGGTAGTACTGCCGACAAGGATTGAAATGAGCGTTCTTTTGAAACGCTTCTTCATAATCATCCATTATCGGGATCCTATCCTCCGTATTGAGCCAGCCTGTTGTTTCGACTTCGATCCGGTTCCCGGTCATCATTACCATCTCTCTCCTCCTTAGAAAAGTTTCAGAATGCCGAAGTTCCAGATCCCACCGTAAAAGGTCACCCACACTAAGGCAAAGATCGGAGCAGCCAAACCAGTCCAGAGATAGACCCCACGCTTTTGATACCCTAGCCATTTGAAGGCGGGCCACCCAAGCACAGGTCCAAGAACGACGGCTGCGACCAATCCCCCAAATGCACGGGTGAGATTCGCTGCCCAATAGACTAGTCGATCACGCCATTTGAGCTTCTCTCCTTCAAGGTTCATTTTGGTGAACGGTGAGGTTTCGAAAAAGCTTGTGAACCACCTCTTTCGGGTGACGAGTTCTAATGCCCCTATCCCGAGAGTGAACCAGATTAGGGTGAAGACAACTCCGCCCATAACCATGCCCAACCACCAGGTCAAGAGGATAATCGGTCCTGCCAGAACTATCTCGTCGCCAAAGACGAGCAAGAAGCTGATCAGGGCCGCCCAAAGACCAGCTTTGAACAGTTTGGTTTTGAGGTTTACCCCTGAGGTAGAAACCTGTGTCACTTCAATACCTCTCCTAAGTTATTATTTAGACTATAACATAGAGAGGAACAGATAGTCAACCCATAGTATTTGAAACTTAAACTTTACTATTCAAAAGGGGAAGATTTATAAGCGGCGGAGACTAAAACACAGCGCGGTTTGCTTTTAACACTTGTAGAAACAACGAGAGTATGGAAATCCTTTTTCTTAAAGGACCAACCCCGACTTTCACACATATCTTGCAATGTAGTTTCGATTTTTTTAGCCACATTGGCCTCAGCTTCTTTGGCGTTGAGAGATTCAATCATGTCATGATGTTCTACAAAGATACCCCGTCCATCAGGAAGTTGAAACCAACCAATTCCCGCGGCAATGGAGTGGTTTATCAAATCAGTACGGATCTCTGCCAAAACAACATAAAGCCTATTACCGTGTTCTTCTTCAGTGTTTGGCCATTTCTTTTGTACTACTTCCGTACCTGACGGAATAACCGAGGATAGTTTAATTAAATTGTAGTTGTGAATATTAGCTGCTTTTAAAGCAGCATCAAAGGCAGAGAGCGTATTATTCCCACTACCAACCCCAGAACTAATATAAATTTTCATACCGTAATATCATAGCATAAATGTAGAATATTGTAAACTATAGGGCTTTTGCGTAGCAAAAGACCCTGCGCCGAGTATAGCTCGGCTAAGGCCTCCCCTGCTTGAGGAAAATTGTTGGCGGGGTAAGGATTTTTAGCTAATGATTGTGCCTTGGAAAGTTCGCCCAGTCAGGAAATTTTCAAAATTCTCCAGCTTATGTCCATTCATGACTACTACCTGAACACCATTTTCATGGGCTAGGCGACTAGCAATGGGGTCAAAAGGAACATTGAGGCCTGGATCCCAGACTTCTCCCACAATTTTACGGTAGTCTGTCCAGGAAATTTCTTTTATTGGTTGGGCGTCTTTAAATTTACTGGGATCTTTATCATAAACAAAATCAATGTTGGAAAGGTTTACCACGGTACTGACGTGATAATTTTTAGCAAAATGGACGCTGATGTAGTCAGTCGACCAGCCTGGTCTCCAACCAGCACCCACTACTACTTTTTCACTAACATTTTCTTTCACTTTAATATTGGTAATAATTTTGGGATGGGCTACTTCTCTAAAAATAGTCCTGATCAAATGGGCATTCAAGTGGGTGGCGTGAATCCCCAGCCAATCTAAATCTTCTCTAGTGAGAGCCGTGATCTCTGCCGCTGCTTTTTGGTATTTGCGGGCAGTTTTACCACCACCGGCGATAATATAGAAACCTTTTTCGTAAGCGAGATGTTTTAGGATGATTTGACGGAAATTTTGCAGAAAGGAAACATCAATTTCTTCCGGGACGATCAATGACCCGCCTAGGGATACGACAAAATTGGTTGAGGAAGTCATTAAAAATATATTCTAGCAGCCCCCACTTGTTGCAACAAGAGTACAGATTGATTAATATCTCTAAATGGTGACAATCCAAGAGAAACTCCAATTTATAAATAATGAGATAAATCCTAGGCTTAATGCTTTTTTAGACCACAAACTTAAGGAGGCTAAAAAACTTCATCCCCAAGCTGGAATTTTGGTAGAAGAGGTAAAGAGGTTTATAAATCTTGGGGGTAAAAGAGTCCGACCAGCCTTTGTCTATGCAGGTTACCTAAGTGTGGGAGGCAAAAAGGAAACTATCTTTGATCTGGCCTGCAGTGTGGAGCTGCTGCATACCTGGGCCTTGATTCATGATGATATTATTGATCGCTCTCTCACCCGTCGGGGGGAAAAAACTTCCCATATCTATTGGAAAGATCAGTTCAGAGTACTTGGTTTAAAAGGAGACAAGGATCATTTTGGTATTTCCACGGCCATTTTAGCCGGAGATTTAGCCTACTCACTAGCAGACAGTGTCTTTGATCAGTACAACAGCTCTGAAGAGGTAAGAAAATATTGGGAAGCGGTTAAATTTGAAGTCATGCATGGAGAGTATTTAGATGTTCTTTTTTCTTTTAAAGACACCGCGTTAGAAGCAGATATCAGAAGTGTCTTAGAGTACAAAACAGCCAAGTACACAGTTCAAAGACCACTTCAAATCGGGGCTTCGTTTGGTAGAGCCACAAGCGAGCAAATAAAGACTTTGGAAGCCTATGGTTCCCGTGTGGGTCAAGTTTTCCAAATCCAAGATGATATCCAGGGGATTTTTGGGGAAGAAAAGAAATTGGGTAAAAGTGTGAGTTCTGATTTAATAGAAGGTAAGAAGACTTTGTTGATATTTTCTGCCCAAAAACGTGCTAGTGTAGGGGAAGCTAAAGTGTTAGTAAAAGTTTTAGGGAATCCCCAAGCGACAGAAAAAGAAATCCAAGACGCCCGAGATGTCATCAAAAAAGTGGGGGCTTTGGAAGAAAGTCAGAAACTTGTTGACCAACTTAGTCTAGAAGCTATCAAAGAGGTAGAAAAATCAACTTTAACAACTGAGGGCAAAGAATGGCTCATTCAAGCCTCTGACTATCTCAAAAGTCTAGCCCACTAATCTTTCTTGTCTCCTCATCCACATATTCAAACTTTATTTTAATAGCCTCTTTTGGTAAATGGTTGTCTATCTTCTCAGCCCACTCAATGACCACCAAATTATCAGGATCTTTAAAAAGATCACCCAAATCGAGGAAATCGAAATTGGCGCCCTTTTCTAATCGATAAAGATCCAAATGATGAAATTTCTTACTTTCCAGAGGGTACACTCGGTGGATTATAAAGGTTGGGGAGACCAGATGATTATCTATCCCCAGACCACGTGCTAACCCCTGAACAAAAGTAGTTTTACCGCTGCCCAAATCCCCATAGAGAGCTAAAACAGAGGGAAAAGTGAGTCTTTTAACTAAATCCTGGGCTACTTTTTTAGTTTCTTCGCTAGTTTTGGTGGTAATAGTCTTTTCCATATTAATAATCCTACTAAAGCTCCGAGAGAATCAATAATTATATCCGTGAGTACACCCTGACGGGTGGGAACAAAAGTTTGATGAAACTCATCTAACCCCGCGTATAAAGAGGCTAAAAGAAAAGCATGCAGAATCGTTTTAAAACCCAAGGCAATATAAACTAGAATTGCCAAAACTCCAAACATAAGCATGTGAGCTAACTTGCGGGTAATGAGATTCCAAAGAGGATCAGCAGTTAACTCCAAATTTGGTAAAGAGGAGAGATAAAAAATAAAAGAGGCCCATAAAACTGGGGGCACCCAGAGAAGAATTTTTTTAACCACGTTTTTTCCTAATAACAATGATAATTGGTAAGGCCACGACAATCAACCCCAAAAGAATCAATCCCCAGGACAAATAGTTATTAGTACTTTCTCCTAAAACCTTAGTGTCTTTTTCATCATCCTCAAAACTAAGTTTGATTTTATTGGTAGCAGTGGTGGGGGAAGAGGTAGCAGTTTCCTCTCCTAAGACTTGAGTCTTAATGTCTTTGGACAGAGTTGGGGAGCTGGTAGGTTTCTTGGGAGATTCAGTCACTGCCTTTTTGGTTGGCGTTGGGGTAGAAGTTGACGCTAGTGTTTGAGAAAACAAGTTGGCCTGACCCCTGGTGGGGGTGATAGTTTCTTCCCACCCACTAGATTTTTTGGCCCAAGAATTGCCTTGGGTAGATTGAGAATAAGTAAAGGAGTCAATCAAACTTCCTTCTGGGCTTAAAAAGCGAACAGTGTCCCCGCCATTATTTAGTTTAGAGTCAAATTGGATATAGAAGTAGCCTTTGGGGGGAATGGTTTCATCAACCAACGTGCTAGCCAGCGATCCGCCCTCGCTGTCATCAATCTTGAAGCCATTAAGACTCAAAGTCGTTACATTGTCGTTGTAGATCTCGACCCATTCTTGCTCACCAGAGTGTGGGTGAGGGTAAAATTCTGATAAAGACAGCCCGGAGGTGGAAACAGTAGGGGAGGGCGTGTTAACAGGGTTACCAGAGCCATTGGTGCTGCCTTTAGATGGAGCGGGAAAAGACACCCATGTGCTACCCGCGTCAGGAGTACGGCCAAAAGAAGTACCTAGAGCAGAGGTGGGGTAGCTGTAGGAGTCAGTCAGGCTACCGTCGTTTTTTAGTAGGCTTACTTCCTCAGCAGTAGAATTATTTAACCTATTGGAAACATCAATGACTAGAAACTCACCGGGAGAAATCTGGTCCGTAGCGCCAAATACTTTTATGGGGGTAACTGTGCCCTTATCTGTGAGCTTCCAACCCTCTAAAGCAATGGTTTCACTTCCAGGGTTGAAAAGCTCGATCCAGTCATCTTCCCCACTTGTTGGTTGAGGCAGAAGCTCATTGATAACCACAGAAGATACCGCCCGAGCAGGGGAATAGAAGGATGCGATTAAGAAGAGTCCCAAAACTATCGGGACCTTGTTCACATAAATTAGTCTTTCTGTGAGCTTTTGACAGCTCGAACGATGTAGCTTAGCCAGAAAATCAGGCTAAAAGCAATGAATCCCGCGATTGGCGGAACCCATGTCTGGTGCAGGATGCCCTCCATTTAGTGCCCTCCACAATTAGTTTATAGTTTTTAGTTTAAAATTAAAAGTTATCACAGCTTTGCACTTTTAACTTTGAACTTTTAACTATTGTATGTGCCAATAAAGAGTAACGGTACCGTTCTGATGATCAATAACAATACCTTTGCCCACTGTCCCTGTCAACGAACAAGCTTTGGAATCTGACGCTGGGTAGGCAATACCATCTTCAGTTGCCAAAATCGGTGTTCCTTGTTGGGTATCATCTGCAATATCTAGTCCAGTATGGGTTCCGAGAAAATAAACCTCGCCAAATTCCGTGGTGACATACACATTGGGATACCCTTGGTAAGGAACACCCATGCGTCCCGTGTCAATATAACTTCTAGGACTAACTCTAGTTCCTTGGACACGACCTTTGACCACCGAGGCATTTTCGTAGACCTCAAAATGCAAGTGAGGACCAGTGGAGCAGCCGGTATTTCCTTCAAGAGCGATGACCTGCCCTTTTTTCACGGGCCCAATCGCGGCCCCCAAATTGCCTAAAGCGCGGCGAATACTATCCGCATCAGCTTGCAATCTAGCTAGGAGAGAACGAAAATTAGCTTCATTATTTTTAGTCTCTTTGAGAAGTGAGTCTTTTTGCTTTTTTTGATCACCCAGTGAAGCCTTTTGAGCAATACTTTTATTTTTTAGGTTTTCTTGCTCTTTCTTTTTACCATCAAGGACAGTTTTTTGATCACTATAATTTGTTTTAGTGAGGCTTAGCTGTTGTAAGACTTGGAGATCGTTTTTTCTGATTTGGGATAAATACTCTGATTTTCGGATCCAGTCATCCAGACCATTCGCGCTAAGTAGAAGCTCAGAAAACTGGTTGGTAAAACTCTGTTGGTACATCAAACGCAATCGGGAATTGGAGACTTGGGTCAGATTGTCCACGATCACTTGGAGTTTTCCAAGGCGATTGACCATATTGTCGATATCAATCGCTAGTTTTTTTATATTGGTATCAGTCTCGACGATTTTTAGCTCGGTAAGTTTGATTTGGTTGTCCATAAAAGAGATTTGCGCGGCCAAATCTCTTTCTTGGCTGATAGCGGCGTTGATTTTATCCTGAAGTTCCGCTTGCTGTTTAATGTTTTCCAGCAGTTGTTTGGAATATTCAGAATAGTCTTCACTACTCACCCAGGTTGGGGACAGAACTAAAAGACAGAGGGGAAGAAGTATTAGTAATAGAGTTTTTCTGAAAAAGTGTGCTCTTGCAGTCATCATACTTTTAGATATTTTCTAGTGGCCGCTAAGGCAGCTGTGGTACCAATGGCAATCCCAATCAGCATCTCCCCTCCTAGTAAAATAAAGTAAGTGCTAATTGGCAAGGGAAACGCGGGGATATTTTGAAAGAAACCTTGTAATGCCGGAGTAAAGTATAATACTAGAAGTGAGAAAATAAGCGTGGAAAAAACTGCTGCCACCACTCCGTAGAAAATTCCTTCCAGAATAAAAGGGATGCGGATGTACCAAGAAGTCGCTCCTACTAGCCTCATGATCTCAATCTCATCTTTATAAGTAGAGATATTTAGTGAAATCACCACCAGAGTAATAATAGTACTAGTAAGTAGTAAGAAGATGATGATCCCACCTCCATAAGTTCTGATAATCTCTGACCAGTAACCTAGTTTTTTTATCACATCTGGCTGATAGGAGACTGATTCCACCACCCTTTCTTTGGACAGGATATCTTTGAAAACATCTAATTTAGTTAAATCCGTCGCCGAGACTCGGAGTGAAGCTGGCAGGATCGCCGCGGTCACATTTTCTTGTAGTATTGGTTTGTCTCTGACCTCTGGGCTGCTTTGAAAATCTTTTAAGGCCTCTTCCTTAGAGACATATTTAATCTCTTTGACCGCTCCAGTGGAGTTAAGCAGACTTTTTAATTCTTCGACTTGGTGGTCAGTGGCCTCATCGCGCAGGAAAGCAATTACATTGGGCTGAGTTTCAAAGTAGGCTAGAGTGGATTGTGAGGCGAGGGTAATAACCACAATAATATTCCCCACAAAAAAAGTCAAAAGCATTACAAAAATGGCTCCTAAGGCTTGGTGAGGACTGCGCCAGATGCGATGAATAGTAGTTTGAATGAGTCTATTAAAAGTATTCATGATTAGTTTTCAGTCTTTTCCTTCTTTTTACTGTCGCTAGTTAAGCGCCCATCTTCCAGAGAGACCACCCGGTGCCCTAAGTTTTTGATAAATTCCACATTGTGAGTAGCCATCAGGACGGTGGCTCCCAATTCATTTAATTTAGCTAGCTCTTTCATCACTTCCCAGGCAGCTTTGGGATCGAGATTACCAGTCGGTTCATCAGCGAGAATAATCTCTGGTTTTTGGACAAACGCTCTAGCAATGGCTGTCCTTTGTGCCTCTCCTCCAGAGAGCTGCCAAGGAAAAAGATCTTTTTTAGGACCTAAACCAAACAAGTCTAAAGTTTCGAGAGTCTCTTTTTCCACAGTGCTCTGGTCAGGACCCAAAATTTCCAAGGCAAAAGCAACATTTTCAAAAACAGTTTTTTTGGGAAGAAGTTTAAAATCTTGGAAAATAGTGCCAATACGGCGGCGAAGGTGAGGAATATTGCTTTTGGGAATACTGGTTACTTCCCAGTCATCCACAAAGATCTGGCCACCAGTAGGGATTTCATCTCGGATCAAAAGCTTCAGCATAGTGGATTTACCGGCTCCACTTGCACCCGTGAGGAAAATAAATTCATTATCTTCAATATGAAGATCCACATCCTCTAGAGCGTGAGTACCATTGGTATATTTTTTGCTAACTTTTTGAAATGAAATCATAGGACAGCACAAATACCCTCAGTCGAGAGTCCATTATATCACAGCCAATCTTTTGGACAACAGGTAGGGAAGCTAGTTTAACTGGCGGATTTCAGCTTCAATAAAATCAAGCAGATTTCCATCCAAGACGCTTTCTGCTTGGGTGGTTTCAAAGTTGGTTCTCAAATCTTTGACCATTTTGTAGGGATGCAAGACGTAAGACCTGATCTGATTGCCCCAACTAGCTGGTTTGTAATCTCCTTTTATACCCTTTATTTCGCCAGCTCTTTTTAGTTCTTCAAATTGAAAAAGTTTACCTTTCAAAATCTTCAGAGCTGTCTCTTTGTTTTGCAGTTGGCTTCTTTCATTTTGGACACTTACAGTTATTCCGGTAGGAACATGGGTTAGTCTGACAGCAGAAGAGACTTTATTTACATTTTGACCACCAGCACCGGAGGAGCGGAATGCGTCCATTTCGATCTCTTCTGGAGGAATATTTATCTCCCCTACTTCGGCAATCACGGGTAAGACTTCCACTAAAGCAAAAGAAGTTTGTCTGAGTTTATCAGCGTTAAAAGGGGACTGCCTTACTAGGCGGTGAGTGCCCGCTTCTTTTTTTAGATAACCGTAGGCTTGGAACCCTTTGATCTCAATAGTAACTGATTTAAAACCAGCTTCTTCCCCCGGGCTTTCATCCAAAATTTCTGCTTTCCATTTTTGATTTTCAGAAAACCTTAAGTACATTCTTAAAAGCATCGATACCCAATCCATAGCTTCAGTTCCGCCTTGACCAGCGTGGAGAGTGAGGATTGCGTCACTAGGGTCATATTTGCCAGCTAAGAAAAGATTAAATTCTAATTTCTCCAAATCTTCTGAGATCCTAGCCACTTCTGTTTTTAGATCTTCTCTGAGTTTTTGATTATCCTCGAGTTCTCCTCCAGTGGGCTGTTCACCTGTCACCAGATCAGCGATTTCAAAGCTGTTTTGGATACTAGACATTAGGTTTTCAATGTTGTAAACTAGTTGCTTGTTGGTACTTAGACTTTGCATAATGCGTTGAGCACTTAAGACATCAGACCAAAAATCGCTTTTTAAAGATTGAGACTCAAGTTCTCTGACCTCCTGCCTTTTTTTCTCCAAATCAATCTTTCCCGCTAGATTATCTAGTCGGGTTTTCAAGTGATTTAGTTGTGCTTTAAGTTCGTCCATTAAGTCTAAGTATACCTTGAAAATAAGCCTTAGTCATTAAAAAGGAGTTGAATATGACGAGCGCTTGGTTCTTGAAAAGCTTGACTGCCTATATCAAAATGAATACTATCCGTTCTCCTCGCCCTTCTTGCCCAACTGATGAGTAAACTTACAAGTACTTTGTCGACTCAAAGACCCAGTCGACAAAAAACAAGTCCCGTCTCTCGCCCTCTCCCCCTAATTATCCGACTAAGCTCTTCGGTATACTTTTTGGTGGGATCACTACTGTGTTTGACGATTGCGCTCTTAAGCCCAATTTATTTATACCCAGGCACTATGGCGGCTACGGCTGCCTCCAAAACTCTCACAGCTCTCTATCACTCAGGTGTAATACCGATTGAAAAATCTCTTTCTTTTGTTACTCATAATATTGCGGAACGCTCGGAAAATCTTTTTAGTACCGCTCCTTTTAGTTTGAATGCCTTACTTTCAGTTCCAAAAGTGAATTTACCTAAAATTACTTTCCCAACCCCCGCTCTAGCCTCAGCGGCCGAACCGGAAGTTACTCAAATATCGACTCAGTTAATTGCCGAAACTATCCAAGATAGTATTGACCCGATGATTTCTAGTCCCAATAATGTACTCTTCCCATCTACTATTAATTTGGATCCTACTCTTCCTCCAGAAATCGCTAATGCACCTATTGAGGAAAAAGAACCAGAAAAAGTTGACCCTGCACCCCCGGCTGCTATAAAGCCAGTGGTAAAAACTGCCTCTGCACCCAAAACTCCTAAACAGATTGTCCCAGCGGCGCAACCAGTCGTAATGAGTGGAGCCTCTCGTTGGCCAGTAGTGGGAGTACTTTCCCAAACATTTAGTTCCTATCACCCTGCGATTGATATTGCGGCCAAATCTGGAACCGGTGTCTATCCAATACAGGATGGGGTAGTAGTTGGGGTGACGTCTCTGACTTATGGATTAGGTAAACATGTTACTATCCAACACAGCGGCGGTTTGACTAGTGTTTATGCCCACTTAAGCTCGATGAATGTTGTGGTTGGTCAGAGCGTAATCACTAGCACTGTAATCGGGGCCGTGGGCACAAGCGGCCTTACCACTGGTCCTCATTTGCATTTGGCCACCTCGCAAAATGGTAAGCCTTTTAACCCCTTAGGTAGACTTCTAAATTAAATTTTAGTTTTTGGAGTTAAAACTTTTGAGTTCTTCTTAAAAAAGCGGTTTGAAGATGATTTAGATTTGGGATGCTGAAGTACACTGTGGGTCTGCTGGACCATGGTGTGAGTTTGCTCTATTACCTCCCTCATATCTTTAATCACTTTATCTAGTGGTTCTTCCAGATGAGTCACAGTATTGTACCGAATTTCTCTGACAAATCTCTCCAATTTCTCTGTTTGTTTATTGGTAGTTCTTTGGATAAAGATGGAGAGGTAAATTGCTTCCAGGGACACAATGGTGGTCAAGACCAGCATAACTGTGTCAATATCAAAACCCAGAATTATCAAAATCAGAAAAGATTGAAAGATAACCGTATGCAGAAGAATGGAAGTATTACTTCCTAAAAACCAGGCCAGTTTGTTGGCAGTTTTATCAAAGTCTGGAAAAATGTCTTTGTATTTGTAAAGAGAATAATCAGAAAATTTATTGAAATCAGAAAGGTGCGGCATTACCTTCATTATTCTCTTGGTTTAAAAACCTGTCAAGGGTTGGAGGTTACTAAATAAACCACCCCTGCCTTATCATCACTGATAAAAAGACGTCCCTCACTGTCAAAAACTAAGTCTACCGGTCTACCCAGTGAAGAATCTCCCTCTAACCAACCACTGATAAAATCTTGGCTTTGAGTAATTGTATTGTTCTCCACTTTCAAATGAACAATTTTATAACCCGTTGGTACGGAGCGGTTCCACGATCCGTGAAAAGAGACCAATAAATCACCTTCCCAGTCGGGGTTAAAGTTTTTTGAATTAATAAATGCTAACCCGAGTGGGGCAGAATGAGCCGGGAATTCAAAAACTGGGGGTGTGGTGTCCTTACAGGAATGCTCCTTCTTAGGGTCAAAATCACTGTCATGGATTTTTTGTCCATAACAATATGGCCAACCATAGTCATGACCTTCTTTGATGATGTTTAGATCATCTGGTGGAGTGTTGTCCCCAAGCAAATCTCTACCCATGTCAGTGCCCCAGAGCTCTCCAGTTTGTGGATGAGGTTCAAAAAAGACAGTGTTTCTCAGTCCTTGAGCAAAAACCTTTAAGTCTTTCCCATCTGCCTCTGAGACGAGCATTTTAGCTCTAAAATTGTCCTTTTCCACACAAGCGTTGCAGGAGGAGCCAATCGTAGTATAAAGCTTGTTATCCTTACCAAATTCAATCGTGCGACTAGAATGTCCCCCACCCCCAGGAAGATTGAAAAGGACTTCTTTACCAGTTGCGGTTAGATTTGAATAGTGAAACCTGGAGACTTTATCCGTTTCTGCCACCAACAAATAACCATCGTTAAAAGCTAAGCCATGAGGACGATTGAGTTGTTCTACAATTACTTTAGTTTCGTCACTTTTACCATCTTTATTTTTATCTACCAAAGCAACCACTTTTCCAGAATTAGGTTGACTTACCACTAAATTTCCGGTGGGGTCAAACTTTAGGACTCGGGCATTGCCAACCCCTTTAGCAAAAAGACTGATTTTAAAACTAGGCGGGAGAGCGAGGGGAAAATCAATGTCTTCACCTGCAAGTTGATTTTCAAGTCTATCGGCGATATCACCAGCTGGTGGTTTAAGAGCAGGACCTATACCTTTAAAGTTTGGGTTTTGGAGAGTAAAAAAAACAACAATACAGATCCCTATCAGTATCAGTAAACCTAAAATTAGGGCTTTGCGCTTCATTAGTCCGTATTATATACTATCTCGGTATGGATCTTGGAATCATCTTACTAACCATTTTGGGGCTGTCTCTTTTTGAAGTTATTACTAGTATTGATAACGCGATTATCAATGCTGAAGTACTCTCGGGCATGAGCAAAAAGGCCCAAAGATGGTTTTTACTCTACGGATTTTTCTTTGCAGTTTTTGTCGTCCGTGGTCTGCTTCCACTCATCATCATTTGGGTAGCCAATCCGCAGATTGGTCTGTGGGGAGCTCTGACGGCTACTTTCTCCAATGATCCCAGGGTGGCCGAAGCGATCGAGCATACTGCCCCGATTTTGCTTATGGGTGGGGGAATATTTTTGATCTTCCTTTTCTTTAATTGGCTTTTTCTAGAACCCAAGAATTTTGGTTTGAAAGGAGAGTCTTTTTTCCAAGCCCAAGGGGCATGGTTTTTCGCGATCATCTCTGTCATCCTTACCACTGTCGTTTGGTTTGCATTACAAATTGACACCATGGTTGCTTTTGGTGCTGTCGTTGGCTCCACTGCTTTCTTTATCGTGCATGGTTTTAGGAATTACGCTGAAAAACAAGAGGAAAAACTCCTGCATGATAAAGGCATGAGTGACTTGAGTAAAATTGCTTACCTAGAAGTATTGGATGGTACTTTTTCAATTGATGGGGTCATTGGTGCTTTTGCTTTCACTTTCTCAATCCCACTCATTTTGCTCGGGAATGGCCTTGGGGCGATTGTCTTGCGGAAACTAACTGTCAGTAATATTGAAAGAATTAAAAAATACAAATATCTAAAAAATGGGGCCATGTACTCGATTTTGGTATTGGGAGTTATCATGGTTTTAGACGGCTTTGGATTTCACATTCCCGCCTGGGTCTCGCCCGTCTTAACCTTTTTGACGGTCGGTTATTTCTATAATAAATCTCGTATTAGTCTAAAAGACTTGGAAGCAGCAGTGACAAATTAATGGTTAAAGCCGTAATTTTTGATTTAGACGACACCCTTTGCAATTCTCATGAAGTTTTCCCACCTGCCATTGAAGGAACTTTTAAGAAGTATTTAGCTCATTTTCCAGGAAAAACCGTTTCGGAAATGGTTGCCTTAGAAAGACAGGCGGCGAGTGAAGTCTTTGAAGATCCCACTATTCCGACCCCGGTTGCTTTAACACTTCTGTGGATCAAAATCTTTGAACTATTGGGGGTAAAGCCAGATCTAAAAGCCATCATTGAGATGAGACGTCAAACTTGGGAAAGCATGTATAAAACAATCAACCTTCTTCCTGGTGCTGAAGAATTAATCAATTACTTAGTTTCAAAAAATATATTGATTGGGATTTTGACAAATGGTCCTTTTTTAGAACAAGCGGAAAAACTCATTGCCTTGGGGATTGATAAGAAGGTCGATTATTTGGTAGGGACAGACCTCACTATGGTGGATAAACCAGATCCAAAAGCATTTAATTACATCTTGGCTAAATTGGCAGTAAGGGCAGAGGAAGCAGTGATGATCGGGGATTATGTGGAGTTTGATGTTTTGGGAGCTAAAGGAGTGGGGATGAAAACCATTCTTCTAAGGCATGATTTTAGAAAACACACTGTGGAGGAAGAAAAGGAAGCTGATTTAGTGGTAAATAATTTAGAAGAAGTTAATAGTTACTTTAAAGATTCTTTTCGTGATCTTTAAAAGTCAGTTTGTAATTGGTGTATTTAAATCCAACTTAACAAAGAAATTATAAATCTCGGAGAGGTGCAGAGTGGTTCTTTGGTACCAACCACCATAGGTGATTGTGTAGTAGGCAGGCATGTTAACCTAATATTACCGGATTACTAGAGCATTGGGAAGAGAGCGACCTGGACCCACACGGTATCCTCCTGCCCACAGAGCCGAAGACCCACCCCCGTCAATATTTAGAGCGTTAGTTGCTCCCAGGGAGAGAAAAATTGCTGCTAAATCTGACATATTTGCTCCGGAGGCAACTACCATATATAACGTACTGCCATTGATCCCTAGTCCTCCTCGAGTTCCTTTGGTAGTCTGAGCAGAAGTCAGTGAGTATTGGCCTACAATGTCTTGCCCATTTTGCAGTAAACCAGGGGAGGAGACAATGGCGGCACCAAAACCCCCGGTGGGGGCACTGCTAGCATTTGGGTAAAAAGATGCGCCGCCGGAGGGAAAAGTCATCATCGCGCGGTTATTCCAGTACAAGTTTCCTTGGTTGATCCATTTACCAAGTCTGGTATTAAAAATTGGAAAGTCAAAACTACTTACCTTGCCCGCACAGCTAGAGTAGTCTGGAGGGCAGAAATACGTGCCATTGATACCGTAAGTTGCTCCATGGGCTGATACATAATCAGCTAGAGATTTGGTGGGACAGGCGTCAGCGCAGTCATGGTCATTGGCAGAATCCATAATGACTTGTCTACCAGCCAAATTTACTTTGATTAGGGAGATGGTGAAATTACCATTTTTAGTATTGATTGTCGTGCGGCTATAACCTTGACCTAAAGAGGTTGGATCAGAAGTAGTTTGGGCAGTAGTGGTAGGTACTGGGGTGGGCTTCGGTAGAGCGACCAATCTTTTAGCTTCTTCCTCTGCTTTTTTCTTGGCTGTTTCAGCTGCCAGTCTATCTTTTTCTAATTTCTCTGCCAGCATACTGTCTAAAGCACTATTTAAAGACATTAGTGTAGCTGAGGCTGAAGCAAAATTCCCAGACAGAATTACTTCCTTGGTGTTTTGCAAGGCTGATTCCACCGTGGCAACCTCCACTCCTTGTTTTTTCCTTTCCGCACTCAGGGAAGCTATTTTTTGAAAATCAAGATTGGACTGATGAAATTCTTCAACATACAAGTTTTTCTGCGCAATCTCGGAATTTAAAGTGGCAATTTTATTATTTAGAGTGAGAAGTTCTTTACCAAAAAAGAAAGTACCAATTAGAAATACACTTGTAGATACGCTGAAAAGAACTTTACTAGAAATTTTCTTAAAAGGGTGGGCAGGTAATTTCATTTAGTAGCTTAAATTACCATCCAAAAGGAAGACCTGTCAAGAAAACAGGTTATTTACCCGCCATGTCAACTCCAAGGGGGAAAGAAGTGGTGGGATTTACATCAAGGCGGTCATTCACTAGAAAAAAAGTTGTGTCTTCCCAAAGAGGTAGCCAAGATTTTTCCTCAACCGCGACCTTCATGGCAGTTTGTAAAATCTTTTCTCGCTCAGTAGGGTCAAATTTGTCTCTGAGCTCATCCATTAAATTATCAATTTTTTGGTTAGTATAGCTGATATAATTCTGTCCTCCGCGATGGAGTAAACCAGTCGTAAAAACCGCAGTCGTATCGTAATTTTCATTTAGCCAGTTTCCCAAATAGGCCATTGCCTCTCCCTGACTCACTTGGGCGAATTCTTCACTACTATTACTAGTGCGTAATTTCGCGATTATTCCTACCTCTTTTAACTGCTTTGCAATACTCTCACCAGCTTCCATTTGGGAAAAAGGTAAATCCAAGGTAAAAGTGAAACCCTTTTCATAACCGTTTTCTCTCAAGATCTTTTTAGCTTCCGCCCGACTGACGGAACTGGACTTAAGACTTGGATCGTAGCCAAAAGCTACTGAGCTGGCCAACTGACCTGTTACTTTTCCGGAGATTGATGCTTCATTTATCACCATTCTTTGGTCCAAAGCCAAACTCAAAGCTCTGCGTATTGAACTTGAAGCAAGGGGATTTTTAGAGCCGGGGAAATTACTATCCTGAATTTTATCAAGATTAATAAAAATAGCATTAAAGCTGGGGAAACTAAAAGTCACCTTACTAAAATTACTAGTTAAAAGTTTGCTACTTAGATCACTTTTTAAACCACCTGCCTCGATAAGTTGGTAGGTTTGGTCCACCCCTTCTCTGGTTAAACTGGCCCGTTTGCTCTCCTCAAGGTATTTGTAAACCAGTTTTTTAACCCGAGGTTTCTTGGCAAAATAACCTAAATTAGGTTCTAGTGTTAGCGTTTGTTCTACTAACTTACCTTTTTCTAACTTTTTGTCATTGGAAACTAATTTAAAAGGTCCAGTACCTATTTGGGGAGCATCTTTAGCAAGGATTGGGAGGGACTTGAGCATAACAATCAAATTTGGCACCGGAGTTTTGGTTCTGACAGAGATAGTATAATCATCAACTACTTCAACCTTATCAATCTCGTAAAGCAAGTTATCAATAGGCCACCTGTTTAAAACAGCCTCTTCGATTGAGAATTTGACATCCCTTGAGTTTAATTCTTTGCCATTAGTAAATTTAACTCCTTTTTTTAAGGTTATTTGCCAACTGTTGGGATCCAAGTTTTTCCAACTAGAAGCTAAAGAAGGTTCGATTCTCCCTGATTTGAGAGTGAATAAGGAATCATAAATATTGAACGCAAAGAGTTGGTAATAGGGATCCAGGTCACGCTTGGGATAGATGTCTGAGACTGGTTTAGCAAGAAGAATAGTGACTTGATCCAAATCCTGACTGAGGTATATTTTGGGAGCCTCAGGTTCTTTTGGAGTGATTTGATTTAAGATAAGGACAATAATACCAATAATAAGAATTGGCAGTAAGGCGAGAGTGGCTTTAAAAACTCTAGTCTCTTTCATGGGGAGTGTAGAGTTTACCTTAGCATTGAGGTGAAAAGTTGTCAACGAAACCTTAATCTCACATAATGTAAAGGTGGGCAAGTTTCTTTTAATCGTTCTTATATTGGGACTCTTTTTAATAACTAGGTTAATTTTTCTAAACTCAGGGATCTATTTTTATGAACCTGATGAGTGGTCTTGGGATAGTAGCACTGCCTCGCTCCACACCTCGTGGGTCCCCATGGTAGTGGGCCGTTACCTCTTTGACCAGATCCCTTTCTTTGAAATTTTGGCGGTCCTGGTGAGTTTTATTGTGAAGGATAGTGTCTTTCCGCGTACTTTTTTAGATATCAGGCTAGTCTCAGTGGTGACCTCTGCTTTTGTAACTTGGGTAATTTGGCGTTATCTAAAAAATAAGGTCGGGGAGAGAGAAGCTTTTTTTGGAGCCTTTCTTTTTATTCTGACTCCGCTGTCCCTTTTTTACTCTCGCTATGGTGGACGCGAAATGCTTTTGATACTTTTTAGTTTTCTTTTTTATGTCTCTTGGGAGAGTATGAGAAAATCACCTACTAAATTATTTCCTATTTTAAAAACCGGGCTACTTTTGGGATTATCAATATATGCCAAATTAACTGCCTTTATTTTCCTGGCTATACCACTATTTTACTTTGTTATCTCTTTTCTGAATGAAGCTAAATTTATTAAAACCGGCTTCAACTCTTTTAAACTAAGTCTTGGTGTCAACCAAAAGTGGTTTAAGGAGGCTAAGGCCAACTTTTTAACTGTCAGTGTAGCTAGTCTGATGGTGTTTCTTGCATTTTTACCTTTTGCCTTGATCAATAAACAGTTTTTTAAAGACAGACTTTACCTAGTCCTTTTTAGCCATAGTACTGGTTCTATTTTTGATAAGATCCAGGTTTTAAATACTTATATTACCAAACCAGTTTATTGGCTGACTCTGACGGTGGTCCTTCTGATTATCCTGGGGGTGATTTGGATTTGGAAGGATGGTTTAAAGAAGTGGCAAGACCTAACTTTTTTTACTCTTTTGACGCTAGCCTTTTTAGCTGCTAATGAAGCTCGGGCTCGGTATTTTGCGATCTCTTTACCTTTCTTAACTATCTTTGCTGCTTTAGGACTTGGGTTTTTAGTAGACCTAGTGAAAGCCAGGGTTAAATTAAGAAAGCTAGGAATCTTCGTCCCATTGATTGTTTTTCTCACCATTTTACCGAGTTCTTATGTAGCCTTGGAGAGTACAAATCATTCGGGTTTTGAACAGGCAGTAAAAATATTGAAAGAAAAACAGGATGGCAGATTGGTTTTCTCATCGTATTGGCCGCCAATCATTCAATATATTTCTGGTTTACCTGTGGTGCGTTTGACTGACCGGATTGAAGATGCTAGTCGCGATAGTGGTGAGTACCCCAAGTTTAGTCCCAATGTCGCCCTACCACCGACACAGATTTTAGAAACTGTGGAAGGTGGGTGGGTTTTAGTCCATGAGCCAATAGATAGAGACGAATTTACGGAGAGAAAAAGAGCGATTTCGTACGTTGTGGGGAACTATGACTACTTTGCCAAAATAACTGACGGTAAACCCAATTTCCCAGAAACAAATACTCCTTACACAATCTATCTTTTTGATACGAAAGTAAAAAGGACACAAAATGCAAATCAAATTGACGTAGTAACCAAATTTGACTAAGATGAAAGAAATGAGCCCCTCTCAGCTATTTTTAGATACTGCCAATATTGACGAGATTAAACATATCCTTAGGTGGGGAGTAATTGATGGTCTTACTACCAATCAAAAGATTTTCCTCAATGAAAAAGGAGTGGATTTTAAAAAAAGAGCGCAAGAGATCTTGAGGCTTGTTGATGGCCCAGTCAGTTTGGAACTTACTACCAAGTCTGTGAATGCCATGGTCAAGGAAGCGCAGGAATATTACAGCTGGAACAAAGATAAAGTAGTAGTCAAAGTAGCCATGAGTGGGGATGGTTTGGGGCTGGAGACAATTCACCAGCTAAAAAAACGAGGAATTCCCGTCAATGCGACTGTCATGATGAAAGCCTCCCAGGCAATTTTAGCTGCAAAAGCGGGTGCAAAGTATGTGAGTTTGTTTTACCGCCGTATGATGGACGCCGGGGAAGATCCTCAGGTCGAGATTGGTATCACCCGAAGATTTTTGGACCAAAGTGGTTTAGATTGCAAAATTATTGCCGGTAGTATCCGTGAACCAGACGATGTCGTCTTGGCCATGGATTATGGAGCCCATGTTCCAACTGTGCCTTACAAAATGTTTTTGGGCATGATCACCCATCCCAAGAGTGAGGAAACTATCAAGGAATTTGATGACAGTTGGCGCCAATTTATTGCCACCGAGAAGACCCTTCCTTATTCTTTTGGTCCCAGTATGGTTACTACGCGTACCCCCTTGCGGATCTCTTTTGGCGGCGGCGGCACTGATCTACCTTTTTACAGTTCTAAATACGATGGTTATGTTATCTCCGGTGCGATTGATAAGTACATTTATGTGACAGTGGCTAAAAGTATCAGTGGCCAAAATATTGTCAGATATGAGGATATTGAGAAAGTTTCTGGGTGGGAAGAACTCAACCATGGGATTATCAGGGAGATTGTGAATTATTTTCAGATTAAAGAACCCCTTGAGATTACAGTGAGCTCCTCTGTCCCTGGGGGAACTGGGATGGGGTCCTCTAGCGCCCTAGCGGTGGGTTTGATCAAAGCTTTAGTAGAGCTTACTGGTCAGCAAGATTTATATAGTGAGAACAAGATTGCAGAAGTTGCTTGTTATATAGAGCGCGATGTTCTCCAAGAAGTGGGTGGGAAACAAGACCAGTACATCTCTTCTTTGGGAGGAATCCAAGAGATGAATTTTTTGAAAGATGGATCAGTAAATACTTCTAACTTGAAACTAAAAGAAAAAGCATTGAGTACCCTAGAAAATAATCTTGCCCTAATTTATTTAGGTAAGAGTCGAAGTTCTAGCAATATTCAAGCCTCAGTCAGCTCCAATGAAAATCTAAATGAAAAAATTAAAAACATGCATTTTATCAAAGACATTGGGGTAAAGATTAAAAAGGCTCTGATTGAGGAGAAATTTGACGACATTGGCAAACTTTGGCACGTACATTGGGAGGCAAAGAAAAAACTAAGTAAAGCTGTCAGTAGTAATGAAATTGATAAATATTATGAAACTGGTATAAAACATGGAGCTATGGGTGGCAAAGTCCTAGGAGCTGGTGGTGGAGGGTTTCTCCTTTTCTATAGCCCAAATGCAGAGAAACTAAGTCACTACTTTGAAAGAAGCGGTTTAAAAAATATTCCCTTTCATTTTAATGAGAAAGGGAGCGAAGTCTTTTACACAGAGTAATCTGCAGAGGAGGTTAAATGCCAAGAGTAAAATTAGAAAAATTGCCACCTGTTAAAGAAGAACCTAAGGAAGATTTTTTCCGAGTTAGTATTGGTGACTACATTAATGACTATTTAAAAGAAGCCAGCAAAATTGCTCTCAAACTCGATCAAGAAATGATTGAGAAGATTATTAATGAGTTCTATCGCGCCTGGCGTGAGAATAAAAACGTTTTTATTATGGGTAATGGTGGCAGTGCAAGCCACTCTCTTCATTTTGCCAATGACTGGGGCAAAGGGACGTACAGCGAGGGGAAAGAAAGACTCAAGACTATTCCTCTGGTGGACAATATTGATCTGATGACGGCATTGGTCAATGACAATGGTTGGGAAAATGTCTACTCAGATCAACTAAAAGGGTGGATCAAAAGAGGCGATCTTTTGGTCGGGTACAGTGTGCATGGAGGAAGTGGTGGTGATAAGGGTGGGGTTTGGAGCCAAAATATGATGAAAGCGTACCACTATGCCAAAGAGATGGGGGCTACGACAATTGGTTTTTCTGGTTATGATGGCGGTGCTATGAGAACTTTTTGTGATCTCTGCCTAGTAGTTCCTGGGTATACTACCGGGCACGTCCAAGACGCCCAGATGGCAGTGTCTCATATTATTGGTAATGTCTTAGCCCAGAAAATTAAAGGTCATGACTAACGTCCTGACCTCTCATCCTCTGACGAGGAGTGAAAAATCATGATTGCTTTTCTTTTACGAGCGGTAGCGAGGAAAACAAGAGAATCAGAATGATTGCTTTTATTTTGACTGGGGGTTTGGGTACTAGACTCAGGCCCCTGACACGCACTACCCCAAAGCCAATGATAAAAGTGGCAGGAATACCTTTTATGGAAGCCCAGGTGAGTCTACTTGCTAAAATGGGAGTTAAGGAAGTAGTTATTTCAACCGGCTATTTGTACGACCAAGTAGAGAACTACTTTAAAGATGGGAAGAGATGGGGAGTAAAAATCCACTTCTCTAGAGAGGCTAAACCATTGGGGACAGGCGGAGCCTTGCTTTTAGCAAGTAAGTATATCAAAGATGATTTTCTGCTTCTAAATGGGGATGATCTGCCTTTGATTGACTATGCTGCTTTTATGGCCTTAGGAAGAAGTAAGATCTATCCTAATATAATGGTAGTCCACTCTGGTAATAATGGTAATTTAAGTTTAGATAGGACTACTGGAAAAGTAAAAGAGTACACTAAACAAAAACAAGTTGGCAATAAATTTGTTCACTCTGGCCTGACTTTTTTCGATCGGGGAGTTTTAAAAAAATTGCCAAAAGATATTTTTGACTACGAGAATTATTTGTTTGGAAGACTTGCGAAAGAAGGACAGTTGTATTACTTTGAAAGTAGAGTTCGGACTTTATCAATCGGCAGTTTTGATAGACTCAGGCGCGCTAGACAAGTCCTACCAAGACTTCTACAAGAGTACTCGATATGAAAATTTCAGTAGTATTACCTACTTATAATGAGAAAGAAAATATTGCCGGGATTGTTCCCCAGATTTTAGAGCAATCTAAAGAAATTAATATTATTGCGGTGGATGATAATAGCCCTGATGGCACCGGGAAAATCCTTGATACTCTTGCCAAGAAATTCCCCAAACGAATAAAAGTAATTCACCGCAAGAATCGCCAAGGTGTTGGGGCAGCAGTCGTGAATGGTCTAAAAGAGGCGCTTGCCGATAAAGCTGACCTGGTGATTCAGATGGATGCTGATTACTCCCACAATCCTTTTTACCTGCAAGATTTGATTAAACACTGCAAGCAAGCAGATGTAGTGGTGGGTTCTCGATATGCCCGAGGTGGTAATATCACTTCCCGGAGTGCTTGGAGAAATTTTGTCTCCCGAGTCGCCAATCTTTATAACCATCTTTTCTTAGGAGTTTGGGGAATTCAAGATACCGCCAGTGGTTTTAAATGCAGCCACCGAGAGGTTCTGGAGAAAATAAATCTAGACAAATTTGTCTCTACGGGTTACAGCATTGGTATTGAGCAGCTTTACCGAACGGCTAAGATGGGTTTCAAAATTAAAGAAATTCCAATTATTTTTTCTGACCGCAATGCTGGTAAATCAAAAATGGATTTTGGGTCAATGATTGATTACATGATCACGGTCCTGAAAATAAGATTCGCCTCATGGTAGACGTTGATTACACTTCCCTGCAAGGATCATTTTATGATGATCAGACTAACCCCAAGAAGTCTGGTGTCTTTCGTGCTTGGCTCCACACGTCCCGCTACGTACAACTTTCTAAAACCGTCCAAAAATATTATAGAAAAGGAGATCGAGTAGTAGATCTTGCCTGTGGGTCATGCAATTGGAACATAAATAAACTACCGGTGGTGGGAGTAGATATCAATCTAGATTTGCTAAAGACTGGGAAAAAGCATGGACTGCTCAAGGAAATCCATGAGGGAGATATTTACAAAATTCCCCTGCCAAACACCTCTGCTGATATTGTGATTATGACGGAAATTTTAGAGCATGTGGAAGATCTACCAAAAGTTTTAAAAGAAGTAAACCGAATTTTAAAAAAAGGGGGCAAATTCATTACCACTGTCCCCTATGATTCTTTTCCTAGTCCCCACTTCCCACTATTTTTTGTTCACTGTTTGTATAAAGGTTACATTAAAGGAGATCCTTACTACAAAAGTTTTTGTGGGCATATCAATCACTTTTCCCAGAGAAAAATGAGAGATTTGCTAAATACTAGATTTAAAGTTATTGAGCAATTCCCTGAACACATGCTCCACATTTTTACTATTGCCCAGAAGTAATCGAGGTTCGACCTCGATAAACTCGACTCGACAAAAAAATGGACTTCGACACCTTACACTATTTCCCAAAAACTCTCCCCAGCCCCAAAAGTAGCTGGGCGGTTTTTATTGATCGCGACGGAGTAATTTGGGGAGAAAAAGAGGTCGGTACTCCTTTTAAGGATTATGATCTCTACCCGGGCGCCAGTGAAGCGATTGCCAAACTAAACAAATTAGGAATATATACAGTAGTAATCACCAACCAAGCTCGAGTCGCCCGCGGTTTAATCACCGAGACCCAGGCTCGGAAATCAAATCAGGAGTTAGAAGAGAGGTTAGCTGGCCATGGTGCCCACATTGATCTTTATCTTTACTGTCCTCATTCAGAATTTGCAGATGTCAAAAAATACCAGTCAGACTGTAATTGGCGCAAACCAGGCAGCGGAATGTTGGAATTTGTCGGCAAAAACTTGGGTATCAACCTTAAAAAAAGTTTTATCATTGGGGATCAAGCCCGAGATTATCTGGCTGGTAAAAAAGTAAGGGCGACTAGTATTGGGGTGAAAACTGGTAAAGGTGGAAAAGATGAGGTATTTAGTGGTAAGCCTGATGTATGGAGACAAGACTTATTTAAAGCGGTAGAACACATCTTGAGTGTTACTGGACAATAATTCTACCAGTCATACCATCAGGGTAATGAGCACTGCAGTGATAAGGATACTCCCCTACTTGAGTAAAAGTAACTGCGTAATTTCCCGTTGGGGAGATATCCAGTGAATTTTGGTTTGGGTAGTAGTTATGAGAGGGGTGAGGATCGGTATTTATAAAGTGTTCCACGGAATCTTTGTTTACCCAATTAACTTTGGTCCCAGGAGAAATAATTATTTTATCCGGGCTAAACTTCAAATTACCCATATCAATAGTCACTTCCTTCTGACCAGTTAAATCTTTATAATCAGCCTTCTTTGAACTATCAATAGTAAAGGAGAATTGTCCTTTCCTTCGATTTGCACCATTAGCGTAGTTTGAAGAAGTATAATCTAAACTGTATTTTACTAAATGAGTCCCTTCTTCGAGATTTTTTCCTATTAAACCACGCAGGGTAGTTTTACTGTCTTTAGTTCTATCTATTGAAATAGGATATTCTTGGGAACCTTTTTGGAGATCTATATGACTGTCAAAGGTATCAACATCAGTGTTAATGACTATATTTACTGGAGTTGCCGCAAAGATTTCTTGGTGGCTAGGGACAGTATCCACTACTCTAGAAGCCTTGATCTCAGGAAAAAACTGATTATCTGGAGTGATATATCTTTTAAAAACCAATAATCCCGCTGCGGATACTGTAATTACTAAAAGGATAATTAGGTTAAATTTCTTAGGTGGTAGGTGTCGCATTAGGGTTTGATGACAAAACCAAAAGATCCTGGATGGCAGCTTTTATCCGGCCAGCAGGCAGAGTAGTCTACGAGATAGCTCCCCGGACCTTCACCAAAAGGAACCGACAACGTGAGCCGATCGCTGCCGATGGAAGGGTCAGGGATACTGATTGGTGAGCCGTTTTTGGAGACTTTGATGGTAGAGTTACTTCCTAAAGTAAAGTTAAATTTAAGACGAATATCAGTTGGGGCCGTGTTCAAGGTCTCATTATTTTTAGGGGTTGAAGAGACAAAATGGGCTGATTTGACTTCAGTAAAGTCAACTTCAGCAGTGCTTTCTGTTGGTGTTGGGGTGGTGGTATTTTCAGTTGGGGTGGGTGAGAGACCAGCATCAATCTTTTGTTTTTGCTGATTAAAGACATAAGCAGAGGCCGCCCCTAAAATAATGGCGATTACTAGTAGTGCTAAGACCATATTTCTACTCATAAGGTAATTTTAACTTAAATGACAATCAGATTCAAATTTTAGAACACTATCCTGACTTTTGGGTAGAAAGACCTTGAGTAATAATCTTGAAATCCGTATACTAATGTCTTGTATGGAATTATTGCACCTGCTTTTGGAACCAAAACCACTCCTTGAAGAAATAGCCAACCTTTTTGGCCCCTCAGTTTACTTTCTACTCTTTGGTGTTATCTTTGCGGAATCAGGTCTCTTATTTGGCTTCTTTTTGCCAGGAGACAGTTTGCTTATTGCTGCAGGATTACTAACCCAACAAGGAGTATTAAAATTACCAATCTTCTACTTAGCTGTATTATGTTTTGTGGCTGCAGTCTTGGGTGATAGTGTGGGGTACTGGTTTGGGAATAGGGTCGGAAGAAAACTTTTTACCAAGGAAGACAGTTTGCTTTTTCATAAACAAAATCTTCTTAAAGCTGAAGAATTTTATGAAAAACATGGTGGGAAGACAATTATTTTAGCTAGATTTATGCCTTTTATCCGTACTTTCGCTCCAATTGTAGCTGGAATTGGAAGAATGAACTACCAAAAATTCTTGATTTATAACATTGTGGGAGGAATACTGTGGGGGGTCGGATTGACCTATGCTGGATTCTATTTAGGTCAGGTTTTCCCTGATATTGATAAATACTTACTGCTTATCATAGCTAGCATAATTTTCTTATCCGTTTTGCCACCTGCTTACCATTTTTTCCAAGCTCACCGGAAAGCCAAAATCACTAAGACAATTTCTTAAAGCGAGATTTACTAACCTCATACAGGTCCACACTACCAGTGGGAATCTCAAGATAGGCAATTGCGCTGTCAGTGATATCATCAATCTCTTTTCTCAAGGCCCGAAGACCATTACCACTAGAAACTACCAAAACATTCTTACCTTTGTTCAGCTCTGGTAAAATTTGCTCATTAAAATAGTTCATTACTCTAGTGTGGGTGTCTTTTAGACTTTCTCCATGAGGGGGACGGATATCCCAGCTTCTGTGCCACCCTTCATACTGCTTTTTACCAAACTCCTTGATCACTTCAACGTGAGTTTTACCTACCAAATCTCCATAGTCTCTTTCATTTAAAGCATGGGTGTAAGTAATGGGGAGAGTGAGGTGGTCTTCTTTTAAAATAATCTGAAGAGTTTTTTTAGCTCTCTCTAATTCTGAGCAGAAAGCCATACTAAAATGATGGTTGTTTAATTTTGCAGCCGCTTCTTTAGCTTCTTCCTCACCAAGAGGAGTAAGAGGCACGTCTGTCCAGCCAGTAAATCTTTCCTCTTTATTCCAAGTACTTTGTCCATGTCTGACTAGGGCAAGTAAAGCCATAGGTTAAATATACCTGTTTCTTCTGCAAAAGAAAAAGGACGCCTATGGGTGGGGGCGTCCTTTGGGTTAGTAGGTCAGCTCAACGTTTCTTCATTTTGGCGATTTGGGCGGTACCAGCTCCTTGTTTCCATTAGTTGCTTAGATTATTGGATTGTAGAATACTATATTGTATGGATAATGACCAAAATCGCCGAATCAACAGTCTTTTTAACTTTATCTCTCAAGAAATCTATAAAAGTGATCAAAAACATAGTGATGGCTGGTGGCCTATTCGGCCTACTGTCCTGGACTACCCTATTGCCCCATATCTTTTTGGAGAGTTGATCAGGCTATTTAGGAAAGCAGACAATAATGGTGTCACCAGCGCAGAGTTAGCTAGTCTGGTGGGTCCCAAAGATGCTATTTTGGATCTTCAGTTTTTATGGCCTTGTTTGAGTTGGAAGAAGAATGACTTGTCTTTTGAAGATAAGCTTTATTTAATGGAGAAACTGATTAGTTTAGATAAAATAGCCAACTGGCAGGACAGCTTTGTACCTATCTATGACAAACTGGCCAAAGAGACACCCAAGGGTGAAATAAACACCGAAGAAGTTTTGAAAGCTGGAACCAGAATCTACTTTGGTTATCTCCAAAAACTGTCTGAGAATCTGGGTGAGAGTTGGGAGAAGTCCTTAAAAGAAGCCATAAAGGTAGTTTTGACCAAATACGACGAGGTTCAAGAGCCACAACCAGTGGGGGATTTGGAGGAAGATAAAGCTATCAGGACTATTTTTAGAAACTGTGACTTTAGACGTGAAAAAGAAAAAGATTTGGAGCAACTTTTGACTGGTATTCCCCAAGTCCCGGGTATTGCTGAAGGGGTGGTAGGGGAGAATATAGCGGTGGTGTTTAACATTGAGTCCGAGGACTCACAGGCTGAGGCTTACGTGGCCAATGTGGATGCTTTCCAAAAGCTTGATTTAAAGGACAAATGTTTTAAAGAGGGTATTGTAGTAGTGGGAAGAACCAGGGTAGGTACCAACCAGCTAAAACCAGGGACAAAAGTGTGGGTGGATGGGACGAGTGGGATAGTTTACGGAACTTGACAAACAACCTATAGTGTGGTATAATTTCATTATTAACAATTAAATAGTTCTTCGCCAGACGTTAGGTATGGCGGATAAGTAACGGCTAAGGTCCTCCCAGATTTCTCTGGGTTTCCTATATACAGATACGGCCCCTTAAGTTACTCATGTTTTTTGCATGGGTATTTTAAGGGGCCGTTTTTGTTGGCTTAAGCAAGCAAAAAATTGTTTGTTTAAGGGAGAGTAGAACTTACGGGTTGTACTTTCTAAACCACAAAACTGGCCAAGAGCCAAAGGAGAGATCAAGAGTGGTAGACAATAGTCTTTCGATCTGTGGCGGACCGGAAGCCGATGTTCTCGGGAGGGCCTCAGTTAAAGTTGAGTCCTGGAAAAACGTGTGGTTCCGAGTCGTTGGCGGGGTCCTGCAGTACGATAAATCGAAAGTGCTCCTCTTTCACCTGCACCGGGTAAAGCAGCGCAACCCTTGCCGTTACCCGTCCGGTGAGTGGGACTGCGAGGGTACGGTAGTGAGCGGGGAGTTTCAGGCAAACGGGGTAAACCTAGAGCCAGGAACCAAAGTCAGGATCTGGTACGTCGATTCCAGGCATATCGGAGGGATTTACCTGAGCAGCTGACCAACTTCCTCGAGCCCAAATCTATCAAACAGATTTGGGCTCCATTCCTAAGCAAATATTAAGAATGTTTGTTTAGGAGAAAGTAAAACTTACGGGTTGTACTTTCTAAAAACACAAATTCTGGCCAAAAGAGCCAAAGGAGAGAAAAAGTGACCTTCCCGTCGATCGTTATACCAGAAAGAACACTCGCTGAGGACGATCCGATCCGGCAACTGTTTCCGAACGGCTGGTACATGGTCTGCCCTGCGGGAGTTGATCTGATGCTCTTGCATCAGGCAGCCGGTCAGTTTGGTACAATTCTCCACAGCGAGGAAACCCCGGCGTGCCTCTGGAGATATGGTGAGTGGAAGGAAGACGGCTCGGGGAACAGGGTGGAACGAATCCCGACCGAGATGGTTGAGATCTTCATCCCCAACCCCGCCGACTGGCTCATTCCGGGTAGTAAGGGCACGAACCGCACTTGCACCATCGAGATGATGGAGGAGTTTGGTGCCACTTTGCCCGACGGCTGGAGTTGTCCGGTCCCGAGCGAAGAGGAGCTTGTCATCGCTGCCTTTGAGTACCATCGCCAAACTGGTGAATACCCCCTGACCGTTGGGAACCACGCTCGGTGCCGCAATCGCGACGGGTCCGAGTACTGGCTCGACGGTGGCCATTTCGGTCCCAATGGCTTCGTCCTCGACCATTGGGACTCTGATTCGTATGGCGTTCTCGGCGGTTTGCGTTGGGCAGTGCGTCGGAACAGAATCAGCCCGGAAGCGCAAGAATCCGCCTAGCAATGGTACAGGTAGGGAGAGAGTCAGCAATGACCCTGTATAAAATAATCTCTCCCCATCCCTTAAGCCTGCAAATATTTGTTGGTTTAAGGGAAGGTAGAACTTACGGGTTGTACTCCAAGAAAGTGACTTACCAGAGTGGCAATTTGGTCATAATTCTGAGCATATCGAAGGATTGAGGCTAGATTGCCACTAGAGGTACTCCTACCACTGGTGAGTTTAACGTCCGTGAGGACAATAGGAGAAAGTCGTGAGGAAAGACCTGACCAAATCCGAATCGGAGGCCATCAAGGTGGCCTATCAGTTCGCAGCCTTCCTGGGACGCGAGCTGAAGATCGCTTGCATCAAACCCATGTCTATCGATGAGGATAATTCGGGTGCCCAGTACCGTTGTGTATATATGGAACAAGAGGACGGTTACTACATCTGCGTTTATTTGGTGTGGGACGGGAAGTCGGTGCAGGACTGGCATGCCTGGGAAATCGGTAGCTGCCAAATCAAAGCTGGGAAGGCAGTCCCCGAGTCAGTAATGTACGCCACCAGCAACACCGGCTTCACCCGAGCTGATGGAACGACTGACTGGAACTATCGTTTCGTCCGGTCTGAAAAGCCGTATCTCGAGCGCGACGATGTTAGAAAGATGCTCCAAGAAGGCCTTTTCACCGTCGACAACAAACCCGTTCTAGCCAGCGCCTAGCACACATGTCCTGCGCTGAAACCGAGCCCAGTTGTGTACTTCAAAACACACTTCTGGGCTCCATTCCCAAGCGGTTTGGGTAGTACCCCTGGCAAGCGCAAGGTCCTCGAGGTCGCCTAATCATTAGTACAGGTGAGGAGAGTTATAGGGAGTCAAAGATAACACTTTGGCTCCTTTTTCTTTTTTAACTACGGTGTTTTGGAGAATTGATCAGACCGCACTTTTTCCACTTCAGACCTGATCCACAAGGACAGGGGTCATTGCGGCCAACCTTGGCATTATTTACCTGATTGCTTCTAGCTGCTTCAGCCACCATGGGACTTTGCAGGTTTTGTGGCACTACTGCAGTGTGGTTATGGTTGTGATCATTAGAACTACTGTGAACGACTTTAATTTTTCTCTTGCCGGTTTCCTCAGTCTTTTCATCCTTACTTTTATCGCTATTCTTCTCCTCTTGAGGTTGGGCTACTTCTTTAACTAAATTTATCTCAGGTTTGACCTCGATAGTTTCTGCTGGAGTAGGGGCTTGTTGGACTTGGACATGGAAAAGACGGTGCACCACTTCAAAATCAATGGCCGTGACCAGTCTTTCAAACAAATTATAAGCCTCGGCTTTGTACTCAACTAGTGGATCTCTTTGGCCATAAGCACGTAGTCCAATACCACCACGCAGATCATCAATATCATCTAAGTGGTTCATCCACAGCGTGTCAATTACTTGGAGATAGACATATTTCTCAATATCACGACTAACCTTTTCACCCAGAGATTTCTCTCTCTCATCGTAAAGTTTGCTGGTCATGGTTTGCAGAGAGGCAATGATTTTCTCGGGTTCTGCAATTTTGGAAATCTCTTCGACTAAAGATTTTTGGTTTGTGGCGCTAATAAACTCGGGGAAAATACTACCAAACTCAGTCGCAATAGCACTATATTCTGGGTCAGTGTACCCTTCAGGAGCGTGCAGGATTACTAAGGAGCTAATCTCGCTCTGGATTTTTTCTAGTAGCTCCTCTTTCAGGGATTTTTCTTGGGAGCTTTCAAGTACCTTGCGACGCAGACCATAGATAATCTCACGCTGCTTGTTCATGACGTCGTCATACTCGACCAAATGTTTACGAGAATCAAAATTGAAACCCTCAACTTTGCTTTGCGAAGACTCAATCGCTTTGGAAACCATGCCGTTTTCAATCGGGACATCTTCTGGCACTTTCAAAAAGTCCATAATTTTGGCGACCTGGTCTCCACCAAAGAGGCGCATGATGTCATCATTCAGTGAGATATAAAATCTTGTCTCCCCAGGATCACCTTGACGTCCTGAGCGACCTCGAAGCTGGTTGTCAATGCGTCTAGACTCATGTCTTTCGGTACCAATGATGTAGAGACCACCGAGTTTATCCACGTCTTCCCCAAGTTTGATGTCGACCCCTCTACCTGCAATATTGGTCGCTAGCGTGATCGCGTCTTTCTGGCCGGCTTTCGCGATAATTTGCGCTTCTTTTTCATGATTTTTCGCATTCAAAAGCTCAAAGGTGACACCTTTTCTTTTAAGTAAATCTGCTAAGAGCTCATTTTTTTCAATCGAAGTGGTACCCACTAGTATTGGTTGACCAGATTTATGAGTCTCCACAATGTCACCAATAATTGCTTCATATTTAGCGCGTTCGGTTTTATAGACCGAGTCGGGGTGATCTTTTCTTTGATTTGGTTGATTGGTTGGAATCTCGACTACTTCCAATTTGTAGATTTTGTAAAATTCTTCAGCCTCAGTGACCGCCGTACCCGTCATACCCGCGAGTTTTTCGTACATCCTAAAATAGTTTTGGAAAGACACGGTCGCTAGAGTGCGTGATTCTCTTTGGATTTCGACTTTTTCTTTCGCCTCGATTGCTTGATGAAGCCCTTCAGAGAAACGACGGCCAAACATCAATCGACCGGTAAATTCATCGACAATGACCACCTCTCCCTCACGGACGACGTAATCTCGATCTTTTCGGTAAAGAGTCTCCGCTTTCAAAGCTTGCTCGATATGATGCAGAGTGGCAAAATCCTTTTCAAAAAGATTGGTGACTCCTAGAGTTCTTTCAATCTTATTAATACCAATCTCTGTCAAGTTGGCAGTTTTGAGCTTTTCATCAATAACAAAATCAGTTTGCGGAGTTAAAGTGGCTACAATTTGGGCAAATTTGTAGTATTTATCCGTGGATTCCTCAGCTTGAGCGGAGATGATCAGAGGGGTGCGGGCTTCGTCTATTAAAATAGAATCAACTTCATCCACAATCGCAAAATGATGGGCTCCCCACTCATTTTTGGGGTTGGTCTGGACCATCTGTTCCACTGAACCCACCATGTTGTCGCGAAGATAATCAAAACCAAATTCATTGTTAGTCCCATAAATAATATCAGCCTGGTAGGCTTCTTGGCGGTTGACTTCTCTCAAGAATTTCCCTACCCCAATCCCTTCTGCTTCCGGATTTAGAGCTTGCTGACTCGTCAGATGGATTTCGGTTTCTTCTACCTTTTTTGTGGCAGGATTGGGATCAAACAAATAAGATTTTTCGTGATTGATCACACCGACATTTAGACCTAAGAGGTGGTAAATTGGGCCATTCCACTCTGCATCCCGGCGCGACAGATAATCATTTACGGTGACTAAATGGACACCCTTGCCAGTCAAGGCATTTAAATAAAGGGGAAGAGTAGCAACTAATGTCTTACCTTCACCAGTTTTCATCTCCGCGATTTTGCCTTGATGGAGGACTATCCCACCAATGAGCTGGACGTCGTAGTGCCTCAGCCCGGTGGTACGGACAGAAGCTTCGCGCACCAAAGCAAAGGCTTCTGAAAGTAAATCATCTAGTGTTTCTCCTCGGTCAAGCCGGGCTTTAAACTCAGCGGTTTTGGCTTTAAAATCTTTTTCTTTTAAATTCTTAAAATCTTTTTCAAGGGAATTGATCTGGTCCACCAGAGGTTGGTGGCGCGAAACTTCACGATTATTAGAATCTAAAAACTTGGAGAAGAAATTTAACATGATCAATGGGCATTTTACCAGATGTAGAATCAAATGGGTAGGGGAGTGGTGGCTTCAGTAATACTGATAACCACCACCCCAATTAGTGAACAGTCTCTAGAACCCCGACTGGGAGAGAAAGTTCAAGTTGAGTAGGAGTAGGGAACACTCCTGTGAAACAGCCATTGCAAGCTCTTCCCTCCGTATTCGTGACCTGGTTAAGTCCTTCGATGGAGAGAAAGCCTAGGGAATCTGCTCCAATGATAGCGCACAGCTCAGGAAGACTTTTTACCGAGGCGATCAATTCTCCTCTCGTGCCAATTTCGACTCCGTAATGACAGCCTGAGATGGTGGGAGGAGTCGTAATACGCATATGCACTTCACTCGCCCCACTCCGCCGGAGGAATTGGTTGACTGCAGCCGTGGTGTAGCCGTGGACGATGCGGTCATCGACGACGACTACTCGTTGCCCTGCCAGAATCTGTCCCAGAGCATTGAATTTGAGTCCAATGCCGACTTGGCGAATGCGAAGGTTCGGTCGAACCGGGGTATGACCCACGTACCGATTTTTGATCAAACCTTCTCGGTAAGGTATACCGGAGGCTTCGGCGTAGCCAATCGCCGCTGCTGTGGCCGAATCAGGTACACCGATGACCACATCCGCGTCCGCGGGATGCTCTTTAGCTAGCCTGACCCCCAACTCAAAGCGCGTGGAATAAGCGCTTTGGCCACCAAGACGGCTATCGGGTCGGAGCAGGTAGCTGTACTCAAGCGAGCAAAAGGATTGGCGGTCAGATTCTCCTAGAGGGAAAAAACTGGTCAAACCCTCGCTGTCGAGCTGAACTACTTCACCGGGGGCCACTTCCCGAATATTTTTCGCTTCCAGATGGTCAAGAGCGCAGGTTTCGCTCGCAATCACCCACGCGGTTTTAACTTGGCCGACGCAGAGTGGTTTCAGGCCAAGCGGATCCCGGATACCAAAGACTTTGTCCTTGGTTAGAACTGTTAGGCTGTAGGAGCCGACTAACTGTCGCATTACCTGCGCAAAGCGTTTCTTCCAGCTGACACTCGGGGTTGCTAAAAGGAGCTGAGCAACAATTTCTGCCTGTGAGAGCGTCGTTAGTTTATTCAATACTGTCTCACGCAGAACCCCCGCGTTGACCAGATTGCCATTGTGAGCGACCGCGATCGTTTCACCATTACTACTAGCTACTATTGGTTGGAGTTCGGTGCCCACCGCTTTGTAAGCATTGCAGAGAACATGACCGATGCCCAACCGCCCATTCAAAGAGGCAACCGTCTCTTCTTTGAAAACTTGGGCTACTAAACCGGAACCAGTATGGGCACGGATTTCTTGACCGCTACTAGTAGCAATACCTGCGCCATCGGCGCCGCGGTGTTGCAGAGCGTACAGACAGTAAAAAATATTGCGGGCGGCCTCGGCATCGGGCAAATAAGCACCGACGACGCCGCACGCTTCTTTTAGCGTTTCCGACATTTATCTCCCTTCCTTTCCTGTGAGAAAACTATAACATAATTTTTACATGCAAGGGGTGGTTTTTAGCTTACTAGGAGCGAAGCGACGCAGAAGTTGCGAAGCAAGCTTCTTAAACCAGATAAGAATTAATATTTAGTGGAAGAAATACTGCAGATTGTCTGCTCGTAAAAGGAAACCCGGATATGAGTAACCATGCCCGGGTTTGGAAGATCGACACTCTCAGCTTTGATACAGCCAAGTCATTGCGAGTTAGCGATTCGTTGTGAGTTGGTTCCCCTGCCACCACTCAACCTCTCTCGGTTTTTGTCTAACCATTCTCTGGTTATCTCTTCGGAAAGAGAAAATAAGCTATCAATTGTATCCTTGGCTAGTCTATAGCCTTCCTCAGCATCATCCGTTGACATGCCCTTGAGGCGAGTGACTATCTCACTTACTTTCTCTTTTAAACCAGCCATAACTGTGAAGTAATCACCGCCAAGCCTGTTAATAACTCGAACCACTTGGAGTGCAAGGGCTGAGTCGTAGTGATCACGAGCCATGGGACTCCAACGGTCGCCCCATTCCGTTGAGAAAGCAAAGTGGCCAAAGAATTCATTATCGACCCAACGGCTCAAAATGCTAAAGCAGTGCAGGAGTTTCGCAAACTCTATATTAGAGGTTCTGTCTAACGTAGTTATTAAAGTATTTCTCTCGTCCTCAGTTAGAAACATTTCTCTCTCCTCTGATGCCTGCATTATAACTCTTTTTAACTAGTTAGCAACCTTTCTAGAAGTAGCTTCCTTTTGACTACTTGACACCAATTTTTGATTGGACTAGTATGCCAGTCAGAGTGTTACCCCAAACCAGTCATAGTGACTACCAAAAACCCCAAAGTTGGGGTTTTTGGTTGCAGACCTTTCTTGTTTGATTTAAACTTTAAGCAGTGAAGATTGTTGTCATTATCCCCACTTATAACGAAAAAGAAAATATCCTTGCCCTGGTACCAGTGGTGCAGGAAAAGTTTAAAGAGATAGACCACGACATGCATATTTTGGTGGTGGATGATGATAGTCCGGATGGGACTAGTGAGGCCGTGGAAAGCCTCAAAAAACAATTTAAAAATATTCATTTGATCACTGGTAAGAAAAAAGGACTAGGAGCCGCGTATATCCGGGGGATGATCTACGCACTTGATGAACTTCACGCTGAAGCCGTGATGGAGATGGACGCTGATTTTTCCCATAAACCAGAGGATATGAAGAGATTAATAAAAGAGTTGGACACTCACGATTTTGTGATTGGATCCAGGTATGTCCCCGGTGGGTCAATCCCAACAAATTGGACTTTTATCAGACGCATGAATTCCAAGTGGGGAAATATCTTTGCTCGTTACGTGGCTGGTTTATACCATGTTCATGACTGTACGGCTGGGTTTCGCGCCATTCGAGGGGATCTACTTAGAAAAATTGACCTTAAACACCTGCGGGTCAAAGGATACTCTTTTCAGATGAATCTGTTGCGGGCGGCGGTGGATCATGGGGGCCAGGTCAAAGAAGTACCGGTAGATTTTATCGACCGTACGGTGGGGGAGTCAAAGCTTCAGCTTTCAGATCAGCTGGAATTTATTTTTGCTGCTTGGTTTATCCGATTTGAAAGAATGGAAACTTTCCTAAAGTTTGCAATTGTTGGTGGTAGTGGGGTGGTGGTAAATTTAGGAGCTTTGTATCTCCTCCGAGAACACGTTTTTAAGGGCGGGGACAGCACTCTGGATCGTTATCTAGCTTCTGGGGTCGCGATTGAGCTGTCGATTATCACCAATTTTATCTTAAATAATTTCTGGACTTTTAGTGCAAGGAATAATAGTAGTAGTTTTGGGCTAAAGGGGCTTAAATTTAATGCGGTTTCCTTTATTTCTTTAGGGATCAGCATCACGGTTTTTATTCTTTTAGAGCATATCTTTAGTGCCAATCATCTCTTTGAATACTCTATATTAGGAATAAAGCCAGAAAGATTCCAAGAATTGCTTGCTCAAGCAGTTGGAATCGTTCCTGCGATCGTGGTAAACTACTTCTTGAATTCTTATTGGACTTGGAAAGGGAAATAGTATAGGAAATTGACTTTAATTCAATGCTTCGCATTGAGTAATTTCGAGGAGTTGAAATTAATTCAAAGCGAGCTTTGAGTAGTTTGGAGGAAGTTAAACTATGAAAGGTGTAATCCTAGCTGGTGGTTTGGGAACGAGACTGTACCCTCTCACCTATGCCACAAATAAACACTTACTTCCAGTTTACGATCAGCCGATGATCTTTTATCCCATTCAAACTTTGGTAAACAGTGGTATCACTGATATTTTGATTATCACTGGAGGTCCACACGCTGGCCATTTTATCAATGTCTTAAGGAATGGTGAAAAATTTGGTCTAAAGAGAGTTCAGTATGCCTACCAAGAAGCCGGGGATGGTGGCATTGCCCAAGCCTTGTCTTTGGCCGAAGACTTTGCTGACAAAGGGCCAGTCATAGTCATCCTTGGGGACAATTGCACTGACAGCGATATCAGTGGGGTGGTAAAAAACTTCAAAGATGGGGCGACTATTTTCTTAAAAGAAGTCCCTGATCCGCAAAGATTTGGAGTACCAGAATTTGATAGCAAAGATGGTAATCCGGTTTTTGACAGTAAAGAAGGAGTAAAAATCATTGGGATTGAGGAAAAGCCTAAAGATCCGAAGAGTCACTTCGCTGTCACAGGGCTGTATGTTTATGATAGTAAAGTCTTTGAGTATATTCGTCAGATTAAGCCCTCCGAACGTGGACAGTTGGAAATCACGGATGTAAACAATTTATATATTGAGAATGGAAAATTGCGTGGGGAGATTTTAGATGGATTTTGGAGTGATGCGGGGACTTTTGAAAGTCTTTATCGTACTAATCACTACTGGTCTATTAAGAAGTTGGGTGGGGTCTAATGAAGGTCCTGATTACGGGCGTGGCTGGTTTCGCGGGCAGTCACTTACTTGATTTTCTAAAGACTAAAGATACCCAAGTTGCGGGAGTTGTCTACAACCCCTCTCATGCTAAAGTTCTAGGTGACTCACTAGCAAATCTAAAAATTTTTGCAGGTGACTTAAATAATCCAAAATTTGTCAATCGAATTATCCGTGATTTTAAACCCGATCATATTTATCACTTAGCTGCCCAAGCTTCCGCTGCGGTTAGTTTTTTAGATCCAGAAACCACGATCCTAGGTAATATTAAAAGTCAATTAAACATTTTAGAATCAGTTCGAAATTATAACCTCAATCCTAAAATTTTGATTGTGGGTTCAGCTGAGGAGTATGGTTTAGTTGCTAAAAAAGACCTACCAATCACCGAAGATACAAATCTGCGTCCGATCCAACCTTATGCGGTTTCCAAAATTGCCCAAGATTATTTAGGCTATCAATACCATTTGTCTTATGGTCTAAATGTAGTTCGGGTACGACCTTTCAATTATATTGGCCCCCGGCAGCGAACTGATTTTGTCGTGGCGGATTTTAGTAGTCAAGTAGCCGAGATTGCAGTGGGGAAAAAAGAGCCAGTGGTCAGAGTTGGGAATATTGAGGCAAAAAGAGATTTTACTGACGTGCGGGATATGGTGGAAGCCTTTTACTTGTCCCTTGAAAAGGGAGAAAATGGGGAAGTTTACAATCTAGGTAGCGGAAAGTCCTACGCTATCAGCTGGATTTTAGATGAGTTAATAAAGATATCAAAGGTCAAAATAAAAGTGGAAGTGGAGAAAAAAAGGTTAAGACCAGTTGATATCCCCGAAACCATCTGTGACAGCTCTAAATTTAGGAGCAGAACGGGGTGGGAGCCAAAGATAGATATAAACAAAACTTTGCAAGACACCTTGGATTACTTCCTAAGTAAATAATTATGGATTTGTCGGTGGTTATTTTAAACTACAATACTGCCTCTTATTTAAAACAAGCGTTGCTTTCCCTGCGTGATACCAAAGACATTAAAATGGAAGTGATTGTGGTTGATAACGCTAGTAAAGACGACTCAGCAGAGATGGTAAAAAAGGAATTTAGCAAGGAAGTCAGGCTGATAGAGTCAGATACAAATTTAGGGTTCGCAGGTGGCAATAATCTGGCAATACCTTATCTTAAAGGCCGTTATGTACTTTTTCTAAATTCTGACACTGTTACTCCTGGTGATACTTTGGGATATTTGGTGAAATACATGGACGAGAATCCTGAAGTTGGAATCGTGACTTGTCGGGTCGATCTCAAAATCGGGGGCATAGATAAAGATTGCCATCGAGGTTTCCCGACTCCTTGGGCTGCTGTTACCAATTTAGTGGGCCTCAGTAAAATGTTTCCCAATTCTAGAATTTTCAATCAGTATCACAAAGATTATTTAGATTTAAAAACAACTCATGAAATTGACGCAGTTACTGGTGCTTTTTTGTTTGTGAGAAAGTCGGCCGCTGACAAACTAGGGTATTGGGACGAAACTTTTTTCTTTTATGGTGAGGATTTAGATTTTTGTTACCGCTACCATGAAGCAGGGTGGAAAATTGTCTATAACCCAAAAGTACATATCATTCACTACAAAGGTGTTTCTTCTGGAATTAAAAAAGAGAGTCAGGAGTTTAGTTCTGCTCAACTTACGACTAAAAGAAGGATAGCAAGGGAGAGTGTGCGCGCCATGCGTATTTTTTACAACAAGCACTATGTAAAAAAATATCCCTGGGTTCTAAATCAGGCTATCTTTGGAGTTTTAAAAGTGTTGGAATGGAAAAGGGTAAATAAATACAGAAGCTGAACTTCGTTCACTTCTGCGCTGCGCTAATGAAGCACCTTCTTCGAAGGACTTCTGCGTCGCTCCGCTCCTAATGAGGTTAATAAATTATCTATATCAATGTATAATGTACAAACAAATACTATAAGGAGTTAATTTGAAAGAAAAACGAGCATTAATTACTGGAGTTACTGGTCAAGTCGGCTCATATTTAGCCGAATACTTACTAGATAAAGGTTACAAAGTTTATGGCATAACCAGGCGCAGTTCCACTGCCAACTATGAACGAATAGAACATATTTTTCACAAAATAAATTTGATTCAGGGTGATTTACTTGACCAGCATTCACTCACCAACGCAATAAAAGAAAGTGAGCCTGATGAGATTTATAATCTTGCAGCCCAGTCTTTTGTTCCTACCAGTTGGAATCAACCAGTTCTAACTGGTGAGTTCACTGCATTAGGGGTGACTCGCATGCTAGAAGCTGTCAGGTTGGTAAAACCAGATGCCAAATTTTACCAAGCTTCTAGTTCCGAGATGTTTGGGAAAGTCCAAGAAACTCCGCAAAAAGAAAAAACTCCTTTTTATCCTCGCAGTCCATATGGAGTTGCCAAGGTTTATGGTCACTGGATCACAGTGAATTACCGAGAATCTTACGATCTGTTCGCAGTTAGTGGGATTTTATTTAACCATGAATCCCCCCGCCGCGGGTTAGAATTTGTTACTCGCAAAGTAACCAACGCTGTCGCTCGTATCAAACTAGGTCTGCAACCTGATCTACATCTGGGAAATATTGATTCGAAAAGAGATTGGGGGTTTGCTGGTGATTATGTGGAGGCCATGCATCTGATGCTGCAGCAAGACAAGCCCGACGATTTTGTGATTGCCACTGGTATTGCTCATTCGGTCAAAGAGTTGGTGGAACTGTCTTTTGAGGCAGTAGGTATTAAGAATTGGCAGGATTATGTCAAAACCGACCAGAGCTTGATTAGACCAGCGGAGGTCGAGCATTTGATTGGGGACGCTTCCAAGGCGGAAAAAGTACTTGGCTGGAAACCAAAAACTAATTTCAAAAAACTTGTCGAGATGATGGTGAAAGCAGACCTTGAAGGTGAGAAAAGGAGAAACCGTGATTGACAGAATTTTTGTTGAAGATGCTAAAAAAGTTACTACCTTTGATCACTCCAAGAATGAAAACGGTTTTTTGATCGAACTTTTTAAAGATGGGGACAAAACAGTTAGCTACCTAACTGCGGCTAAACCCGGGGCTTTTAAAGGTTACCATCTCCATCGAATTCGAGCGGCTCGCTACGTCGCTATCAAAGGAAAAATGAAAATTATCCTTTATACCAGAGTCGGAGAGAAATGGGAAAAAGAAGAAGTTATTTTAGACTCTCAAGAACCAAAAAGATTATTTATTCCTAAAGATGTTGCCACGGGTTTAGAAAATATTGGAGACAGCGAAGCGTGGCTAGTGAACTTTCCTGATCCTGCTTATGACCCCACCTTAAAGGATGAGCAAGTGGAATATTCTTTAGAAGAACTAGAACAAGGAATTATAAAGTGACAAGTGACACGCTACAAGTAACAAGAAAAGACATGTTACATGTTACCTGTTACTTTTTACAAAAATGAAGCTTTTAGTTACTGGTGGCGCCGGTTTCATGGGTTCCAATTTTATTCATTATATTTTGGATAAATATCCCAACTATAGTGTTATTAATTTGGATAAACTTACCTACGCGGGTAATTTAGATAACCTAGCTGATATCCAAGATAACCACAACTATAAATTCATCAAAGGCGATATTGCTGATCCACAAATTGTTGACCCGCTTATAAGTGAAGTAGACGTAGTTGTAAACTACGCAGCCGAGACCCATGTTGACCGCTCCATCATGGCCCCAAGAGAGTTTGCCGAAACTGACGTGATTGGGACTTTAACACTCCTTGATGGTATTCGTCGAGGTGGTAATAAAGTGAAGCTCGTCCAAATCTCCACGGATGAAGTTTTTGGAACTATCCCAGTTGGAAAATTTACAGAAAGTAGTTCTTTTTTACCAAATAGTCCTTACGCTGCCTCCAAAGCGGGTGGGGATTTGATGTGCCGCAGTTTTTGGGTCACGTATCAGACACCAGTCGTGGTGACTCATTCCTGTAACTTTTATGGTCCTAATCATTATCCGGAAAAATTAATTCCCTTAGCTATTACCAATTTGCTTGAGGGTAAAAAAATCCCTATCTATGGCGATGGTAAGCAAATTAGAGAGTGGATTTCCACTTGGGACCACTGCAGTGCTATTGATGTAGTAATGCACAAGGGTCAAGTGGGGGAAGTTTATAATATTGGGACAGAGGAGGAGTGGGAAAATATTGCTACTGCCCATTTGCTTTTAAAGATTTTGGATAAAGATGAAAGTTTTGTCGAATACGTTAGTGATCGGCCGGGACACGACCGTCGTTATAGTTTAGATACGTCCAAAATCAGACAAGAGTTAGGGTGGGAACCAAAAATCAAATTCGAAGTTGGCCTTAAAAAAACTGTTTTGTGGTATCAAGATCACGTTGATTGGTGGAAGCGCATTAAATCGGGTGAGTACATGAAATACTATCAAGAACAATATGGGAGTAGAAAGTGAAACTACTTATCACGGGTGGTTTTGGTTTGATTGGTTCACGTCTGCTTGAGATTTGGGGAAATAAGTACGACATCACTGTTCTTGACAGAACTGACAGTACAGGGACATTTAAACATGTAAGGTTTCTAGAAGTCGATATTATCAACCAGGAGATGGTTAAAAAAGTAGTAAAAGAAGAAAAGCCAGATTTTCTGCTCCATCTAGCTGCATTTACTGATGTTGAAAAGGCAGAGGTAGAGAGAGAGCTTTGCTGGGATTTAAATGTTAATGCCACTTCCTATCTAGCTACTAGCGCCCAAGAAGTTGGTTGCCAAGTAGTTTATCTCTCCACCGGCTTTGTCTTTGAGGGCAGTAAAGAAGGGTACAGGGAAGATGATAGCGAAGGGCCAGTGAACTACTATGGTCTTACCAAGCTAGAGGGTGAAAGAGCCCTGCGAAAAATATTGCCCCAAGCTTGTGTCTTGCGCATTAACTATCCTTACCGCACTAAGTGGGAGAAAAAAAGTGACACCGTCCGTTGGATGGTACCCAAACTTTTAAATGGTGAGGAAATCTCTTTAGTGGATGACCAATTTATTAGCCCTACTTTTATTGATGATGTGGCAGAGGTGCTAGATAAAGTTTTTGAAAACAAAACCTCTGGAGTTTACCATGTTGCCCCCGATGAGTGTTTGAGTTTCTTTGAGATTGGTCAAAAGCTAGCCCATATTTTGGGGGTGGACACAAAACTAGTAAAACCGGCTAAATTGGAGGAACTTTTGCTAAAATTGGGTAAAAAAGCAGCTCAACCAAGACAGAGTTGTCTGGTTTCAACTAAGATTGAGCAAGAATTTGGGGTCAAAATGACATCTATTCAAGACGGTCTGCAAAAAGTAAAGGAAAGTTATGAAGAACATTAAAAGTGAGAAGTTAAAAGCTAAAAGTTGGGGAGAAGGGCTATGAAGGTATTGGTTACTGGAGGCGCGGGATTTATTGGTAGTCATATTACTAAGATTTTGCTGGAAAAAGGGCATGAGGTGACTGTTTTGGATGATCTAAGTACTGGTCACAAAGAAGCACTCCCAGAGGGAGTAAATTTAATTGAAGGTAAAATTCAAGACCAGGGCAGACTGGATGAAGCTCTAGTAGGTCAAGACGCGGTGATTCATATGGCCGCCTTTATTATTGTCCCGCAGTCAGTGGAGAAACCTCTAGTGTATGTGGAAAACAATATTATGGGGACAGCCCTACTTTTAGAAGGGATGAGAAAAAACGGGGTAAGAAAAGTTGTCCTCTCATCTTCAGCAACAGTTTATGGGGAAACTGAAACTTTACCTCTAGAAGAAAGTGCTCCGCTTGGGATTCCAGAGAACACTTACGGTGCTACTAAGGCTTGTATGGAGCTACTGGCTCAAGCCTATCACAAGATGTTTGGCCTAGACGTCGCGATTTTACGTTATTTCAACCCCTATGGTCCGGGTGAGATGCATCAGCCCGAAACTCATGCTATTCCGAATTTTATTAAGGCCGCTTTAAAGAAAGAACCAATTCCACTGTATTGGCAAGGGGAGCAAGTAAGGGATTTTATTTATGTGGAGGATTTGGCCCTAGCTCATGTGGATGTTTTAAACCTAAGTGGTTTGAATGTCTTCAACATTGGAACGCAGAAGGGGACCAAGATAAAAGATACCTTAGAATTAATTTTCAAGATCTTAGGTTACACTGTGCCTATAGATGATCTAGGGGAAAGAAAGGGAGATGTTATGGCCAACTATGCCTCAAGTGCTGCTTTAACTAAAGCCACTGGTTGGGAAAATAGAACTACTTTGGAAGCGGGCTTAAGAAAAACTATCGACGTCTTTAAAAAAAGTTAGACATATGAAAAATGGGACAGCCATTGTTATTGTTTTATTACTCCTTATTATCCTTGGAACGAGTGGTTTTGCTTTCTATTTGTGGCAGAACCAAGGCAAAAATCCTGACAAAAAGGAAGGAGATTTAGCTTCTCTTCTTTTGGAAAATCAAGACGCAGGTTGGGAAGAATACTCTTCTCCGCTTGGCTACTCAATAAAATACCCCTCTAAATACTTCACTGTTAAAAATGAAAATCCAAATGCAGATCTTTATATCCATGAGCTTAAAGATCCGAGCACCACTTTATCGGTGAGCACTATTTATATTAAGAGACAAGTTACCAATATCGGGGACCTAGAGAAAGTCTACCAATTAATTGAAGACAATCTTAAAAAAACAGATGACAATAGCGGTTTGATTACTGCTTCTCTTAAAGGTAAAAAATCCCTAGTCCTGGAAAACGGTACCGAGGTTTTGGAATTTGACCAAACAGGTGTGGATGAATATCACAATATCATTCTGCTTAATGGGGGATATCTCTACAACTTAGGTTATAAAAGTAATGGGGCAGATAGTCTGATGATCAACTACTTCAGTAAGATGTATCCCACTATTAAATTTACCAATAGTGGTGCGAGGGAGGGTTGGAGTCTGCAAACAGCTACTTCTTTAGGATTTACTTTATCTATCCCCCCGGGATGGGTTTGGCAAGAATCTGTTGGTAATACTGTTACTATTGTGTCTCCAAATGAAAACACCCTCACTTTCCAGGGGCAAAAAAGTTTGAGTTTGGATGACCAGGGTAAAAGATTTGTCATTACTGCTAGCAGTAAAACTGTAGAAGTTATTCTCCCCTTAGATAAGGATAATTCTCCATCTTCTAACAGTAAGGGAAGTGGTCAAGTCCAAGGCACCGCCCTTTATCTGGACTTAGATTTTAAAGCTAAAAGTGCAAGCATGAGAAAAACAGATTGGGAAACCATGCAAGAGATTATCAAAACTTTGAACCTAAAGAGTTAGGTTGCTCCAGAGGTGGGGCTTTGATATACTGCCTCCATGACTTCAGAAAAAGTTGTGGTTATTGGTGGTGGAACTGGAATTCACAATTTACTTATCGGTCTTAAAAAATATACTCCTCATATCACTGCCATTGTCTCAGCAATGGATTCTGGTGGCTCATCTGGCAAACTTCGAGACCAATTTGGCCACCTGCCTCCGGGGGATGTGAGGCAATCTTTAGTAGCTTTATCTCCTGATCAAGATGCTTTTCTGACTCTGCGTAAACTTTTTAATTACCGCTTCAACAAAGGAGAGGGATTAGAGGGGCATACCTTTGGAAATCTTTTTTTAACGGCTTTAACTGAGATTGAGGGTAGCGAAGAGAAAGCCATCGAGGCTGCGGCTACTATTTTGGGACTTCACGGAAAGGTGGTGCCAGTTACTTTAGACCATTCCCATCTGACTGCTAAGTTTGAAGACGGCTCAATGGTGACGGGGGAGCATGAGATTGATGAGCCCAAACATAATGGTAAACTCAGAATTACTGATTTTTACCTTACCCCAAAAGCAAAAGCCAATCCCAAAGCAGTCGAGGCAATAAAAGAAGCCGATATCATCATCATTGGCCCTGGCGATCTCTACACTAGTCTAATTGCTAACTTATTGGTTGATGGTATTTGTGAGGCCATTGCTTCTTCAAAAGCAAAGAAAGTTTATGTGGTGAATCTGATGACCAAGTTTGGTCAGACATACGCTTTTAGTGCGCAGGATCATGTTTCCGAGATGCAAAAATATTTGGGTGGGGATATCTTAGATTATGTTTTTATTAACACCTCCGCACTTCCAGAAGATATCTTGAAGCTTTACAGCGAAGAGCAGGATTTCCCGGTAAAAGACAATTTGAAAGAGAATCACTACCAAATTAAAAGAATAGAATTACTTTCCCCTCTAGCCTACCAAAAGGTGGAAGGAGATTCTTTAAAGAGAAGTTTGATCCGGCATGATAGTGAGAAATTAGCGGCCGCGGTCATGATGGGGCTAGACTAATGTGTGGCATCTTTGGTTATGTTGGTCCTAAAAATGCAGGAGATATTATTCTTGAGGGTCTCAAAGGATTAGAATATCGCGGCTATGACTCCTGGGGAATTGCGGTCAAAAGTGGAAAAGAAATTGTAGTTAATAAACATATTGGGAAAATCGGCCAGGCGAAAACCTCTCTTCCAGCAAGTAATCTTGGAATTGGACATACTAGGTGGGCCACCCATGGTGGAGTAACTGTAGAAAATGCTCATCCCCATCTTGATTGTACCATGCAAATCGCTGTCTTACACAACGGCATCATCGAAAACTTTGCACAGTTAAAAGAAGGGCTCGTTAAAAAAGGTCATAAATTTGTTAGTGAAACAGACACAGAAGTTGCAAGCCATTTGATCGAGGAGTATTTAAAAGAAGGAAAGGGATTCGCTTCCTCGGTTAGAGATAGTTTTAACAAACTTCAGGGAATGAACGCAATTGTTGTACTGAATGCTAGCTCGTCTGAGATCATTGCCGCCAAAAATGGCTCCCCACTAGTTATTGGCATGGGAAAGAATGAATATCTTGTTGCCTCTGATGCTGCCGGGATCTTAAAACACACCAAAAAAGTACTATTTTTAGAAGATAATCAGATGGTTATTCTGGGTAGCACCTTGCAGCTTCTGAGCTTACCAGGAGGAAGTAAGGTGGAACCAAAATTTACCACGCTTACTTGGAAATTTGAAGAAGTTGAGAAGGGGACTTACAAGCACTTTTTTATAAAAGAGATTCATGAAGAGCCTCAAGTTATCAAACGCATCAGCGTAAATGCTGCTGTCAGCACCAAAACCCTAGCTAATTATATAAACAAAGCGTCAGGAACTTTTATGATTGCTTGTGGGTCGGCTTCTTATGCAGCGATTGCGGGAACTTATCTTTTTTCTAAAGTAGCAAAAAAGCAGGTAAATATGGCCATCGGGTCGGAGTTTAAATACATTGAGGATTTTGTCACACCAAAAACTTTAGTTATTCCTATTTCACAAAGTGGAGAATCTATCGATGTGATTGAGCCTGTTACCCGCGTGAAGAAAAAAGGGGCGACTATCGCTTCCCTTGTGAATGTACTTGGATCTACCTTATATAGAATTTCTGATTTTAATGTTCTTCTAGAATCCGGGACGGAAAAGGCAGTCGTGGCCACAAAAAGTTTTACTGCCATGGTGGCTACTCTTATTCTTACCTCTTATACACTGGCTGGAAAGCAGGAAGAAGGTCAAAAACTTCTCACGGAAGCAGCTAAAGATGTAAAAAGAATACTTCAGGATTCTTATATTGAAAAGATCAAAAAACTCGCCGAAAAAATAAACACAAAAGACCATCTTTACATCATCGGACGCGGGTTGGCTTACACTGCGGCCTTGGAAGCGACTTTAAAACTAAAAGAAGCGTCCTATGCTCATGCTGAGGCTTTTCCAGGAGGAGAACTAAAGCATGGCGTTATCGCTTTGATTGAAAAGGGGACCCCATGTATTGTCTTTGCACCCAATGATGAGACTTATGATGAGATTATCTCCAATGCTCAGGAAGTAAGAGCCAGAGGTGGGTACATCATTGGAATTGGACCAAAAAATAATCAGGCCTTTGATTACTTCCTAGAGACAGAAGACATTAAAGAGGCAACACTGCTTTCTCAAGTAACAGTTTCTCATCTTTTAGGGTACTACTTGTCACTTGCTCGAGGAGTAGAAAATCCCGATATGCCTCGCAATCTTGCTAAGTCGGTTACTGTTAAATAACTAGGGAATTGTTGCAGTGATAAGTTGGAAGGGGAGGAAGGTTTTGATAGGTGATTTCTCTAGCGTATTGTCGAGGATAATCCCCCATTTTCTGTTCATAATGAATGGAGGGAAGAAGCCAAATTTGTGGATTTTTAAGTCCTTGTAACCAGCCTTTTTAAACTGTTCTTCTAAAAACTTTTTCTTAAGTTTCATAAACCCTTTTTCCTCATGCCAACTCATATTTTTACTGATAAATGGTTGGGGATAGTAAAGGAGGTTTAGGGGGTTGGGCTCCACAAAAGCTACTTGTGTGCCCCCTTTAGTTACTTTTCTCAGGCTTTTTAAACTATTTTCCAAATCTGGCAAGTGGTGAAGAATATAAAATCCAATAATCTTATTAAACTTCTCTTTAGTCAATTTATTTATTTCGTCCACATCACCAAGCAAAGTTTTGACATTTCTTAATTTCAGAGTGTTTAGTTCTTTTAATAATTTCTCTGAAAAATCTAGACCTGTAATTTTTAAGTTGGAATTCTGGTGCAGCAGAGGGAAGGTAAATCTGCCTGACCCACATCCCACTTCTAAAATATGGTCATGGGAATTTAGATTGATAGAACTTGCTAATCTTTTTGTTAATTTTAGAGTATAATGGCTGTTAGCTGCTTTTAGGTGAGGTTGGGCAATACGGAAGTATTGGTCTTGTTGTTTTTTATACGTAGTAAAGCTTTGCTTTAGACTGTCAGGTCGCAAACTATGCTTTCTCGAAGAGAAGCTATGCTTATATGTTGTGGTTTCAGAGTTTTTCATTAAAGATTAAAACATTTTTGGATAGCTACTATCAACCAAAGTATTTCGTAATTTTTCTCATTCTTTTTCTGATTTTACTTTTGTTCATTTCTTCTACTTACACGTTTATTGGTCGAGGGGACTATGCTAATTATAGTAATGTTGCCAGAAATTTGGTGCAAGGTAAAGGTTTTACCGTTGATTATCTCGCGTGGCACTACATTCAGTATCCCCAAGTCTCTCATGCAGAAGATATGTGGCCCCTTCTGCAACCGGTGTGGATCGCTTTCTCGTTCTTTTTATTTGGTGTTACTCCCTTTGCAGCGAGGATCCCGAACGCGATCTTTTTCACACTTCTAATTCTAATAATTTACTTTATTGGCACGAAATTGTTTAATTCTAAGATTGGCTTTTGGGCAGCCATTCTCACAAGTTTCAATATCAATCTTCTTAAGTACTCCACTGATTGGATCACCTCTGATGTGGCTCTAGCAGTTATGTCCCTGATTATTTTTTACTTAGGTTACCAACTGCTTCTTGAGAGTACTAGAAAACACCTGTCTCTAGGGAAAGTCTTTTTCTTTGGATTAATAGCTGGTTTGGCTGTCTTGCAGAAGCCGATGGGAATACTGCTGCCATCAGTTTATGTACCCTTTGTCCTTTACTTTTATCGTCGAGATCTAAACAAACTTTTCAAACCAACTTTAGTTTTTCTTATTGCAATTTTAATACCTGTGGGGCCATTTTTTATCAGAAATATGATTTTATTTGGAACTTTATTTTTGCCGATTGAGCATTACCTCGGTTACCAAATTAAATATTTTCCTTATGAAACCATCTTTTCTATTCAGTATGGCCACCCACCTACTCTTAAAACTTGGTTTGATTATGGGTGGGTAAATTTTTTGAGAATAAATTGGCAATACTTCCGTTACTCGGTGGACACCTTTGTTTATAAGGATCTACTCATGCCTTATACAGTTATAGTTCTAAGCTTGCTTGGTTTGAGAAATTTAAAAGATCAGAGAAAGTTTTTCTTTTACCCCCTAGTATTGCTATTTGTTATCATGTCGACTCTTATGGCTACTTACTGGCATTATGAATCTCGTTATTATGCCATGTTGATTCCGATTTTTAATCTACTCGCCGTAATATGTTTCTTTGAGCTTTTCCCGAAGGTAAACTGGAAAAATGCCACTTTGGTAGTAATCCTAATTTTTATTACTTTCCTCCCGTCTCTAAAAGCGGTCTTGGAAGGAGTAAAACCTAAGGTTGACGACCCTGCATTGATTGCCTACACCTGGATAAAAAACAATACCAGTGAAAATAGTGTGATTATGACTTTGACACCTTGGGAATTAAACTTCCACTCAGAAAGACAGGCAATTGTGATTCCAAATGAAGATAAAAACCAAATTCTGTGGATGGCAAAGAAGTATAATAGTGATTACTTGGAGCTGGAATTTCTCACTGAGGTCAAAAGGCAGTCTCTAAAAGATCTATACTTGGGGAGAGGTACTCAAGAATTTATTCCGCTTTATCTAGATGGCAATAGAATCTATATTTACAAAATTAACTGGGAAAAAGTTAATCTGGATCCCAACACCAAACCTTATTGGTATTAACTTATGTTAGTTTCTTTTTTAATCCCAGTTTACAATGAGGAAAAGAGAATAGCAAAGGCGATTAAAGCTTTGGAGAACTACTTAAAGACCTTCAAACACGATTATGAAGTTCTCTTTATTGATGATGGCAGTAAGGATAAAACTGTCCGTAAAATTAGGGAGAGTGCTCCGAAGTTCAAATACCAAGTTGTTAGCTACACCCCGAATCGGGGTAAGGGGTATGCTATCCGGCAAGGGATGCTGAGAGCTATGGGGGACTACCGACTCTTTTTTGATGTGGATATGTCGACCCCCCTTGAGGAGTTTGCGAATTTTTTACCTAAGCTAAACAAAACAACAGTGTTAATTGGGAACCGAAAAGGGGAAGGGTCCGAAGTAATAGTCCATCAGCCTTACCTAAGAGAAAAGATGGGTCAAGTTTTCACCTTGCTGGCTCGAGGGCTAGTAGCGTGGGAGGTGACTGATTTTACTTGTGGGTTTAAACTTTTTCCTAAAGAGATAGCTTTAAAAGTTTTTGAAAAAGCCCGAGTTGATCGGTGGAGTTATGATGCGGAAATCTTGTTTCTAACCAAGAAATTTGGCTACAAAATCCAACAAATACCAGTGAGTTGGGTAGATGACCCTCGCACTCGAGTGATTCTCATTAAAGACAGCATTCAATCTTTTGCCGACTTGATGGTAATCAGATGGTCAGATTTGCAAGGAAAGTACCGGTGAACTAATATTAAATTCTATGTTTTTCAAATCATACTTCGGAAATTTAGCCCAAGAAAATGGTCGTCAATCCCAAGCAAATATTACTAGCTTGCTGGATAAAAATTCCAAACCCCAAGTTTTTCTGGACGTTGGGTGTTATACCGGAGATCTAACTATGATGTGGGCCAAGCATCTCAAGGCCAAAGAAGTCTGGGGAATTGAAATTTTAGGCTCAGCGATCAAAAAAGCCAAGGAAAACGGGGTTACAAAAATCTACAAGGAAGATTTAAATCTAGGTTGGAGTATAAAGAGCAGCAGTGTTGACGTTTTAGTTGCCTCCCAAGTGATTGAGCATCTTTGGGACACTGATAAGTTTATAACTGAAATCTATCGTGTTCTAAAACCAGGAGGTTACGCGGTAATTGCGACGGACAACTCCGCCGGCTGGCACAATATTTTAGCCCTCACTTTTGGTTGGCAGATCTTTCCTTTAACCAATCTGAGTGCTAAAAGTATTGGGGTGGGTAACCCATTAGCACTGCATCGAGGAGAATCATTTGATGAAGGTATGCCCCAACATCTGCGCATCTTTACTATCCGGGCTTTGAAAGAACTCTGCATAATCCATGGTTTTGCGGTCGAAAAAATCAAGCGCGAAGGGTGGTTCCCTCTTCCCAATAGTTGGGCAAAGGTGATCTTAACAGTGGATCGTGCTCACTCCGCGGGAATGGAATTAAAAGTCCGTAAGCCCATATCTTAGTTGCATTGAAGCTGAATATTGTGCAATAATCCTCCTAGAATTATATTCGTCTTGCTGAGATTCAATGGCTGAAGTTGTGGATAAAAACTAGATGAATACAAAGTTGATGGAGATTAATTTGATGATTACATGTTTCAGCAAGCTCATTAAACTAAAAATAGAATCCGGTTTTTTTAACCAGAGAAGTTTATGACGATTTCTGTTATTGGTGCTGGGTATGTAGGTTTAGTAACTGCCACTCTTTTTTCCAGCTTTGGTAATAAAGTTTTCTGTCTTGAGAATGACCCCCGCAAATTAGAAAAACTTAAAAAAGGTATACCAACTTTCTTTGAACCAGGGCTTGAGGAAATGGTCAAGAGAGGTTTGAAAAATAATACCCTTGTTTTTAGTGATGATTACACCACTACCATCCCTGATAGCCAGGTAGTTTTTATTTGTGTAGGCACTCCTCCCAAAAATAATGGCGAGTCAGATTTGAAATATGTTTATAGTTGTGTAGCAGATATTACCAAAAATTTAAAAGGGTACACTGTAATAGTAGGAAAATCCACTCTTCCCGTTGGAGCAGGTGACGAGATTTACAAACAAATACTAAAAGAGAAAAAATCGGGCGCCACTTTTGATTGGGCTTCTAATCCCGAATTTTTACGAGAAGGAAGCGCAATTGAGGATAGTCTTCACCCTGACAGGCTGGTGATTGGTAGCGAGTCACAAAAAGCAATTGATATACTGCTAGAGCTGCATACACCAATTGATGGGGTGGCCATTGTAACTGATACTCGTAGCGCTGAGTTGATTAAATACGCTGCTAACGCTCTTTTGGCAACCAAAGTGTCCTTTGCCAATTCGATCGCCAACCTTTGTGAAGAAGTAGACGCCGATGTTGAAGCGGTGTTAAATGGGGTAGGGTACGACAGACGATTAGTACGTAGCATGCTTTACCCTGGCGTTGGCTATGGAGGCAGTTGTCTACCCAAGGATGTAATATCACTTCTGCATCAGTCTAAACAAGTTGGATACACCTTTGAGCTTCTACAAGCAGTCAATAGCGTTAACATGGACATGCCGATCCGCTTTGTCCGGAAAATCAAAAATGCTCTCGAAAGCCTAAGGGGTAAAAGAGTAGCGGTTTTGGGACTTTCTTACAAGCCAAATACTGATGATATGCGTGAAGCACCATCGATAAAAATCATCAATAAATTAGTCGATGAGGGAGCCCTGGTTGTGGCTTATGATCCAGAGGCTATGACAGTGGCAAGAAGTGTATTACCCCACATTGATTATGCTCAAGATCTTTACGAAGCGATCAAAGGAGCCGACGCCATTGCTTTAGTGACTGACTGGAACGAATTTAAAGAGTTGGATCTAGAGAGAGTTAAAAGCTTGATGAAAACTCCAGTGATTATTGATGGCCGCAATATCTATGATAAAGAAAAAATCCGTTCACTTGGTTTTTACTACCTTGGAGTTGGTCGTTAAAGAAACTAACGGTGCCTCTTAAGAGAGTAAAAACGCTGTTTTAGAAGAACAAACGAGTACAAACCTAGCCACACTATAGAAAAGGCAGAAACCAAAATCCCAATCTTCAAACTAGTTGGGAAGTAATTAAAAACAACAGAATGTTTTCCACTCGTTAGTTTAACAGCCCTAAAAGCTCCATTGGCCTCATAGATTCTTTCTTTTTTTCCATCAACATAAACTTCCCAACCTGGATAATAAGTATCCCCTAAGACTAAAAAACCATTTCCCACCAAATTCACAGTAGAAGAAATTTTATTTGGAGAGTAAAAATCAAATTCCTGTTCCTGGAAACCTCCATTGTTGATTACTTTTTCTTTAATCCCTGCAAGAACTACTTCCTTTTTAAAATCCACTACTTTTAGGTCTACATAGTTTTTAAAACTAGATGCATTAGGGACGGAAAATAAACGAGGCATGTTTTTTTGGTTCTCATAGATAAAGTAATTGTCCACTTCCCCCAGGAGTTTTAAACCTGAAGTTGTCAAAGAGTAAGGAGAGACTACATATTTTGTATTTGATAAGCCAAGTAGTTTAGAGTTTGGGTCCTGTTTCTCAAAGTAGACTCCCTTGCGGTCAAAAATTTGATAAGGAGGAATAGAGAGAGAGTAATTACTAAAATTATAATTGCCAGCAATTTTCATAAAATCGTAATAATTATTCAGCAGCACTACTTCCCCACCACTGGAAAATTGGAGGTTTTTTACTAACCCATCGGGTGTGACCAAGCAGTTGTCTAGGCAATAAATACGAGCTGATCGATCTTTTACAAAAGAGGATATTTTTTCTTCCGACTGCACGTAATCGATTAGCCTAAAATAATCAAGGTTGTAGACAAATAGCGAAATAAAAATAGAACCAAGAATGAGGGGAAGAAGAAGTTTTTTTCTCTGAGGGTAATTTTTAAGGAGTTGGTCTTGCCCTACCCCAGCTAATAACCCAAAAGCTATTATAAATAGTATCCAAATTCGCAGTGGTGCTCTCATGAAGTGAAAAACGGGAAGGACTTGGTAGTAGATTTTGTAAAAAATCGCGTTGGGTCCTAAAGCGACAGTGACAGTGAAAAGAGAAAGGACAAGAAGAAAAATCACCAATTTAGCTTTAAATTTAAAACCTACGGCAAAGAGACCCAGAAGTAAGGTCGGGATACCTACATAGATCAGAGTTTCGGAATCATGGAAACGGTGGGCCAAAGGGAAAAATAGTTGATTTAAATTGTCTGGAAAAAGAGAGGGAAAGGCCCCTTCCCAAAAAGTAAGTCTTGTCCTCAAAGATTGCGAAGAAAAAGTTAAAAAGGGAAATAAGAAGACAGCTCCGAAGACAAGTGAAGAACCAATGGCGATTATTAGGTAGCGAAAGGTTAAAAGTCTTTGTTTGAGAAGTTTAATCTTAAAGTCAAACAAGAAATCCACTAAAAAATAAATTCCTAGGGCAATGAGGGTATAGA
>CAYGGA010000004.1:0-59301 GCA_964349395.1 uncultured Gammaproteobacteria bacterium | reverse complement strand
CCTAATTTTTTTACTTCGTGAGTTGTTGGCATAACAGATGGGAATTCTAACAAGAAAAAGCGTGTGGGTCAATGTCCTCGCGAGCCTGAGGGCAACGAAGGCGTGGCGATCTCTGAGATTGCTTCACTTCGTTCGCAATGACACTAGAGGTGATCAAGTCAGGCTGCGTTTACCTAGACGGTAGATACTCCAGCTATTTAAGAGTTTACTTCTCATCCTGATCAATCTCCTTTTGGGCTTAGCTAAAAGCAGTAGTCTGGTTTTCTTTAGGACTTTTATAGTTATCACCTCCTCGAAACACACAAATCCCCATTCTGCGGGGATTTAGATAAATCAAACTCTCGTATGTAGAAGCTTTGCTTTGCAAACTTCTGCGCCCTGGGTAAGACGGGCTAGAACGTGGAGGCCAATTTAAATCTATAATCCCATTTTGGATTTATAGATTGTTTGTTAATACCACTGTAAGTAATCTTTTGACAACAGTCAACCCCCTTTTTTCTTTTCTGGACAAAACCTTTATCTTGAAATATAGTTTAAACATCTGCCATGAAGAAAAAAGAACTCAGCATTATTATTATTGTTTCAGTGGGAGTTTGGGTACTTACTGGACTTATATTCCCAGAGAAAGGACCCCTTCAATATTTAACATCTACATACCTGGTTTGCGAGTCTGATTCTACATTTAACTGTTTAGCAACTCCAGTTTTCCTCGTGTCGTCGCTTTTAAATTTACTTATTGTTTTTTTATTTACATACTTCTTTTGGAAGCACTTAAAAAGTATAGTTCATACTAAGAAACTTGGGTTTGTAATGTTTGCTTTTATTTGTACCCCACTTATTTGGGTTGGTATGTCTTACGTAGTGTTTTTTGCATTCATGATATTTTTTCCTGGTCCATTGAGTTTCGGGGGTCCAGATTGTTTATTTACTGGTATCCCTATACCCGTTTGCTCATATGAGAGGGATATTCAATTCTACGCACTCGCTTTTAATTTAGTTTTTTGGTTTGAAGTGGTGCTATTTACCCAAGGTTTTTTAAAAAAATACCTGAAAAGCAGTAATGACTATTTCCTAAAATAAGGAACTCGGACTTCTGTTTGGGCTTCAGTAGTATGGCCCGCCAAATCAGTCACCTTTACCTTGATAGTATAAATTCTTCCATCCCAATCTAAAATCCTCCTCCAACTCTCTAAACTAATAGTTTGACCAAAGTCAGTGAATTTGGGCTCTACTTTGTCATACTCATCTACTACCTCAAAAACTTTACCCAATACCCCAGAACCACTATCAGTAGCATCACCTGAAACTTTGACTTTTACTTTTTGCAGTAGGGGAGGCCATAAAGTAGTTGGAGAGGCAGAGATTTTTACCACAGGATTAGTTTTATCAATTTTTATTTGTTGACTCAATGGTGATTCTTGATTCCCAGCTTGGTCAGTAGATTTCGCAAACAAAGTATTTATAATTTCTTTGCTCACATAAAAAGGTCCGGAGTAAAGTTGGGTAGTGGTCCCATTGTCTAAAGTGTACTCTGTTTTTAAAACCCCTGAATTTTCATCTTTTGCTTCCAAAGTAACTAAAACATCTGATTTATACCAGCTATTATTACCCTGGGTGCCTGCCAAATGGGTAGTGGTAGTTGGAGGTGTTTGATCTTGGTTTTCTTCGGAGTTTAAAACACTACTGGCTACTACTTGTGTTTCAAGGGAGCCATTTCCCTCTTTATCCAGCTCTAAAACTGGTGGTTCGGTAGAATCAGAATTTAGAAATATCTCCCCTTGAGTTTCTTTTTGAATAGGGACCTCTTGGTAAGTAGTTGTCTCGGTATTTATATCATCAACGTATTCTCTGATTTTAAAATCAAAATGGCCATTATCAGTTGCTTCAAATTCAACGGTAAACTCTCCTTTTGGCAGCCAAATATATTTGGAATCTTCTAAAGTGTCGTAAGAACTTTCAGGGATGTTTGTTTCAAATTCTCCATTTGGAAGTGGCCCAGTGTGATTTCCAAGGGAATCATAAGCATGTATATCGATGGGGGAATGCACTGAGACTTGCTGTCCGTTTAAGGCAAACGGTGTAGTTTGAATTCCTTCGGGTAGGCTATTGTTTCCCTCCAGTGTATTCTTAATTAATTCCTGTGCTAAGTTAGAGTTTGGTAGATCCCCGTGCTTATGTTTAATGTAAGCAATTTCACCATTGTTGAATAAACTTATGCCCCTCTCAGAATCATTTAGTGATGCACTGAAAAGGGGTACAGATTCATCCCCATTAACTGTATTTTCATCAAATCGATTAATCTTGATACCACCAAAGTCTACCCAATAGCCTTCAATGAGTTCTCCTGCTGTTCTTATCCCAGACCCTACGATTTGTGTGATCGCAATGCCGTGGGTTTGATTAAAATCACCGATTGACTGATGTAAGCTCTCGGACGAGGTAAACAAACTTGTATTGTAACTTTTATTTGTAAGTAATTCCTTTAACTGATCATAGTTCAGTGCCCCGGTAATATTATTGGAGTCAATATCTCGTTTATCATTAAAGGGCTTTGGATATCTAGAGTTAGTACCGTCATAAAATTGATAGTATTTTTTATTGGGTATTAAGTTAAACCCCCCAGTCATGTTTTGGAAGATATCTTTAGTCTCACTAGATTGAACAGCTAACATCTTTCCGATCTCGTCAGGTCCAATTCTCTTCCCATACAAAATTGCCTTGAGAAATTCGACACTGCCTAGATATGGTGTTCCAAGAGTGATTAATTTTCTAACATTGGATGCTTTATCCGCGTCCTTGATGTAGTTTCTGGCTACTAGCCCACCCATGCTGTGGGCTATGATATCCACTTTAGCTGCACCTGTCTGGTTTTTAATACTTGTAATTAGATTCTGAAGTTGGGAGCTAGTTAAAGCTACATCTTTTCTCCAGTCATAAGGAAAAACAAAAAGGGTCTTATTCTGCTCATACCCATTGTCTACCAAGAATTTAATCAGTTTAGAATAAGTACCAGAATATATATCTCCACTTAGAACTACTTCAGGATAATCTGGGGTGACTCCATCTATTTTTAACTTAAGCACATCAAAATAGTCATCACAGGCAATATCAGCTGCTTTTAGCTCATTCACCCAAATAACCTCATCTTTCAGATAATAGTAAGGGGAAGCCCCACTGTCCCCACATTCCCTTATGGTTGACTGAAAATCTTGAGCAGCTCTAAACTCACTTCCTCCAATTCCAGGAATAATAATTACTGGAGTTTTATCTACTGGAAGAGGGGATGACTTCCCAATTCTAAACCCAATATAGTCACCATTATTTATATAATGCCACTTAATTTGGTCATGCCACCCCTTGACCACCCCAAAGTTATTAGTGGCCTCTACCCCCTTAGAATATCCAACACTGAATTTCATGCCCGTGTACTCCCATTCTTGAGTGCCCACGGGATTATTGTCGGAGTACATTATCAGCCAATACCAAGTATCTGTATCTAAAGTTACTCCAGTGGGGGAATTAAACTGTAGCCATTTAAACCTCGTGCTATCTTTTATAAATTCTGGCTCCAAGAGTGTTGGTTTAGAGAAGATTGCTATAGACCCCGCGGTATGCCCATAATCTTGCCAATAGGGGTACTCAGGTGACTGTGGATAGTTCCCACTACTAGGAACCTTGGTTGGCAGAATTGCTAATTTAAGGTGGTCAAAATACCCTTGAGTTGGGTAGAGGGTCACTGGGTCAAAATAGGGGGTAGAAACTGGATAGCCAAATCCTCGGCCCACGTACTGACCTTGCTGAAGCATAAACTGAAAATCTTTATAACTGCCTTTTGTCCCTACTTTAAAAGGAACTCCAAGAGTAGCTTTATCCTTGGGAACAAAAAAAGTGAAGTTTATTCCAGATTTGTATTCATTGTTTACTTCAAAATCAACGGCCTGTGCAAAAGTAGGTTTGGAAAATAGTAGGGTAGTGAGGATAAAAAAGAAAAGTAAGGATAAAAAGGATTTTAGGATACCCACAGATTTAGATTAAAACTCCCTTACCTATAAGTCAAACACCTGATGTAGTAAACTACAGGTGATGGAAATTTTGGATTTGATCAGACAAGTAAATCTGTCAAAAAGAATTAAAAGAACTGGTTGGGTCAGAGAGAATATTCCTGATCCAGAAAGTGTGGCGGAACATATCTTTGGGACGGTCTTTTTAGCTATGGTTTTGGGACCAAAACTAGGTGTGGACAGAGAAAAACTAGTCAGAATGGCTCTAATTCATGATATTTCTGAAACTAAAACAGGGGATTTGATTGTGGAAAGAGGTAAAGAAAAAATGGCGAGTATTAGAGAACAAAAAGATAAGCTCGAATTAGAAGCAATACGAGAACTATTTGAGGGAGAAAGCCAAACCTATATTGACCTTTTTAAAGAAATGCAAGAAGTCCAGACTCCTGAAGCTAGGGTGTTTAAACAGCTGGATAAATTAGAAATGGCTATCCAAGCCTTGGAGTACGAGATTGAATTTGGTAAAAATTTAACTGAGTTCTTTGATAATACGCAAACCCATCTTACTCACCCTTACCTTAGAGAAATCTTTGCCAAAGTACTGAGTGCTCGACCTAGAAACTCTTAACGAGTATACATTGCTTTATTTTGGTTATGGTCTTCTAAAGTCTTAGCGTAATGGATTTTCCCGTCGGTGCCATGAAGATAGTATAAGTAGTCAGTAATACTAGGGTTAAAAGCGGCCTTCAAACTATCAATCCCCGGATTACAGATGGGCGCGGGTGGTAAACCAAGATGAGCATAAGTGCTATTGGGAGTATTTTTTTCATAATCTTGAGGTACTATCTCCGGCCACCAATTCCCATCATGACCCAAATCATATTGGATAGTGGCATCCACCTGCAAAGGCATACTTTGTCTTAATCTATTTAGCAAAATACCTGCAATTGTACTTCTCTCTTCCAAACCACCTTTAGATTCTCTTTCTAGGAGAGAGGCGAGAGTAACTTTTTCTTCCAGGGTCAACTCCTTAGTCCCACTAGTAGGGGTCAAATTATTATCCTTTAGTCTTTTGTCAAAATTATTTTTCAAAATTGTAATTATCTCTTCAGCGGTAGCGTCTTTGGGAACCAGATAAGTATCCGGGAACATGTACCCTTCTTGGGCAGTGTTGATAAAGGCTTCTTCATCAATACCTAATTTACTTTTAAGCGCTTTTCCCATCTCCTCGACTCTCCATCCTTCAAAAAGGGTCACCCAAACATCAATCACCCCCGTCTCTAAATTTTGAGCTAGTTTTGGGGCAGTCATATTGGTCTTTAGTTTAAAATCTCCAGTTTGGATATTAATATCTTTCCCCCCAAATCTCAGATAGATTCTAAAAACGAGACTATTTTTTATGAGCCCCTCACTCTCTAACCGATCCGCAATTTCTTTCACCGACTCCCCTTCATGAATAATAAAAACTTTCTGGGTGTCCTGTTTTGAAGGGGCTAAAAGATTGGTGTGGTACCACAAAACCACTAGTACCCCAATCAGGACTAATAAAATCGGCAAGCTAACTAGGAGCCATTTTTTGTAATTTTTTTTTGGTGGTAGAGAGCCATCTATCATCATCGTCGATATTCTCACTGACGCTCCAAATAGGAAGTTAGTATTAAGGTTGCGGCCGCGGAATCCAGTAGTTCTTTTCTTTTTTTCTGAGGATGGGATTTTAGTCGCTCTTGAGCATCAAGAGATGTCATGGTCTCATCCACAAATTCGACTTCCAAATCCCCTACTTCTCTTAATTTCTCCCCAAATTCACGAGCGCCAATCGAATCTGGATCTGGCACGCCAATGACCACAGTATCTACCTCGTAAGTATGAACACTGCGCAAAACCTTCTGCAACGCGTCTGTAGTAGAATCAACCGTAAGTTTGCCCATGGGTTGAGCTAGACTACCCTCAGAGTAAGCAAGACCAATTCTTTTTAAGCCATAATCCACACCCAATAATTTCATAATTTTCCAATTAAGGCGGGTGACTCACCTGGAAAGGATCCCATCGCACCGCCCGCAAGCGATTAGCGAGGACGTACGATGGGAGGGACAAGGTGAGGCAGGACCCGCTAGAATAAGTTCAACAATGTATAGTTTACTAATTCTTAGAAACAATTTCGATTTTTATCCGACTGCTATTTTGAGGAAAGATTTTAAAAATATTCAGCGCCTGGGGCTCAAGTGCAATCTCCACATCATCAATATTTTTAAGGGATTCTAAATACTCTTTAGCTTTATCAATACTTTTACCCTGCAAATTTTTAGCTATTTCACTATTATCTAGATCAGGAACCAATTTACTTTTTATCTTGGCGCCCAGAGTAACCGTTTTATCATCATTTACTTTCAAAACTTCCGCTGTGGCTTCAGTTTCTTTTTCACTGATTTTATATCCTTCCGAGACATCTTCTGCAAGAATTTCTACCAAAAGTTTGGCTAAATCTTTTTCATTGTAGACGCTAGCTTTAGCAGAAATCTCCAGGTTTAAATTCAAATCACTAGCTTCTTGATCAATATCTTTACTGAAAACCTTTTTAACTTCGGTAGTCTCTACTCCCCCATCCGGTAGTTTTTGACCGTCAGTTAATTTCTTCATCACTTCTTCTTTGGCTTTGTCAGTCAGCTGGGCCGAGAGCGTGGCCAAAAGATTATTACGATCCGCAGCTGAAACTACCGTCACTTCCTTGCTGCTACCCCCAGAAAAATCAGAAGCAGCAATGGCGTCCACTACATCTAGCCCTTCATTACTAATAGCTAGTCTGGTACCGGAACTAATATTCCCCTCAGTGCCGATTTTACTGGCTGTGGATTCGACATCTAGTCTTCCAGGATCAACCACAGTTACCTGGCGACCGGACGAATCTATCGAAGAAGAGGCCGTCCCACTGGGCACCGTGACTGCACGATCTAGACTAAACTCTACGACTGGAGACTTACCCACAACTCTTAAGGTACTACCTTTAGGAAGGGCTTTTTCCTTACTGGTAGAGTAATTTCTGATTGTGACTTTACCCTTGGCAGGATCACCAATATTTTTCTTACCAAAGACTTTGGTTGACAGAGAACCACTTTCTCTTACTTCCACGGTAGTGAGAGGAATTGAGGAGGAGGGGACATTAATATCATTTAGCCTGGGGGTAGCGGTAACGGTGGCCTGTTTCTCCAAATTCTGGGCAGCCACGTAAAGAGTTACTTGGGCAGAAGGTAGTAAGTAAAAGAGGATAAAGACCACGAGTAAAAAGCCTACTGCTCCCCCGCCGATAAGCAGACGTTGGCGCGTGAATTTAAAATTTTTCAGGTTTTTAAAATTTAAACTAGGAAATTTAAAACCCTTTATAGGAAGAAATCCAGGCGCAGCTCCCTCTTCACGGGACACCTCTTCGTCAGGTAGAGAGGTGTTTAAAGGTTGATCCGGCGGCTCAATTCCAAATTTAGGTAGGTCTTCTCCCAAAGTTTGCACTACGTCAGATTCTGGACTTAGTTCTAAAGTTTCTGACTCTGAAGCTAGCGTTCCCTCCTGCACCGCTTCCTCTGCAGTCTGGGCTTCTTTCATGACCTCTTTATCACTTCCCTCTTCCACAAAGCCTAAATTCTCTTCTAGTTCCTGAGCTGGAACTTCTTCAATCTGTCCACTAGGAGTAAGTTCAGTGAGTTCAATTTCTTTTCCTTTTTCAGCTGCTAATTTCTCCAAAATTTTATAGTTAAGAGGATTTTTTAAAACCGGAGAGTCACTATCAATCACAATAGTGATTTTCTCACTTTCGGTAGAGGTAATTTTCTTAATAATGTCAGCTAAAGTACTGCTACGATCAAATTTAAGCGAGTCCACTACTTATTCCCTCCATCCCTAGTGAGATCAGCGGGGTATCTTCCACACTAAACCCTTCGGGCTTCTGCCCAAGCTTCACATTGGGAATTTCTCTTTTAAAGTCTCTCGTCCAGTTTATTTCTAGCAAATTGGTTCGGACTCTTTCCCCAACCTCTTCTTTTCCCTCAGGATAAACCCAAATCACATCTGGCAGCCCTTTAGGCAAATTTACCTCGGTAAAAAGGATGGAAATAGCTTGGGTCCACAGATCTAGGTTCTCATAACCTAAATCAAAGGTGGCAATCTCGGCAATATTGGTGTCAGTGATAAAACTCACCTCAGTTTTTTCTTCGGAAATTCGGATCAGAATCAGACTTTGAATCCCATTTCTAATAATAATCTTACTTAAAGCAAAAGCAGCGGGGATGATTTTTTTGATCTCCAGCCCCATGTCTTGGAGTTGACGGTCCCAATTGTCTAGCTCATTAGTTTTTTTGTAGGCGTGAAAACAGCTTACTTCCATGCTACTGCCACGACTTCCTACGGGATTATTTATCTTGGCACCATCAATATTGGCCCACACCACGGAGGAGAAAAATAATTTGTAGTCTTTTTGTTCTTCGACAGAGAAGAGGGTCTGGCTTTGGGCACTTTTTTCCAAAATTTCTTGCAGCTCATACTCGGTTATTGGTTTAGTGCTGTCTGCTCTCTGGACTCTAGCCACCACGGTGGCTGTTTTGGAACCCAACCCACTGACACCCAACAAGACTTTCTTGGGTAGGTGCATGACGATTGATTCTACTGTTTTAAGAGCATCACTAGTCAAGGCAAAAACATTCTCTTCATCTAAACCTGTTTTACGGCTCAAACCCATGAGTTTGGGAACGATAGTAGGACCCACGGCCGATGGTTTAAAAACTGCGGCAGTAAGTCTTTGCAGACCAATATCAATAACAATAAACTCCTCCGGTCCTGTGGACCGGGGGTTCTTCAAAAGTTTAATGACGTTGCTGAAAATTGAGGTCATCTACCGTAATCTCCGGGGAGTATGTATTCATTTGCTTGCAACCCTGACCTAAAAATCAGAGTTTTCAGCAAGCTGAATATAAAATCAGGATCCTCTTTTTGTGGAAGAAAGTTCTTTAAAGTAAATTTCATATGGGCAAGTACTTGAGCCTCAAGGCTCTCTTGATGATACTTTTTTACACCTATAAAAGCAAGTCGGTAGGCACTCATTTTATGGTAAAGTAAAATCATGAAAACAAAGGTAATTACTCTTTGTGCCAGCTTTTCTTTTTACAAAGAACTTCTAGAAATAGCCACCGAGCTTAAAAAACGTGGTCTTAAGGTTTTAGTCCCCGCCACGGCGGCAAAAATAAAACGCAACAACTTTAACTACAACAAAACTTGGTTTACTGACCCCAAAGATTGGAAACTCAAGACTAACCTAATCAAAGGTCACCTTAAGAAAGTGGCGATGGGAGATAGTATTCTGGTAATTAATGCTTTGAAACATGATCAAGAAGGTTACATCGGGGGTAATGTCCTAATGGAGATGACCGTGGCTTTTTATTTGAAGAAAAAAATCTATCTCTGGAGGCCTCCAGCCAAAAATTCACCGCTTTACGAAGAGATTATGGGTATTAATCCCATTATCATTAATCAAGATTTAACCAAGATTAATTAACAACCGCTTTGATTCTTCTTAGACCTGCGCCGAGAGCTTCTTCTTTTAGAATTTTAAAAGTTCCAACTTTTGAAGTGTGCTCCACGTGAGGGCCACCACAGAATTCTTTACTATAGTCCCCCATGGTATAGACACTCACTGTTTCTCCATATTTTTCACCAAAAAGCCCAATGGCACCAATTTTTTTAGCTTCTTCCAAACTCATAATGTGTTTGTGAACAGTCAGGTCTTCTTTAACCCGCTTGTTTACAATCTCCTCCACCCTGGCCAGTTGTTCTGGAGTCAGCTTCTCGCTGTGCGAAAAGTCAAATCTTAGTCTTTCCGGAGTAATATTTGACCCCCGTTGATAAACATGGTCGCCCAACACGTCTCTAAGGGCTTGATGAAGTAAATGAGTGGCAGTATGCATCCGGGTGACTATTTCAGAATGATCAGACAGGCCCCCTGCAAACATCCCAGAACTGGCTGTCCTTGATTTAGCTTGGTGGGCTTTAAACATTTTCTCTGATTTTTCTGACTCCACTTTCTCAATTTTTATTTTCTTGGCTTCGGCTAGCTCATGAGTAATTTCGGGCTGCAAACCATAAGTGGTGTAGAGGTTAAAAATTTCCTCTCCGGTCAAAAAATCTTTATCCGCCGTATATTTATGAAAAACTTCTTCGCCTTTTTCCAAAGCTTGGAGAAATTTGGTTTTTTCCTCAACTACAATTTGTTTGGCCACCTTGGCACCCTCAATTACCTCTGGGAAAGCTTCTTTGTAGGCCAGTACAAAACTATCAATTAATTCGTGAAGATTTCCTTGGAACCCCCATCGTCTAGCGAGTTTAAGGGCACGGCGAATCAATCTTCTCAAAATGTACCCACGCCCGACGTTGGAGGGCATGACCCCGTCTGAAATAAGAAATAAGGTGGCACGCATATGATCAGCAATTATACGATCGTCGTTGCCTGTGATATCGGCCCAACTTTTGAGTTTAGCCATGGCGTCTTGGTACACATCCACCTCATAAATACTTGGTAATCCTTGCAGAATAGACACCATTCTATCTAGACCCATACCGGTGTCTACATTCTGTTGTTTCAAGGGAATGTATTCATAATGCCCATCAACATGCTCACTCTTACTTTCCCCGTGGGCACGTCTTTCATACTGCATAAAGACATCATTCCAAAACTCCACAAATCTCCCTGTCTCATCATTGGGGTGACCCTCATTTAGTGGCCCACCCACAGTGTCATAAAACATCTCTGTATCTGGCCCGCAGGGACCGGAGTCCCCGACTGGCCCCCACCAGTTTTTCTCTTTGGGATATTCAAAAATTCTATTTTCTGGCACCCCAATACTTTTCCAGATTTCTTTACTTTCGGTGTCTTTGGGAGCGTCCTCGTCTCCGGCAAAAATAGTGACAAAGATTCTTTCTTCTGGAATATCCAGAACTTTAGTTAAAAATTCCCAGCTCCAAGAAATAGCTTCTTTTTTCCAGTAATCTCCAAGAGACCAATTGCCCAGCATCTCAAAAAAAGTGGCGTGGGAGTGATCTCCAACTTCTTCAATATCATCAGTTCGAAAACTTTTTTGGGAATTGGTTAGTCTTTTTCCAGATGGATGTTCTTGACCCATCAGATAAGGAACTAGAGGATGCATACCCGCAGTAGTAAAAAGGGCGGTTGGGTCATTTTCAGGAACTAGGGAAGCACTAGGAATTCGTTTATGGCCCTTACTTTCAAAAAATTTCTGAAATTCTTCGCGAAGTTCAGAGGTGTTCAATTTTTTCATGAGAGAAGTATACCAGTAAGACTAATCTGTATCTAGAGGTTAACGTTTTTTCTGAAAAATCTTTTAGTGGTGACTGGTTTTTTGAGCGGTTTGACTGCTTTTCTAACAGGGGCGGAGCTGACTACTTTAGGGAGTTCTTCTTCCACATCATCCTCATCTACCAAGTCTTCGACCTTATCTTTAGCTTTAGTTAACAAATCTTCCCCGCTGCCCAAAACTTGTTTTTTTATCTTTTTTCCTTCTTCTGTTCCTAAGAGCCACAAAACTCCGGCCCCGATCACTGCCCCCATGACTAACCCTTTGAAAAGGGAATCGTCAGGATGGCCGTTTTTGTGTTCAGGATGGGAATGAGGCATTAGAGTGCCTCCTCATAGTCCTCTCTTTTTTCTTTCTTGCCTAAATGTTCACCTTTAAAAGCTTTAAAGATTTCAAATCCTTCTTTGATAGCCGAGATCATTCCCATTGCCGAGCTAGTAGGGCCCACAATTTTATTATCCAAAGTGTCAGCAATATTTTCAAAGTGGTCTAAAATTTTGCCAATTCTCTCCAGATTTGATTTCACTTCTCTCAGAACAATAATGATATAGACACCTACAGCAGTGAGGATAATAACCACAAGAAAAATAATTATGAGAAGAAAAATAGATGTGTCCATGAGCAGCTGTATACCTTGTATCTTAGGTTAACAGAGGAAAGGTTGGCTGGTCAAGACAGTCAATATAGTACCAACTAGGTCAAAAGTGGACAAGCTTAGTTAAATTTAATGCACTACTCCTTGCGCCAAAGGCCTAGGAAATTTATTTCCTAAACTCTTTCTCTACTCGCTGCCCAGTACTACCCAAAATTTCCTCTGCCCCACCATTCACACTGACTTGAGTACTCCCCGCATTACCAGTAGTGATTTTAATACTTTCTTTGGCTTCAAAAGTCTTGGTATTTCCTGACACCAAAACCCCCTCAAAATTTAGATTTCCATCCACCTCCACGTGCACCCAACTACTCTGCGGACCAATCTTTAAGACTAATGTTAGGGGGTCAGCCTGACTAGCTGAGGAGGTAGCCGTGGGAGATTGTGTGATCGCCGCGGGGGGAATTTCGACCACCACGGTTCTTTTCACAGTCGCGATTTTACCAAACCGATTCGAAGAGGTGATAATCAATTCATTTACCCCATCTACTAGAGCTACCGCCACTGAAAACGCTCCCCCAGGGGAAAGCTGGACATCTTGACCATTGATTTTTAGAGTAGCATCCGAGTAGGTTCTTCCAACTACCAAGACATCAGAAACCGAAGTTTTTAAGTTGTTTTTAGGTTCGGAGATATCTAGCAGCGGGGCACCAGTGAAAGAGCGATATTGGATAAAAAGATAGCCAAAAACAAAAAGTAGTACTAAAGAGATAAAACCCACGACGACGGTGGTAGAAGTGACAGCAAACCGAGGGTGGTTGACCATGGCCATTGTAGTAAGTTTAGGATTTTTCTTCTCGTCATACTCGCGTCGAAAGAAAGCGAGCAACTCAGGGGAGTTTAACCCTAAAAACTCACCATAATTGCTGATAAACCCTTTGGTAAAAGTAGGCGGAGGTAATTTTTCCCATTCCCCTTTTTCAATTGATTCTAAAAGATTGCGCCGGATTTTTGTCTTTTTCTCAACTTCTTCTAGACTGAGGCCCAGTTTATTTCTTTTTTCACTTAATATTTCGCCAACAGTCCTCATCCCATTTCAGGGGGCAGTCCTCCCTCCGCTGGACTTCCACCCAAAGCTCGATTTACATCCCGAACTAACACGTCACGAGCTTTACTGCCATCCGCGACCCCTACCACCCCCGCACTTTCTAGCTCGTCAAGCAACCTGGCGGCACGGGCATAGCCGACTCGCAAGCGTCTTTGCAAAAGGGAAGCGGAGGCGCGGTCATACTGCACAATGACTTTGACTGCTTCCTCAAAAAGTTCATCTTTATCATCTCCACTGGCACCAATACTCCCCCCTCTGGATAGTTTGGAAATGGGCATGGTGACAATCTCTTCAGTGTATTGAGGCTCCACCCCACTTTTCTTCAAAAAGTCGATTAGTTTATTAATTTCATTGTCAGACACGTAAACTCCCTGGATACGATAGGGTTTAGAAGCATCTGGTGGAACATACAGCATATCCCCTTTACCAAGTAGTTTTTCAGCTCCAACTTGGTCAATAATAACTCGAGAATCAATTTGGGAAACAACATTAAAAGCAATGCGAGAAGGAATATTAGCTTTGATCAAACCGGTGATAACATCGACACTTGGTCTCTGGGTAGCCAGTACAAGGTGAAGCCCCACTGCCCGAGCCATTTGGGCCAGACGAACCACGCTATCTTCGATCTCGACTGGAGCAAACATCATCAAATCTGCTAATTCGTCCAAAATAATAACAATATATGGCAGAGCCTGGAAACCACTCATCTCATTGTAAGAATCGATATTTCTTGCCCCAATTGAGGCAAAAAGTTTATACCGCCTGTCCATCTCCGCCGTCGCCCATTTAAGCGCAGATAGTACTTTTTCTGGTTCATTTATCACGGGAGTAAGCAGATGAGGGATACCGTTCCACTGAGAGAGTTCTACAATCTTTGGATCCACCAAAATTAATTTTACTTCAGTCGGAGTAGTTCTAAACAAAAGATTCGCGATAAAACCATTCACCGCCACACTTTTACCAGATCCCGTGGACCCGGCAATCAAAAGGTGGGGCATTTTGGCTAAATCGCCAACCACCGGAGAACCAGAAACATCTAGTCCTAAGGCTAAAGCCAGTTTGCTTTTGTTTTTCTGCATAGTCGCGGAGGCCAAAAGAGATTTAAGCATGACCGTTTCTGGGCTGAGATTTGGTACCTCAATCCCAACTAGAGATTTCCCAGGAATTGGGGCTTCGATTCGGACGGTCCCAGTCGGAGCTGCTAAAGAAAGGGCAATATTGTCAGCAAGAGAGGTAATTTTATTTAGTTTGGTCCCCAAAGAAATTTCTAGTGCGTATTGGGTAACTGAGGGACCGGAGTTTACTTCTACCACTCGAGCCTGGATACCAAAACTTTCTAATGTTTTTTCAATAATCGCCGCGCTATTTTTTAAATCTCCCCGAGCCGCTTTACTACCAGAATTTTCACTTAAAAGCTCAAGTGGTGGGTAATTCCAAACTTGAGAGCTACCGGGTAGGTTGCTCACTATCCCAGTCCCCAGAGCCGGTATGTCCCCTCCCGCAGTTACTGGTTTATCAATACGAGAAGGGGCTGGCTCCTGGGCCACCTTGATATCTAGTTTTGGTTTCTGGGCAAAAGCAGCCTCTTTTTCTTTTCTTTCAAAGACTTGGGCCACCGAAAGACCTAAGTACGAAACACTTTTACCAACGGCGGCGAAGACATCTTCAATCGGAGTGTTAAAAAAGATAATTAAACCTAAGATAAAGGTGGCGGTTAAGAAAAGGGAAGAAAAAGGCCCACCAATCACCGACGTAAGATTTTCCCAGATAGTGAGACCCACAACCCCACCGGCTTCGGTGGAAAGTGGCGCCATCAAGGTAATTAAGGAAATTATAATCAAGGCTAAACCAATAAGCAGATTGGCTTGAAGGAATTTTATTTTAAGACGAGTTAACATCAACCCGGATACTAGTAGTAGTACCGGGAGCAAAACCGCCCCCAAACCAAAAGTGTCAAATAGCGTAGTTTTGATTTGACTGGCGACTTCACCCTGAAGAAAGTAGGAAAGGAAAAAAAGAAGGGAGGTAGCTATCAAGACCACAGCAAAGATACCCTGAGCAGTTTTCTTTTTCAGTCTGAATTTAAAGGGACTCCTGTTTCGTCTGACTCGAACTCTTTTTGGCATAAAGACAGTATACTCGGGGCTCCAAATACGATCAACCCCTACTCTCCTCATTTAAGCACAATAATATCACTTTGTCAAGTACTATAAGTCTTTATTATGTCATTGCGAGCAGGCTTAAGCCGACGTGGCAATCTGAGATTGCTTCACTTCGTTCGCAATGACAAGCACCTTAGACCTCGATAATGACGGGGATGACCATAGGACGGCGCTGAGTCTGCTCATAAAGAAACCTTTCTAAATCATTGGTGACTTTTTCCCGAGCAAATTGGCCTTTTAATTGCTTACCACTGAGAGTTTTTTTAACTATCTCTTTAGCTTTGTCAATCAAATGCTCAGCTTCTTTCATGTAAACAAACCCACGAGAGACAATTTCTGGGTCGCCGACTAGTTGGCTAGTAGAATGGGACATACTGATAATCACTACCACGATTCCTTCTTCGGCTAGTACTTGACGGTCACGCAAGACAACGCTGCCTACATCTCCTACCCCGAGACCATCGACCATAATGTTTTCTACTTCTAATTTGCCTGTTTTCTTCACACCCCCGGGACTAAACTCCAAAATCTCACCCTCATCAACTAGAAATATTTGGTCTTTCCGGTAACCGCTTTTCTCCGCCATATTGGCATACTGCTGCATCTGGCGCATCATGCCCGAGATTGGGACTAAGTATTTGGGTTTGGTGAGCGAAATCATCAGCATCAGCTCATTCTGAGCAGCGTGGCCGGAGACGTGAAAGTCATTGGTAATATCAGAGTAGCGTACATTGGCGCCAAGGCGGGAAAGATTATCAATCGTGTTATAGACGGCGTCTTGATTACCAGGAATAGGGTCGGCACTAAAAACTACCTCATCTCCTTCCTGAATCGAGATAAACCGATGCTCCGCGTTGGCAATACGATTTAGGGCACTCCCGGGTTGCCCTTGAGCTCCAGAGACTAAAATGGTAAGTTTAGAAGGAGGAATTCTGCCAATTTGGTCGATTTTAACAATAATATCTTGCGGTAGGGATAAATAATTCAAATCTCGAGCGACCATGATATTGTTTTCCATACTGCGCCCAGCCACGGCGACTTTACGCCCGAATTTTTGTGAGGCATTGATCGCCTGCTGAATGCGCGAGACATTGGAAGAAAAAGTAGTGATTAGTACTCTCCCTCCTGCCTGCTCCATCACTTCTTCGAATCTTTCTTGGATCAGCATTTCTGAATGAGTATACCCAGGTTTTTCACTCCTCAGACAATCACTCATCAGAGCCAAAACTCCTTTTTCTCCATACTCCGCCAAAATTCTGATATCAGCAGGTACTTTATCGACGGGTGTCCAGTCAAATTTGTAGTCCCCAGTATGAATCGTCGTTCCCATTTTGGTGGTAATGGCATAACCCATAGAATCAGGAATGGAGTGGTTGACGTGAAAAGGTTCAACTAAAAATTGCCCCAGTTGTAGTTTTTGGCCGGGCTTTACTTCATTGATACGGGCATGGCGCAGCTTATCTACCTCAGTTAGTTTTTGCTTGATCAAACCAGCCGTTAATTTGGCGGTATAAATTGGCACCGGGGCTAAGGTATCAATCAAATAAGGAATCGCCCCAATGTGGTCTTCATGCCCATGAGTGATCAAAATCCCTCTGATCTTGTGAATTTTATCTTTTAAATAGCTGATGTCTGGGATGATAATATCAATGCCGTACATCTCCTCTGATGGGAACCCCATACCACAATCCACGATCAAAATGTCATCACCATACTGGTAGATAAAGAAGTTTTTCGTTACTAACCCATTGCCCCCGAGAGGAATAAATTTCAAAGTGTTTTTGCTCCCCCCTTTATCTTGAGGAGAAAACCTTGGCACCATCCCCTTTTTGGGAGGTTGTTGATGTTGTTGGCTTGGGTGCTGGGGTCTACCTTGTGCAAAGTTGGGCCGCTCGTTTTTTTGATTTGGTTTTTGGTTAGGGTTAAATTTTATTTCCATTAGAAGAGTCCTATCTGATTGGGATCATTGTTTGTAACTTTTTCCATTGCGACGATGCTTGGATCTTGCAGAACCAGCGGCAGCACCGCGAAATCTTTTTCTAACTCGCGCAGTACTGCTCCATTTCTTAGAGCCGCCGCGGGGTGATAAAGGGGCAGAATAATTTTACCATTCTTTCTGATTGGTTTACCATGAACTTGGCCGATTTTGGCTCCGGGCAAAAACCTTGCCATGGAAAATCTACCCAAAGTCACAATTACCTCCGGATTAATAATTTCGAGCTGCTGATCCAAATAAGGACCAAAGATTTCTAATTCCGAAGGCAAAGGATCGCGGTTCTCTGGCGGACGGTATTTGACCATATTGGTAATATACACAGCCTCTCTCTTTAAATTAGTGGCAGCAAGTAGTTTTTCCAAAAGCCTACCCGCCACGCCCACAAACGGCCGCCCAGTTTTGTCTTCATGGAAACCAGGTGCTTCGCCAATAAAAACAACTTTGCTACCTGGATCGCCTTCGCCAAAAACTAGGTTAGTGGCTGTTTTTTTAAGCGGAAAATCTTCGGCTTTAAGTCTGTCTTCGACTTGTTTTAATAATTCTGCTTTATTACTCATAAGTAGTAGATAGAAAAATTATCTTTAGTAACTCTCGAGAAACTCCTTGAGGTTGTTTTCAGTAATAGTAAAATTCTGGCCTTCTCCCGTGACAATTTTTTTAGCTACCTTGCGGGTAATGGTATCCAAATTTCTTTCCAAAGTCCTAAGTCCCGCATCAAATCCCAGGGGACGCACAATTTTGGGCCAAAGAGACTCGGTAATAGTGATTTCTTTATCCTTAAGGCCATTCTCTTTGGCAATTTGCGGTAGTAAGTAGTCCTTACCAATGGTGATTTTCTCGCTGTCAGAGTAAGACGGCATTTGCACTACCTCCATACGATCTAACAAAGCTGGAGAAACTGTCACCAGATCATTGGCCGTGCAGACAAAAATCACATGCCTCAAGTCAAAAGGAAAATCAACGTAGTGATCCCTAAAAGTGGGGTTCTGCTCGGGATCTAAAATCTCTAAAAGAGCGGCCATGACGTCATTGCGCAGAGAAGTCTCACCACTCACCTTATCAATCTCGTCAAGCAAGATGACTGGATTTCTGGTTTCTGCCCGTCTGAGTGACTTGATGATCTGACCTGGTTCGCTATCTGGTTCTGACCTGGGGCGGCCACGCAATTGGGACGTACTTCCAATCGCTCCTAAAGATACACGCTCAAACTTACGGTTTAGAGCTTTAGCAATAGATTTTGCCAAAGTAGTTTTACCACTACCTTGCAAACCAGCAAAACACAGAATCGGAGCTTTAAAGACACTACCTTCAACCCGATTCTGGAGTTTCCTAACTGATAGATACTCCAAGATCCTCTCTTTAATCGGTTCTAGGCCAAAATGGCCTTGGTCTAAAATTTCTTTAGCTTGTTTTAAATCAAGCTGATCTTGACTCTCTTTTTCCCAGGGAAGATTGACTACCCAGTCAATGTAGCGTAGTAGAGAATCGTACTCAGTATAATACTCTTTGCCTTGAGATAGATTTTTGAGTCGGTCTAATGTTTCTTGGACCGTTTCTTTTAATTTTACGGGTAAATTGGCAGTTTCAATACTGTTTTGAGCAGCAGCTAAATCCATAGAGAAGTTTTACCTTAATTTTACCACACGACCTTTTTTCTAATTCACACCTTTAGCCGTTAGATTCAGTCGACCTTGGGCGTCAATTTCTAAAACTTTGACTTTAAGGCTGTCACCAACTTTTAGAACGGTGTTAATGTCTTCGACTCTCTCTTCTGAGATTTGAGAGACGTGCACTAGACCTTCTTTACCAGGCAAAATTTCCACGAAGGCCCCAAAATTCATTAATCTTTTGACGGTACCTTCATAGACTTCCCCTGGTTTAGGTTCTTTGGTAATACCTTCAATCCAAGCTTTAGCTTTCTCCGTTGCAACCGGGTCAACACCGGAGATCATCACCGTACCGTCATCATCAATGTCGATGGCAACACCTGTTTCTTCAATGATTTTGTTGATGACCTTACCACCAGTACCAATAACTTCACCGATTTTTTTCGGTGGAATCATCACCACGATCACTTTCGGAGCAAATTCTGAAAGCTCTTTCCTTGATTCGGGCAGAGCTTCTAGCATTTTTCCAAGGATAAAGGCTCTGGCTACTTTGCCATCTTTAAAGGTCTTCTCAATCATCTCGTTTGTTAAACCATCAATCTTGGTATCCATTTGAATAGCGGTGATACCTTTTTGAGTCCCCGCGATTTTAAAGTCCATGTCACCAAAGAAATCCTCCAGTGCTTGAATATCAGTTAAAATTTCCCACTTGTCTTCTTCAGTCACCAAACCCATGGCAATACCAGACACAGGTGCTGAGATTGGTACACCGGCATCCATTAGGGCTAGAGTTGAAGCACATGTTGCTCCCATTGAGGTTGAGCCAGAAGAAGAGAGAACCTCTGAGACCAATCGAATAGTATAAGGAAACTTCTCAGTATCTGGAATAACCGGTAATAAAGCTCGTTCGGCTAAAGCACCGTGACCGATTTCCCGTCTTCCGGGGGACATCATTCTTTTGGTTTCACCAGTTGAATAAGGAGGGAAGGTGTAGTGATGCATGTACCTTTTGGTCATCTCACCCTGCATACCGTCAATTAACTGTTCCAAAGAAGTAGATCCGAGAGTAGCGACATTTAAAACTTGTGTATCCCCACGTCTAAACAGACCTGATCCATGTGTTCTTGGTAGTAAACCAACTTCGGTTTCGATCTCGCGAACTTCATCCATTTTTCGACCATCAGGACGTTTCTTCTCGTCAATAATCGCGTGACGGACCATTTTTTTCACGGTGTCATCAAAAATGTCGCTCATTTGTGCTTTGGTCAATTTACCTTCGAAAACTACGTAAATAGATTCTTTAAACTCTTTCCACGCAGCTTCCCTTGAGGCCCGATCCGGATTAAAAATCTGCTCTTTAAAATTCTCTTTAATGTGGTTGGTAATTGCTTCATGAACTTCGCTTTTTTCTAAAGCGGAGACGTATTCCTTTTTAGGTTTTCCTGCTTCTTTAACAAAGTCCTCGATAAAGTCCAAAACTGGTTTGGTATTTTCGTGCGCGAATTGGATCGCTTTAAACATGATGTCTTCGGGTACTTCTTTAGCACCAGCTTCCAGCATGACAGTTTTGCCAGTGGAAGAAGAGACAACTAGCTCCAGGTCAGAAGTTTCTAGTTCACTGCGAGTTGGATTTAAAACAAACTCCCCGTCTTTAAGACCTACCTTCACAGCCCCAAGGGGGCCTTTCCAAGGAATATCACTCATAGTCAAAACTGCTGACGAGGCAACAATAGCCAAAACATCGGGGTCGTTTTCATTATCATAAGACAAGACCGTGATAATCACCTGAACTTCTTCAATATAGTCTTTAGGGAAAAGAGGGCGAACAGATCTGTCAACCAGTCTACCCGTTAAAATTGCTTCCTCAGTGGGTCGGCCTTCTCTTTTGATGAAACGAGAGCCTGAGATCCTTCCGGAAGCGTAAAGTCTTTCTTCGTAGTCAACAGCCAGTGGAAAGAAACTAATATCTTCTTTAGCGGGAACAGCCACTACCGTAGCTAAAACCACGGTGTCACCATAGCGAGCAAGTACCGAAGCGTCTGCTTGATTGGCTAATTTACCAGTTTCCAGAGTGAGGGTGCGCTCACCCCATTTAAGTTCTTTTTTGATTAATTTTTTTGCCATTTTTCTTTTGCGGAGATTGGGTGCTTGGTTCAAGTGATACCTGAACTAAACCCCCAAACTCCATTCCTTTCAATTATTTATAATTACTTTAGCCAGTTATCAAACTGGCGCAAGTAGTTTTTGCAAAGCAAAAAGCTACTTATTTAATCCTAATTTTTCCACAATTTTTTTATATCGGTCCGGATCCTTTTTGGTAAGATACAATAGTAGTCTTCTTCGTTTGTTTACCATCTGCAAAAGCCCACGACGAGAGTGGACGTCGCTTTTATGATCTTTGAGATGGCCAGTTAATTTGGTAATTCTCTCCGTTAAGAGAGCCACCTGAACTTCCGGTGAACCAGTGTCACCTTCATGTTGAGCAAAGCTATCTAATATTTTTTTCTTTTCGTCCTTCAGTAGTGCCATAATAATCCTTGCCTCAATTATATCAGAGGTAGAGTTTCTCGTACAATGGTTACATCTAGTAACCCAAAACGAAGACAGGCTATCATTTAAATTGCTCTAAAGAGCAAATCATTCAATAATTTTAGAACTGCGATAAATCTTAGGGGCAAACCAGGATTCATCCGGGCTCTGATGAGGAGCTTCAACTTTATCCTCCTCACTACTATTACCACGGTTTTTATCTACTTGTCCTAAGGCACGCATACAAGCAGCCGCTCTCTCAAGGGTCTGCGCACTCACGTTTTTAGCGAAATTGCTCGTTGCATCTTTAATACCAGCCAGGAGTAATTCGGCGCTTTCACGCGATAAGGCTAACCCAAGAAGTGAGATTATATCGAAAACTATCTCCGATGTCGACTGTTCATTATCATTTACCCATTTATAGTTCGAATGCCCGGTGTTGCTCGGGTGATAGTCAATGTTCACCGTCGGTAGCTTGGCATACAAATCTTGATCCCGTTCCAAAAGTTTCCCTAAGTATTCAAGCTTGGGTGTGTCCACAATGATGATTAAATCAAATTCTGCCCCTTGTTCCTTAAATTCAATCTTATCTGGATCAATGGTGCTGTCTTTACCAGTTAAAATTAAGTTAAAATGATCGCCATCAATATTGTAGCTAACTTTCTCTACTTGCCCGCTGACGTAGTCAAAAGAAATAATTAAGTTGGTGCTTTGAAGTTCTTTAGAAATATTTTCAATACCGGGCAGACTCTTGGCCTCTTCTGGAATATCGCCACTGGTAGCAAAGAAAACCACTTTATGATTCTCTTTTAAGGCATTCCCTAAAGCGAGCATACTAGCTAAACCATCAACTGACGGTCGCTCCCGAGTAACTAATAGTATTTTAGAACTACTCGTGATTAACTCTTTTAATTTGTTTTCATTCATTATGTCTTGCATGTTTTTGGGGGCAGTGGCAGAGGGTTAAACTAATAATAGCGATGATTATTTTTCAATGCGTGAATTATTTTTGCAAGCTTTAGCTAAAGCGAAGCAAAAAAATCATAGCCTTACAATTTTTTAATGGCTATGATTATATCACCAATGGCAACTTCAAAGGAAGGGTCCAAGATGACACCGCACTCTTCCCCCTTCTCAGCTTTAGGAATATCTTCTTTTTGGTACCTGAGAGATTTGATCCGACCCTGACCAATTTCTACTTCACTACGCGTAATTCTAGCTAGATCGCCTTTTCTGAGACTACCATCGACTACTTCACAACCAGCCACTGGTCCTTTGGAAGATTCGAAAACTGCTTTGACTTTAGCTTGACCTAGAATTTCTTCAGTCTCTACTGGTTTGAGCAAGACTTCCAGACCATCTTTTAACTCATCTAGAAGTTCGTAAATAACATTAAAGGTACGGATATTTACTTTTTCAATATCCGCTAGTTTCTGCACACTGGGGGAAACTTTGATATTAAAGCCAATGATAATTGCTTTAGAAGAGGCAGCTAGCAATACATCAGATTCCGTAATATCCCCAGTTTCTTTCAAAATAAGTCTCACCTTCAAGTCTCCGGTTGGAATTTGATTAATGGCGTAATCAAGCGCTTCCAAAGACCCTAAACGATCAGCTTTCATCAAAAGTTTTAGCTCTTGTTTCTCGCTCGCAAATAAATCAGTAGGGGTTTCTTCCTCCACTTTCTTTTCCTCAACCGCAGTTGTGGTCTCACCTACAATCGTTCCGACCGGAGGGACTTGGCTAAAACCCATAACTTCGACGGGAGCACTGGGCAGAGCTTCTTTTACTTGCACCCCTTTATCATTAATAAGTGCTTTAACTTTCCCTCGGGCATTTCCAGCAATCAACGGGTCGCCAAATTTCAAAGTTCCTTGTTTTACTAATATAGAAGCGACTGGGCCACGGAATTTATCAAGTTGGGATTCAATCACTACCCCTTGAAAAGGGGCCTTAGGGTCACTTTCCAACTCTTCTAAGTCAGCTAGAAGTTGAATAATTTCTAAAAGTTCCTTAATCCCCTCTCCAGTTTTAGCAGACAGACTGACAAGGGGAACATTACCCCCGTACCCTTCTACTAAAACACTATTTTCTGATAACTGTTTTTTTACTCTTTCGAGGTTGGCCCCCGGAGTATCAATCTTGTTGACCGCGACTACAAAAGGGACCTTGGCTTCTTGGATATGAGCAATTGATTCTTTGGTTTGGGGCATGACCGAGTCATCAGCAGCCACGACTAAAACGACGATATCAGTTACTTGGGACCCTCTAGCTCTCATTTGTGCAAATGCTTCATGGCCAGGAGTGTCAATAAAAGTCATTAATTTGCCATTCACTTCCACTTGGTAAGCACCGATGTGTTGGGTAATCCCACCATACTCACGATCGGCCACATGAGTTTTTCTAATGTTGTCTAGAAGAGTGGTTTTTCCATGATCAACATGGCCCATGATGGTCACAACTGGCGGTCGAGTGGCAGTTTTTACTTGGGTTACAGACTCGCCTTTAGCCATTTTTCTGACCATCCTCAATAACTTTTAACTGCTCCTCAGTGTCCCCGGAGGCTTTTTCTTCTTCTTGGGCCTCCAAAGCAGCTTCAACTTTTTCTTCCTGTTCATCTTTTGGTTCACTTGTATCCTTGTCATCACGAGGCTGGCTGTCAGTCGAAGCCGTGGTGATCTCTTCATCTTTCTTTTTGGTTTTAGTTGTTTTCTTAGCAACCTTCTTTTTTGGTTCTTTTTCTACTTTATCGATTTTCTTAGCCTTCACACTCTTCTTAGTTTTTTTCTCTTTAACTTCCTCTTCCTGCTTTAAGATTGCCGCGCTATTGCTCGCAATGACATTCGCACCCTGGATGTCAATCCTCCAGCCAGTGAGTTTGGCCGCGAGGCGCACATTCTGTCCATCTTTTCCAATTGCTAAAGAGAGCTGATCTTCCGGTACTTCTACATGGGCGGTTTTTCCCTCTTCTTCCAGCTTCACGTTGTCCACTTTGGCCGGAGAAAGAGCGGCCGAAATAAATTTAGAAGTCTCTTCGGAGTACTGGATTACATCAATTTTTTCATTGCCAAGTTCAGCAATCACGGCTTGGACCCGAACCCCTTTTTGACCTACACAACTACCCACCGGATCCACTCCAGCTTGTTTCGAAGAAACTGCTACTTTGGAGCGCACTCCCGCTTCCCGACTTACTGCTTTTACTTCCACGATGCCAGAACCAATCTCCGGCACTTCTAGTTTGAAAAGTCCTTCGACTAACCCTTTGTGAGCGCGCGAGACTAAGATGTCTTGGCCCCGAGGGCCTTCCTTAATACCAACAATATAAAATTTGAGTCTTTGATTTAAACGATAGCTTTCACCTTGAGATTGGTCACTTTGCGGCATCAGCCCTTCGGTTTTACCCAAGTCGACTACAATATTTGGTCCTTCAATCCTCTGGATCATACCATTGATAATCGTACCTACTCTTTTTTCAAATTCTGTCAAAATAGCGGTTTTTTCTGCTTCCCTGATTCTTTGCAATAGCACTTGTTTGGCAGTTTGGGCGGCAATTCTCCCAAAACCACCCGGGGTGACATCTTTGCCATCTTCAAAAACTCTCGCTTCCCCACTACTATCATCTAGAGTTACTTCTAAATTCTCTAATTCCCCACCAAAATCCTTTCGGTAAGCCGCCTTGATGGCTTCCTGCATGATGGAAACAATCTCCTCCACGTCAATACCCCGCTCGGAAGCGGCTTGATTTAGTGCGGCTGCAAATTCAGTTCTAAGGGCCATGTATAACTCCTTTTGGCAATAAGCGAGAAGCAATAGGCGAAAAGAAATTTCATTCACTTCTTATCGCTTTTCTCTTATCTCTTATTACTTTTAATATTTAAAAAGTGGGCGCAAACCCACTTCTAAATCGTCGTAATCTAACTAGTAAGGCGAGTATAACTCTAAGAGCCTCTAAGGTCAAGTAGTGAGCTAGTCACAAAGTTTAGCTTGGTTGGTCCTTTACAACTAACCAAGTAGCATTATATTATTACTGTAACATAATATATATTACTGATTGTTAGTTAGGAGGTGGTAGTGGTGGAATTTGTCATGTGGATTGTCTTTGGTGCTATGGCTGGTTGGATTGCGTCTATGATTATGCATGAAGAGCAAGGACCCATCTTTGATATTATTGTCGGAGTAATGGGTGCTTTGGTCGGTGGATTTGTAATTACAATTTTAGGTGGTCCAGGTACAGTGGGCTTCAATCTCTACTCATTGATTGTAGCTATGCTTGGCTCAGTTATACTCTTAGCAGTGGTCCGCGCCTTCAGAACTAATTAATCTCTTTAACTCCTTTAAATTTCCCTGTTTTTAAACCTGCAGGTGCTTGTTTTAATTTTGTCTCTGTCATATCTCACTGAAAAACTGAATTTTTTTAGCCTCAGATTTTTCATGCAATGAAAACTTTGAGGCTAAATTTTTTATAAAAAACGTGAAATATGACACATTGACTGCGTTGATTTGTGATTCCACTAAAATGGGCCTAATGACCTTCTTAAAATGGGTGATATTTGACAAGCTGACTATGACGCTTGTATGTTTATGAGAGTTATGTCTCTTTCAAGAATAGTGAGCACCATTATCTACGGAATATGGCTAGCACTTATTGGCCTCTTTTTCTTCCTCGTCATGCAGGAACATTCCGGAGGACTTACAGCGTATTTGGTTCTCCTATTATCGGGTGCCTGGTCGATTGTGGTTCTTATCTGGCTAGTCGTACGACAAATTTGGCAATGGAAGACCAGCGGCTCTGCAGAAAAGCGAGGAGGACGGGCCAGTCAGCCTACCCGATGACTACCGCACTGACTGCGGCAGGGTGATGGGCTTGTAGTCGGCGGCGTACAGCAGGTTGTCCATTTCTACCCGAGATAGCCCCAGCGCAACACCTAGACACAAGTGTCCTATTTTACTGAAAAAGTGAATTTTCTTAGCCTCAGATTTTTTATCCAGAAAACTTTGAGGCTAATTTTTATAAAAAACGTGAAATATAACAATTGCTAACTATCTTCAAATTCTTTAAGGATCTCTTGTTGTCTTCTACTCAATTTGGATGGAATCTGAACCTTCACTTTAACAATTTGGTCACCTCTGTTCTTGGTACCCAGAACAGTGGCGCCATGACCAGTGAGTCTAAACTCAGTCTCAGGCTGAGTCCCCGCGGGAATTTTTAGGTTTACTTCCCCATCCACTGTGGGTACGGAAATAACGTCGCCAATAGCAGCTTGGGTCATACTGATCGGTAAAGTGCAGTAAATATTGTTCCCGTCGCGCTGAAAGTTTTTATCACCTAAAACATGAACTTGGAGATACAAATCTCCAGCACTTTCCCCTTTTCCACCCATGTTCCCAAGAGTAGGAAAACGGATCGTCTGACCATCATCTACCCCAGCGGGTATTTTCAAGGTAATCTCGACTCGGTCTTTTATTCGTCCTGAACCCCTACATTTAGAACAAGGATTTTTGACCGTTTTACCAACCCCATTGCAAGTGGGGCAGACTTGGCGAGTGGCAAAATTACCAAAAATAGTTTGGGTGCTACCACTTATTTCTCCACGACCACTACACTGAGAACAGGTATTTTCGACACTATCTTTAGTCTTACCACTACCCAGGCAGTTGGTACAGGCCACATATTTATCAACTGTAACTTTTTTTTCTACCCCAAAAATAGCCTCGGAAAAAGGTAAGGTGATTTCAAAATGTAAATCTTCGCCACGATTTCTAGAAGTGCGGGTACTTCCTGCAAAACCTCTGCCACCAAAAAATTCTTCAAAAATCTCAAAAGGATCACGAAAGCCTCCTAGATCCTCCCAATTGTAGGTCTGATAACTACCCGAACTGCGACCAGGTCCCCCACCCGGTGAAAAAGCACTGTGGCCAAACTGGTCATAGGCACTTTTTTTCTGAGGGTCCGATAAAACTTGGTAAGCTTCATTTATTTCTTTGAATTTGGTGCCACTGTCAGGGGATTTATCGACGTCCGGGTGGTGTTTGCGCGCAAGATTTCGATATGCTTTCTTAATATCCTCACTGGAAGCTGTCTTACTGACACCTAAAACTTCGTAGTAGGATTTTTTAGTATCCATATTTTAAAAATCCTGCGCCTACTTCGTGAACTAAGTCCCTCTTAGTGGCCATGGATTAGGAAGGTTTAGCTTCTGCTTTGGGGTCGTCCATAATCTCACCTTCCACGGGTTTATTTTCAGTTGGTTCAGTTTTTTCGGCAGTGCCTTCAGGAGGTTTTTGCTCATACATACTGGCCCCGACTTTTTGGAGACTGGTGCTTAGCTCTTGAGTTAGTGTCTTTAGTTCTTCCAGCTCCGCGGTTGCGACTTTCTCTTTTAGATTTTTAATCTTGTCTTCAACCTCGGTTTTAACTTCGGTGGGCACTTTTTCCCCAGCTTCTTTCAAGGCCTTTTCTGCTTGGTAAACTAAATTATCAGCGAAATTACGAGCTTCAATTGTCTCTTTTTTCTTTTGATCTTCAGAAGCGTTTGCTTCAGCATCTTGGGTCATTTTTTCGACCTCTTCGCTACTTAAACCAGTCGAACCAGTGATGGTGATTTTTTGTTCTTTACCAGTCGCTTTATCTTTGGCATGAACATTTAAGATACCATTGGCGTCAATATCAAAAGTCACCTCAATTTGGGGCACACCCCGAGGAGCGGGTGGAATCCCATCGAGATTAAATCTCCCTAGAGATTTATTGTCTGCGGCCATACCGCGCTCACCCTGCAGGACATGGACCTCTACTCCGGGTTGGTTATCAGAGGCAGTCGAAAAAGTTTCAGTTTTGGCAGTCGGAATAGTCGTATTTTTGGGAATAAGAACCGTGCTCACATCACCCAAAGTCTCAATCCCTAAAGAAAGTGGGGTGACATCTAACAGTAAAACGTCTTTAACTTCTCCGGCTAGCACTCCTCCTTGGATAGCCGCGCCAATAGCGACAACCTCGTCCGGATTAATACCGCGGTGCGGTTCTTTAGAAAAAAAGCTTTTGACTTCGTCAAAGATCTTCGGCATTCTCGTCTGACCACCAACAAAAACAATCTCATCGATTTTTTCTTTAGTAACCCCAGCATCTTTTAAAGCTGTCTTAACAGCTTCGAAAGTCTTATCAACTAAATCTTGGGTCAGCTGCTCGAGTTTGGCTCGAGTTAAAGTGACATCCAGATGTTTGGGTCCGGTTGAATCCGCTGTCAGATAAGGAATAGAGATTTTGGTTTCTTGGGTACTGGAAAGCTCAATCTTAGCTTTCTCACTGCTGTCTCGAAGTCTCTGCAGAGCTTGTTTGTCACCTCTGAGGTCCACTCCTTGGTCCTTTTTGAACTCCTCGATCAAAAAATCAATGACTCTTTGGTCAAAATCGTCCCCACCTAAGTGGGTATCTCCTGAGGTAGATTTTACCTCAAAAACACCTTCTCCCAGTTCTAGTACGGAGACGTCAAAAGTACCACCACCCAAATCATAAACCATAATCGTATGAGCTTTACTTTTGTCCAGTCCGTAAGCTAAAGCCGCCGCGGTAGGTTCATTGATGATTCTTTTCACCTCAAACCCGGCGATCTCTCCTGCTTGTTTAGTAGCTTGTCTTTGGGCGTCATCAAAATAAGCTGGCACGGTGATCACCGCCTCAGTGACTTTTTCACCTAAGTAGCTTTCGCTGTCGGTTTTTATCTTCTGCAAAATCTGGGCCGAGATTTCTTGGGGAGTAAGCACTTTATCCTCGATTTTAACTGCGGCCATACCGTTTTGCCCCGCAACGATTTCATAGGGAAGCCATTTTCTATCCTCTTGGACCTGACTGTCAGAGTTCTTGCGGCCCATCAATCTTTTGATGGAAAAAATAGTGCTTTTGGGATTTAAGACCGCCTGTCTTTTAGCAGCTCGGCCCACAATTTTTTTAACTGGGTCAACTACCGATGGGATAATATTTTCTCCCTCAGAGCTATGGATCACTTTGGGTTTACCACCCTCCATGACCGCCATCACTGAATTAGTAGTTCCTAAATCTATTCCTAAAATTTTTCCCATAATTTTTCCTCCTTTAATGTCATTGCGCGGAACTTTAGTTCCGTGGCAATCCCTTTAGGTCGAGATTGCTTCGCTAAAGCTCGCAATGACAAATGGTTAATCTTTATTAAAGACATAATTTTTGATAACCACTAAGACAATTGAAAAGAGCAGCCACCAAAAAAGTAAATCTAGTGCAAAAACTAAAAAGCTAAAATTAATCTTTTCGTACCCTTTGGCCCCAATGTCTAAAGTTGCCGAAGCACTTTGAGTGGCTTCTTGCACAAATCTAAAAGGAAACCCATGGCTGCCTTCCCTGGTAATATAGAAATAGCTAACCGAACTCACAATCAGACCTGCTAACAGAGACCATAGAAGAGAACTAATTTTTATCATTTTTTTGTACTACCTTTACCATTGCTGGTCTGACTACCCACTCCCCGGCTTTGTATCCAGGCGAGATGACTTCGGCAATTTTGCCCACGTCGCTCCCCGCAACCACGGTTACTACCTCATGAAAAGCAGGATCAAACTCCTCCCCTACTTCACCTATTTTTTCTAAACCTTCTTTTTTAAACAGCTCCTCAAAATTTTTGACCACCAATTCTAATGCGGGGTCGTTTAAATTCTCTTGTGCTTTTTTAATCAAATCTACTAACGGCAGGATATCCCCAAGTAAATTTAAGCTAGCTCTTTTAACTAAATTCTCTTTTTCACTCAACGCCCTTTTTTGCAAATTATCATAATCAGCTAAGGTGCGCAGCAATCTAGCTTTGAGATCTTTTATTTCCTCTTCCAATTTCTGCATTCCTTTAGACATTTTTACCAGCTACCACTCATTTCCCCTAGCAAATCACTGAAATATCTGACCGTCGGGATCACACGCGCGTACCTCATCCTTGCAGGGCCAATGATTCCAATACTGCCGGAGTGTTTCTTGCCGGCGCCGAAGTGAGCAAAGACAAATCCGCACGGCTCTAAATACTCCATCCCAAGTTCGTCTCCCAGCAATACATGGACCGAGTCTTCACCCACTGCCCGAGCTAGTATTGCAGCAAGTAAATCCTCACCATCCAGCATGGTTAAAATCGTCTTGGTCAGATCAATGTCATAAAATTCCGGCATGTCCAGCATGGAGGCTGCCCCGGCGGCATAGACGTCACCATCTTCATTGATAGCCACCGCGAGTGACCCAGTCTGCTCGGCCAGTTTACGCGCCACTAGTCTCATCAGACGATCAAATTCAAATCTCCGATCCCAAAGTTCTTCTTTTATAGATACCTCATCCCGAACTGAAAGCTGAGTTTCTTTCATTAGTGAATTAATGTAAAACTTCAAAGCCATGGGAGTTGGGATCCTACCGGCTGATGTGTGTGGCTGTTTTAAATAAGCAAGTTCAGTCAAATCCACCATTTCATTTCTCACGGTAGCGGGAGAAACATCCAGATTGTATTTCTCCACAATTTTTTCTGACCCTACTGGCTCAGCAGTAGAGATATACTCATCAATCACGGCTCTTAAAATTTCTTGCTGCCTAGGTGACAAATCAGACATATTCTGGCTCCTTTTAGGTAGGAATTTAGCAAAACTATACTACGAGTGCTAACAGATGTCAAGAGATTTGGTATAATAATGAAAAGAAAGAAAGGGGAAGTTGTGGTGACTAAAAATCCCAGGATCAAGAAACTAGAGAAATGGCAGTTTTGGCTCCGGTGGGCACTACTGGCTGCTATAGCTCTTTGCTTCCTTTCTCTCATGAATAGCTGGGAAAGCGTGGGAGTTATCTCGATTGTAGGGTTGGTGGCCATCTTTGGACTTTTGGTTTATGCTCACAGCTTGACTTTGAGTGTGTCCAAAACAAGTCCCCAAGATGACAAAACACAATCCTCAAATTAATCAGGAAGGAGAGCAGGATGCTAACTTTCACCGCCCTTGTCTATCCTGATCCCAACAAAGCAGGGTACTACCGCGGGGATGTGGTGGGATTACTACCTGCTGGTCATTGTTCGGCAAAAACCTTAGAGGAGTTGGAGCGTCAGCTCAAGGAATTTGCCCAACTTTATAGCGTACCTATCCGCATTGCTCAAGAGCGACTGCGAGTCTGGACGATCACCCTCAGCTAAACCCTAAGCCTCAGAAAAACACCTGGGGCTTTTTCTTTGGGTGTATAATTACATCTAACTACAAAGGAAAGAGGTGTAGTATGGTCGGCGGGGGTTACAATAGGAACGAAGAAACGTCCCCAGGTTGTCCGTGCAAGAAATGTAGGGAAAGAGAGGCGGAGAGACAGAGAAAGAGGGACCAAAATCTGGCAAAATTTGACGCCAGGTTGTCCAAACGTTCTAGGAGCTGGGAGAACAGTAGACACTCAAGGTAGAGATAACCTACTGACACAAATTGCAACCAATAAGGCCTCGGAAAACTTCTGGGGCTTTTTCTTTTTAACTTTTCATTATGGCTAAAAAGGCTTCCTGAGGAATCTCTACTCGACCGAACTTCTTTAAACGCTTTTTACCCTTTTTCTGGGCTTCCAACAATTTATCCTTACGCTCTCGGTGACCGCCACTCATTTTTGCTAACACATCTTTTCTGAGAGCGGAGATATCTTCTCTAGCCACTATTTTTCCCCCAATTGCGGCTTGTAAACTGACAGCAAAATTTTGCCTGGGAATGACATCTTTTAGTTTATCAATTAAATCTCGACCCACTGACGCTGACTTACTACTCACCACAATCATTCCTAAAGCGTCCACTATCTCCCCGGCTACTAAAATATCTAGTTTATCGGCTTTCACAGGGGTGAAGCCGGTGATTTCATAATCAAAAGACCCATACCCAGAGGTATTTGATTTGAGTTGGTCATAAAAATTGGTGATAATTTCTGCCAAGGGGATTTCAATGACCACTTGGGCTCTATCTCCCATATAGTTTACGTCGCTGACTCGCCCCCGGTGGTCAGTCACCAGCTGCATGATCGTCCCCAAATAACCACTCGGTACAATAATATTACCCTTGACCCAAGGTTCTCTAATTTCCATAATTAGTTCTTTTTTAGGCAGCTCGGAGGGGGAGTCCACCACCAACTCTTCTTTTTTGGTGGTGGTAATTTGGTACTCTACCGTGGGAGCCGAAGTGATCAGATTTAAATTATATTCTCTTTCTAGTCTTTCTTGGACAATCTCAAGGTGGAGCAGTCCTAAAAAGCCCACTCTAAACCCAAACCCCAAAGCAATAGAATTTTCGGGTGTAAACTGCAAGGCCGCATCATTGAGTTTTAGTTTTTCTAAGGCCTCCCTCAGCTGAGGATATTCTTGGTTATCCACCGGGTAAATACCTGCAAAAACCATGGGTTTGACTTCCCGGTAACCAGTTAAAGGAGAGGCTTTTTCACCACTTTTAGCTAAAGTGTCACCGACGCGCACGAGCGAGACATCTTTTAGACCCGTGGCAATATACCCTATCTCACCTGCTTTTAAACTCTCAACTACCCATAATTGTGGATTAAAAATCCCCACCTCCAAGACCTTAGCAGTTAGTTTGGTTCCCGAAGAAACAATATCACTGCCGGCTTTTATTTCCCCGTCCATGACGCGACAGTAAGCCAAAACGCCTTTGAAAGAATCAAAATTGGAATCAAAAATCAAAGCCCGAAAATCAGTCGTGGTCGTTTTGGGAGGTGGCACCAGACCGATAACACTGTCCAATAATGAGGCGACATTGGTACCTTCTTTAGCGGATACTTGCAAGATCTCACTTTCCTTAAAACCAAAAGTAGACATCAAATCTTGGGTGGTTTTCTCCACCTGGGCATTGGGGAGGTCAATTTTGTTGATCACTGGAATCAAGGTCAACCCCTGGTCAATGGCTAAATAAGCATTGGAAAGAGTCTGGGCTTCAATCCCTTGCGTGCAATCTACCAATAAAATTGCCCCCTCCACCGCGGCTAAAGAACGAGAAACTTCGTAAGTAAAATCCACATGTCCCGGAGTGTCGATTAAATTCAGCTCATATCCTTTAAACTGCATGCGCACGGGTTGGAGTTTGATAGTAATCCCCCGTTCTCTTTCAATATCCATGGTGTCTAAGAGCTGCTCTTTCATTTTATCTTTGGCAATCGTACCCGTGATTTCGAGCATACGGTCTGCTAAGGTCGACTTACCATGGTCTATGTGTGCCAAAATTGCGAAGTTCCTAATTTTATCTAGCATTGTAAATTGTTCTTTTAAGAGTTCTCTGCTTTATATTATCTTCACAAATCATAATATGTTTTAAACGTGTCTCGTGTTTAATAAACGGTTTCACTATACTTATAAACCTTAATAGTGATGGGGCGTCGTTAATATTTAATCTCCAAAGATCTTTATTAAACAACATCGATCCTTTTTGTATGTCACCAAGTTTTGCAATGCGTCGAATTTTAACGTTTATACCTTGTTTATTCAACCAGTTAGATATCCAATGAAGGACTTCTTTATCGTAAGAATCAATTTTTAATCTTGCTTTTCCTTGGTTTAGAATAAAATTTCCTTCTGCATCAATGTAGCCTGCTGTAAAAGCGGCAGAGGTTAGTTTATTTAGTCCCAACCACTCTGGTATCTCGGTACTCTTCGGTAATAAGAACGAAAACGAGGTATTTAAAAAACAGTTTATGTTAGTACTATAACTTCCTCGCGAAAGAGTTACCTTTCCGTATGAAGAAAAGAGATCTGTTATTAGTTTTACTTGCGCCTGTTGTGTGGTATTACAACGCACCACGATTAGCTCCGACCTTTCACTAGTTTGATAAACGTTTAGGTCTCCTAATCTAAAACCAATTAGATATGCTTTCTCAATTTCGTCTCCTGAAAAATCATACTTTTCATAACGCATCTGCGCCATGGACTTTGAACGGGTGGCTAAACCGTGTTCGCGAATTCGCGTTCTGACTGTTACTGGGTTGCACTTATATAAAACAGCAATCTTTATCGGAGATAATTTCTCTTCCCAATAAAGTTTGTGGAGTTCATCTTTAGGAATAGCAACTTTCGGTCTGCCCACTTACCAATTCTAAGTGATTTTGTGCAATAATGCAAAATTAACCAGCTCTTTTATCAGTAGAGGCGCCATCGATAGGCTCATCTAGTTTAAAGGCTTTCTGCCAACCGCGCAGTTTGTTTAGCAATTTTAAGAAGGTTTTCAGCTCTTCACTCTTGAACCACCAGGTCAACAGGAAATAAACCACTAAACCAACTACCCCAACACTAGCCGTTAAGAAAAAGAGATTCAAAGTTCTAGTGGTATCAATAATATAGTCAATCAAGTACCGATCATAGAAACGAATATGCAAAGGTAAGTAGAGTACTATCCCCATCACGATGGAGGCGACAAAAATCTTGGCCGCGGGTAAATACAGCCTTTGAGAATCAAAACCACCTACCCTTTTACTAAGAATAAAGAGGGCGAGCAGAAAGGCAATAGTGCTCGTAATGGTCGAGGAGATAGCTAACGAGGCGACTTTAAACTCTTCCGCGACCGTTGGTTGAAAAATAAAAAAGGTGCTTAAAAGAATATGCACTAGTAGCGAAACTACCGAGACTCGCAAGGGGGTGACGGTGTCATGCATCGCATAAAATGCCCGGGCGACTAGTAGATAACCAGCTTGGGCAAAAACACCAACGGCAAAAAAAGACAAAGTAACTGCGGTCAAAACTGTATCTTCCCAAGTAAATTTACCGCTACTACCTAAAGCCAGACGCACCACTGGAATACGCAGCACCATCAAAATAACACTCAGAGGCACAGCTAAGTAAAGAATTTGGTGCAGGGAAGAGAGAAAAGTAGCTTTGAAATGATTAATATTATTAGTGGCCCATTCACCCGATAAGGTGGGCAAGGAAGCAGTCGCGATGGTGATACCAAACAAACCAATCGGGAAATTCTGCAAATCCGAGGCAAATTTTAAAATCGTTACTGACCCCGACAATAAGTAAGAAGCCAAGAAGACACTCACTACCCATTCCAGCTGTGATAACCCCACGCCGGCCGCTCTAGGAAGAGAAAGTCGAGCTACCTTCAAGACTGACCAATCTTTTAAATTAAGAACGGTTTGGTAGTGAAACCCTAGCCCTTTTACAATGGGCAGTTGTATTAAAAGGTGCAAAATCGCCCCAAAAATAACCCCCACTACCACCCCATAAATACCAAAGTGAGGGCTAAGCCAGATGATACCTAGAATAATTCCTAAGTTATAGACTACAGGTGCCATGGCCGAGACAATAAACCGGTGATAACTCTGCAAAACTGAGGTGAGAAAAGACCCAACAATTAAAAATAACTCCGCAAAGATTAGCATTCTCATTAAATTGGAGACTTCATTTTGTTGATCATGGGTAAAACCAGGGACGAGCAATCGGGCGAAAAAGGGAGCAAAGATAATAAAAAAGAAGGAAGCAAGCAGATAAATAAAGATTGAGGCATTAATCAGTGTGGAGGCCATCTCCCAAGCTTGTTTTTCTTTTCTATCCGTAATCAAAGTGGTAAAGACGGGAATAAAAGCAACTGAGAGCGCCCCTGTAATCAAAATATTGGCGAGTAAGTCGGGCAAGACAAAGGCCGCGTTATAAATATCTAGTTCTTTACCCGCTCCGAAACTTCCAGCCAATACCCAATTACGGATAAGTCCCAAAATTCTGGAGGCCAACATCAAAATCATCATGATGATAGCCGCAGAGAGGATGGAAGATTGCCGACGGAAGAGAAGCGAGGTGCTACTTTTAAGCAGATTCTTCATCCTAAAAAGTATAGTGCATCATCAGGTTGCGTACAACCGAGAGATTATGATAAAATCCGAATAGGAGCTAAGCTCGGTCCTTCGGACACAAAGCACGCGCTTGAAAAGCCAAGCTTTGCTTCAATTAGAAACAATTATCAAAATTCAAAAAAAGGAAAAGATGCCGATTCTAAAAAATGCAATTAAAAAAATGCGCGCTGATGTTAAGAAAACTCAGTCCAATTTAGCTATGAAAACCAATCTCAAAACCGTGATTGCCAAAGCTAAAAAAACCAGCACTAGTGCGGATTTCCAGAATGCTATGTCAGCCCTGGATAGAGCTGCCAAGAAAAACTTGATTCACAAAAATAAAGCAGCTCGTCAAAAAAGTAGGCTCGCTCATTTGCTCAAAGAACTAAAGCCGGAAAAGACAGTTGCGGCGCCTGTAAAAAAGAAACCTAGGGCAAAAAAAGTTACTAGTAAATCCTAACCATGGCCAAAACTGCCCACACTCTCCAAAACTTAGACATTAATCTCATCCCGACTAGTGATGGGCAAGGAAGTGCAGCCATTTTAGTACACTGGCTTTTAGGGGTAGGTCGGACTTTAGTGATTGTTACTGAAATTGTCGCCCTGGTTATTTTTGCTTTAAGTGTCAAATTCACCATTGATAAAAACAATCTCAAAGAATCCATTGTCGATAAAAAGGCGATTATTGATACAAAAGCCTCAAGTGAGAATCTCTTCCGTAACTATCAAGCCAAAGTAGAGAGAATCGGGGACCTTTTAGACTCTCATTCCAATTCCTATAGTTTTTATGCTGATTTGCTCACGCTTTTACCTTCAGATGCCTTACTAGATGAGATTAAGCTTGAAGGAGGTAAACTCACAATTTCCGGCAGTTTACCGAATCCTGGATCTTTGCAAACCCTAATTTCTTCCTTAAATAGCTCTCAGAAATTTCAGGAGTTAGACATTACCAATCTGTCCGTGCCGACTTCTGCCCAACCTTTTTATCTTTTCACGGCCTCAGCCACACTAAAACCTGGGATAGTGCGCGCCGGAATCGAAGCTCCAGTATCTAGCTCCACTGCCCCAACCGTATCTAATGAGACAGAAGGGGGTACCCCATGATTTCTTACCCAGGAATAGTAAAAAACTACGCCAGTTATTTTGACACTCCGCAGAGAAAAAATTATCTAGGATTGGGGGTGACTTTGGTCACTCTGATTGTTTTAGTATTGATGATTTACCCCGCAGTTTTTTATCTTTTAGACTTAAACAGTCAGCTGACTGCCAATCGCAAGATTGATAAACTTTTATCAGAAAAGATCACCAATTTAGATAGTGCCAAACAATATTTAGGTAGTTTGCAGGAAAGTTTGACTACCATTGATACCTCCTTACCAAATAGTGCATCAATCGCCGAGTATCTCAAAAACCTGGAGACGGAACTTCAGGGAAGCTTGGCAGTTATTTCCAATATTACAATGGACGAAACCCAACTTATCAGTAGTTCAAAAGGACGGCCGCCCCAACTCATCCCGGTAAATTACAACCTGGCTCTTTCAGGAAGTTTTGAAAACTTAAAACAAGCGTTGAACCAGCTCGAAACTCTGAGCCGCTTCACAGATATTACGTCGGCTACTTTTACTGCTAAAAAAGAGACTGGCGGAGAATTGAAATTAGTTTTGGCAGCGCGAACTTATTTTTACGGTTCACCTGAGGTTGCAGACAAAAAAACAGTGGGGGTAACCGAGTGAAAGTTTCAAAACCAACAATTGTAGTTTTAATCTTAACCCTAATTACCTTGTTATCGTGGGGAATTTATCAAATCAACCGTTTGCAAAAAAGCGGTGTCGCGTTTGAAAATGTCGACGCCAAGTACACCCAAGAATTGCGTCCTGATTTTAATCCTCAGATTTTGGAAAGATTGGAAAAGAGAAGTAATTAGAAATATACTAACTTTATGCTAAATCTGAGCACAGGAAAAGATCAAGCTTTGTTAATTTAAAGAAAACCTATGCTTATTACGCGGCGAAAATTACTCTTAATCATTACTTTTATTTTGTTAGTTATTGCCATTCCTTTGACTGTTTTATTGCTCCAAGGTAATTTAGACCCAAGAAAAAAGGCCGACAGCGAAGGAGCTTCTTTTTCCTTTGATCCAAGTTCAGGCACCATTGTCAGAGGAGCAGAAGTAGAAATAAAAATTCTTCTCAATACCAATGGCAAAAGTATTGTTGGTAGTGACAGTGTGATTAGTTTTGATAACACCGTTTTTTCTGTGGTTGATCAAAGGCGAGATATTGGTGGAGTTCAAACTCAGCCCGGAAGCTTTTTTGATAAACCTTTAATTTTGGCCAACAAAGTTGAGGGTAATAAGATTTACTTATCAATTAATAGTTTTACTCCTTTTAAAGGGGCAGGTGTTTTTGGAACTATTAAACTCCAAGCTAAGAAAAACGGAACGGCAACTTTAAAGTTTGTAGAAGGAGAGACTAAAATTACTGAGCAAGGCAGTGCCCAAAATATTCTCACGGCAATGAGGTCAGCTACTTTTAATGTGGAAGGGGCCAATGGTACAAAGGAAGAGGGTACCCCCTCTGCTAGTTTGAGTGCTGATTTGAATAAAGATTCTAAAGTAGATGAACAAGATTTGCACCTTTTTTCTAAAGTGATGGGTACCAAAACAACCAATTCTCCGGCTGATTTGAATAAAGACGGTCAAGTCGACCAAACCGACTTCAAGATCTTTGAAGGATTATTCAAATCCAAACGGTAGTAAAGGGCACCGCTTGACTACTTAGTATACTGACTGATATATTTATTAAGAGAAGTTTTCTTGCAAGAAAACTTCTGCGCCTAGGTAAAACAGGCCAATGATGAAAAAACTTACTGCTGTCCTTTTTTCACTAATACTTTCCCTTTTTAGTGCTGCTCCCGCTCTAGCAGTTGGTAATGCTACTTTAGACTTATCCCCTCTGACGGCCGCTAAAAAAGTCGATAACCTTTTCTCAGTGGAGATCCGCGTAAATACTGCCGGTGAAGCTGTTAATACCATCAAAGCCTATCTTACTTTTGATCCCAATGTCTTAGAAGTTCTCTCTATAAGCACTTCTGGGTCAGTGGCCACTATTTTTACAGAAAATGAGCCGGATAATTTAAATGGCACGATTCATATTACTGGGGCAGCTAGCGGTAATGGTTACACTGGGACCAATGGTTTGGTGGCCACTCTAAATCTGCGCGCCAAACAGGCTGGTACCTCGACTCTGACTTTTACTTCTGACTCCCGAGTCATCAGTAGCACAGATAGCACTGATGTTTTAAATTTCACCGCTCTGAAAAATGGCAGCTACACTATCTCTGCTGCAGCCGCCTCAGGAACCACTACTACTGGGGGTGGGGATACTGGCACGACTGCTAGTGGGGCAGCTTTACCTGACTCGGGGATTTATGACTCGGCTGTCACTCTAATTGCGATTGCTTTCACCCTTGTCTTTGGTGGGCTATTTATTGCCAATCCATATCTTTTTGCCCCCAAATGGGCCAAAAGAAGAGCAGAGAAAAATATCCTTAAGAAGTTTTAATTTCCTATTCAACCAACTTTGTAGATACTAAAAGTCTTTTAAGGGGTACTCCAGGAGGTGAACAAGTCATCAGGGTCATGGTTTTGTCTCCTTCACCAGTTTTATCTAACACCTCTAAATCTTTAGGATCTACAATCTCAATCTCTTCGACTTCATATTTAAATTCTTTATCGCCATATTTGACTGAGACTTGATCCCCAATTTTTAATTTGTGAAGAGTAGAAAAAATAGTGATGTAGTCATTGGTATTAAAAAACCTAGGGGAGACAGAGTGACCATAAAGAAAACTATCCCCTTCTTGTCCCGGCAAAGAAGTGCCTTTATAGTGAGCAATTGATTCTTCCAGCACCGGCATATAAGCTTCTTTTTTATCAGAGACCACATTGGTGGTCACGATGGCATCTGCAATCTTTAAAGTTGGGATAGACAAGGTAAAATTTTGATAGACTAGGGACGTTTCCACACTTTTTCCTAAAACTTCTTGGGAGTAGTCGGTAAAGTCATTTTTAGCTTTCACCAGAGGAGAAACAGTTCCCAAATCACTGGTAGCTAAAATATAACTTGAGTAGTAAAAAGTTAAATAACTTAAAATAAAGACCCCACCCAAAACTAAAGTAAAGCCACCTAAAGATTTTTTACGTGCAAAAAGAGTCTCAATTAGTGGTTTAAAAGAGAAGGAACGATCGTAACGGTAGTGTTTTTCGTAACGGTAAGGGTCATTCATACAAGAGTCTTAGTCAGATAATTAAATAGTGCTGACTGTGGGTCTATTCTACCAGTTTTGAGATGGTGATCAATCACCAACAATTCTTTCAACCCCTTTTTGACCTTTTCTGGAGTCCACTTCTTCAGATGAATTTTTATTTTAGACACCACATAAGGATTGATATTACTTACCTCACCATCAAGAACTTGCATTATAAGTTTCAATTGTCTAGTTAAAATCCCCACTATTAGTTCGCTGGGGGTTTTTTCATCTAGCAACGTTTGTAGATCGTGCAAGGAGTTTTTCAAATCCCGACTGGTAAAACTGTCTGCAAATTTAAAATTAGTATTAGTGGTGTCCTTAAGTTCTAAAATCTTCCCTTTAAAAGGAGTGGTGGTAATCTTTTTATCTGCCCAGACAATCAGGTCAAAAGAAGCAGCTAAGGCATTTATCGCCTCTACCAAATTTGCTTTGGGATTGCCTTCTAAAATCACCAGTTTGCTAGTGTCAAAAAGTGCACTCTGGCCCAATACTTCTTCCAACTCTTTGGGGGTAGTAGATTTTGACTCCAAAGTTACTATTTCACCACTAAAGTCTTTTTTATACTTCTGCAGAAGATTGTAAGAAGCAATTAGATTGTCGCCATGCAAAACTGTTAACATCTCAACTGGCCTTTTTAGTGGGGGTAAGAGTCGGAGTGGTACTGGGAGTGGGAGCTAACCCTGCTAGAACTTGTTTGATGTACAGTTTGACCTCTCCCCAGGTGGGGTCTTTGGGGACCAAGACATAAGCTCCGCCGTACTGGCCATTTTCAGGGTGAAAAAGTAGTTCTTTTTCCCCAATATTTAACACCGCAGTTCTGACTTTATCATTATCAAACTCTTTACCAAGTTTAAAAAGACCAGGCAGGGTCGCGAGATCAAAATCAGTTTCGATAGTATCACCAAAATCGTTCACTAATTTGGCGATTTTTATTGGGTCGAGCAAAGTTTGCGTCGAAAGAACCTTGTTTTTTAACCCAACAATGACTTTTTGCTGCCGCGCCGCCCGCGCAAAATCACTCCCCTCGCCATTTGTACCATGTCGACTACGAACAAACCCTAAAGCAGTCTCACCATCCATATGAGTCTCTCCAGTTTTAAACTTCAGGGTAGTATAACGACAACTGTAGGTAGGGACGGCTACTGGGGTCCCTTCAGGACTTAAAACCGAGATAGCCCCACAATCAGCCTCTTCTTTCCCTTCAATCGGATATTCATAATCTTCAAAAGCTTTGTCAACAGTGATATCAATCCCACCCACCGAATTTATCATTCTTCTAAAAGCCTCGAAATCTACTCTCGCTCCATAATGAATATCAAGTCCCAAATACTTGCTCACCGTTTCTTTAGCTAAAACTAGTCCCCCACCTGGGTAGTCAGCCATAGTTCCAGTACTGTAAACTGAGTTGATTTTGCCGGACTGAGCTTGTAAGTGGTTGCTACCTCCAAAAGTTACCCACAAATCCCGAGGGAGAGAAACCATAGCTACATCTTTGGTCTTCAGATCAATTGACACTACGAGCATCGTATCGCTCAAAAAGCCGTTGTGATAAATCTTACCCCCAGCTCCTTTATAAGAGTAGGGTATATCTTTCCTTTTATCGATTCCTAAAACCAAAATATTGGTTCGTCCGTTAGTGCTTTTGAGATGAGCAAGCGGGTCATTTAAAACACTTAAAGCAGTGCCCGGGGCATTTAAAACTTCACGGATAATATTGCCACTGGGTAAAAAGAGAGTAGCCAAAACATAGACACCCATAAAGAAAGCTAGAAAAAGAAAAATAACTTTGAGGATTTTTTTCTTGGGTCTTTTTCTTTTTGGTGTTTTTAGAGTTCCTAGGTCAACATATTGCATAAAGAGGTCTCAACATTTTAGCATAAAATAATGTCATTGCGAGGAACGAAGTGACGTGGCAATCCTGTTTGAGATTGCTTCACTATGTTCGCAATGACACTCTTAACTAGCTGCTCGAACTAAAGCAACGAAATCTTCTGGATTTAAGCTGGCCCCACCTACTAAAGCACCCCCAATGCTTTTTTGAGCCAAAAAAGTTTGGATGTTTTCGGCAGTTACACTCCCCCCATACAAAACTGGAGTATTTTCGCCGAAGTAAAGTTTGATACCCTCGGCTACTTTCTGGGCATTCTCGGGAGTATCAGGAGTGCCGGTGCCAATTGCAAAAGTAGGCTCATAAGCTACTATCAAATCCCTAGTTTTAAGCAGGTTGGAAAGCTCACTCGCATCATCGGTATTCTCCACACAGACAATCGGTTTGATTTTATTTTCCTCTAGTCTTTTTACTTTTTCGGCTACAAGATGGTTATCTTCGCCAAAGTATTTTCGTCTTTCCGAATGGCCCACGATAGCAAATCGGACTACTCCTCTGAGCAAATCAGCAGGGACTTCACCAGTGTATTTTCCATGAGGAAAGGGGGACACAGATTGAGCACCTAAATATAGCTGAGTACCTACCAGCGCGCTGCTGGCTGTTTCCAAAGATAAAAAGGTTGGACAAACCACTATTTCTACGTGAGTTTCGGCCTTCAAATGGGGCACTGCCCGAGAAAACCACATCGCTGATTCTTTAAGATTTAGATTAGCTTTAAAATTGGCAACAATAATAGGTAGGATCATAGTTAATTCAAAAATCAAAAATTAAAATTCAAAATTTCAATGCAAAAGTCAAAATTTTTTACTTTTAAGTTTTAACTTGCATTTTTGCCTTTTGGGTTTTGCCTTTTTACTTCCCTTCTAACTCTTTTTAGCCCAACGCTTCTAGACCAGGCAATTTCTTGCCCGCTATAAAATCAAGCATAGCACTCCCACCAGTAGATGTATATTTGATTTTTTCTAGCTGGCCAAATTTTCTCAGAGCGGCAATCGTATCTCCTCCGCCGACAATTGTCTTAGCAGAACTATCCCCCACATATTGCGCAATAGACTGGGTTCCCTGAGAATATTTTTCTTCTTCAAACATCCCCAAAGGACCACTCCAAAAAATAGTTTTGGCCCCTTTTAAAATATCTGTGTACATAGAAATTGTTTTGGGCCCAATGTCCATATGACTACCAGCGCTGTCTTGGATAGTATCAATCGGAGTAATGATTTTTTCTGATTGAGGAAGATTTTCTCCTAAAAATTTGCTGCCAATTAATATTGAATCAACCAGCGGTAAAAGATGAGTGATCACGGGTAGTTTACTTTCTAGCTTGGCGCCACCAATGATTGCCACTACCGGGTGAATTGGGTTTTTAACTAAAGTAGTCAGGGTAGTAACTTCTTTTTCTAGGGCTAAGCCAGCAAAGGAAGGTAAAAGTTTGGGTAGCCCCACCATGGAACTGTGAGCGCGGTGGCAATCAGAAAATGCATCATTAACATATACTTCTCCAAAGCTAGCTAGCCACTTTGCAAACTCAGGGCTATTTTCCTCTTCTCCTGCGTGGAAGCGCAAATTTTCAAGCATTATAATTTCTGAGTCTTGCAGTTCCCCAATCAAGTAGCTCACTTTTTCTTCCATTTTTTCCGTGATAAACTCCACGGGCTCACTCAAAAGAGATTCTAAATACTGAGCAACCGGCAGTAGGGAGTCTTCGGGGTCAAGTTGGCCATTAGGCCGGCCACGGTGAGAAAGTAAAATAATTTTGGCGTTATTTTTTCTCAGGTACTCTATAGTCGGAAGGGATTCTTGAATCCTGAGGTCGTCACTAATCTGACCAGTGCTATCTACTGGCACATCAAAACCAACTCGGACTAAGACTTTTTTATCAGTAACTGAGGCTTCTTTAAGAAATCTCATATAAGTATACTACTAGAAATTAGCGGGTGGTGCAGGTGGATAGGGATCCCGACAGCGCGCAGACGAACAACGTGAGCGAGCACGCTCAGGTGGGATAACCTGCGACAGGACCCGCAGTCAATTAAAATGCTGATTCAATTTTATTTTTGAGAGTTTGTTTGGGCACGGCACCTACGATCCGATCAACTTCTTGGCCATCTTTCATGACAATATAGGTCGGAATACTCATCACTCCATGGGTAGTGCTTTTTTCTGGCTCTTTATCGACATCAATCTGCGTGAGTTTGACTTTGTCACCCCACTCGTGAGTGAGTTCGTGGATAATCGGATCCATGACCTTACAAGGGCCACACCAATCTGCATAAAAATCTAAGAGTTCTACTGCCATAAAATTCACCTTTGCCCCGCGACACTTTAACTTAATGGGGAAATTGGGACAATAATCATTGTAAACAAAACGGTAACAACTAACAAGACACAAGTAACTAGCTAGCTCCTGTTTTCTTATAAGATAGATCGCCACTTGTGGAGTGAGAGTCATCGCACTAGCAAAAACCAAGTGGAAGCTGGAACTGACTAGCACGAAGTGCAGGAATTCCAGTGGGTTTGCGAAGGTTTTTGCATAGTGTAGATAGCGAACGCAGCGTGGCAGAACTTTGGCTCTACCTTTGGTTACAAAGGTAGAAAAGAAAATGTTAAGATATTGTCCATGGCTCCTATTCTTGATGCGCTCAACCCAGAACAACAAAAAGCTGCTGCTTGCATCCAAGGTCCAGTTTTAGTCCTTTCTGGTCCTGGGAGTGGTAAAACCCGAGTGATCACCCACCGTATTGCCCATCTGGTGGTGGAGAAAAAAGTCAGCCCGGAAAAAATCCTGGCTTTGACCTTCACCAACAAGGCGGCTGGTGAGATGAAAGAAAGACTGACCCATCTTTTGGGAAAAGACACTCCCCGTCCTCCTTGGATTGGGACTTTCCACTCAATCTGCTCCAAAATACTCAGGCGTGATGGACATCAAATAGGTCTGTCACCCAACTTTAGTATCTATGACACCTCAGACTCGATGTCTTTAGTCAAAGATATTATGAAAGAAATGGGAATAAATCCGAAAAATTTCTCACCGGGGGCCATCTTAGGCACTATTGGTAGTGCTAAAAATGAGCTTTTAGGTCCGGCGGAGTACTCTAAACTAGCCAGAGGAATTTTTCAGGAGACAGCCTCGCAGGTATATGCCGAGTACCAAAAACAACTGCGGAAAAATCAGGCTTTGGATTTTGATGATTTGCTGCTAGAAACCATCCACCTTTTTCAGGAAAGAAAAGAAGTCTTGGAAAAATACCAAATCCAATTTGAGTATGTGGCCATTGACGAGTACCAAGACACCAACCACGCTCAATACCTTTTTGCCCAACTAGTCTCGGGTGGTCACCAAAATCTTTTTGTAGTCGGGGATGCTTCCCAAGCCATCTACGGCTGGCGCGGGGCGGATTTTAGAAATATTTTAAATTTTGAAAAAGATTTCCCAAAGGCGAAGATCTTTAATCTCGAGCAAAACTACCGGTCTACCAAAACAATTCTAAATACGGCCCAAGCTGTAATCTCGATGAATAAAACGCACCCGATTTTGAAACTGTGGACGAGTAATGATGAGGGTGTTCCCGTGGTAGTCTATGAGGCTAAAAATGAAACTGATGAATCCGACTTTATCTTAAAAATGATTACTAAATTCAATAGCACGGAAAAATACTCTTTAAAAGACTTTGCAGTTTTGTATCGCACCAATGCTCAGTCCCGAGTTTTGGAGGAACATTTTTTACAGGAAGGTATTCCTTATACTTTGATTGGGGGTACGAGATTTTATGACCGCAAGGAAATTAAAGACATTCTTTCCTACCTCCGACTGATTGTAAATCCAGAAGACACTGTTTCGATCAAAAGAGTTATCAACGTACCCCCTCGCGGGATTGGTCCGGCGGCTCTTTTGGAAAAGTCCAATCCAAAAGTTGCTGCTTTTCATGAACTTTTGGAATCACACCGGTTGAAAGCCGAGAGTTTAAATTCTTTAGAAACTATTGATCTAGTTTTAGCTTCCACCCAATACTTAAGGTTTTTAGATGATGGTACTCCAGAAGGATTGTCTAGAATTGAAAATGTGAAGGAACTGCGGAGTGTGGCCGCAGAATTCCCTGCCTTGACTGATTTTTTGGAAAATGTCGCCTTGGTAGAAAGTGAGTATAAATCCTCTAAAGAAGGGGGCGAAGCAGTCACTCTCATGACCATGCACGCAGCCAAAGGTCTGGAATTTCCCATTGTTTTTATGGTGGGGATGGAAGAAGGGCTTTTCCCTCACTCTCGGGCCCTGATGGATCTGCAAGAGCTAGAAGAAGAGCGTCGTTTAGCCTACGTCGGGATAACCAGAGCCAAAGATCAACTCTTTTTAACTTATACTCGTGAACGACTTTATTTTGGTACCAGAACTCCAGGTATTGTGTCCAGATTCATCACCGACATACCCGAAGACCTCCTGATTCCTCTGCATTTGTAGTTGTTGGGAACAACCCAATGCATAATACTTAATACATGCTACTTAATACTGACTTACGACAATCTGACTTGTGGGCTGAATATATGGAATCTTTGGGATGGGCAGTAGACAGACACCAAAACCACTATGCCTACACTTTTTCTACTTTTGGTATTCACCTGAGCAAAATTTTAAGATTTAATAGTACTTTAGATATTGAGCAAGCGAACCAATTTTTTAAAGAGAAAAATTCCCTATTTGCCAAATTAGAGCCAGATTTTTCAGTGGGGGATGATATTTTGCCAGATATTAAAAAGAGTGGCTTTGTCGCTGATAAATGGGCATTAGCCCCCACTAAAACTATCTGCATTGACCTCTCTAAGCCCTTGGAAGACACTTTAAAGGGGTTTGAAAAGGATACTCGCTATAGCATCCGTTTTGGAGAAAAAACGGGTTTGAGAGTCGAGGTAGGTAAAGATTTTGATACTTTTTACCCACTCTATCTGACCACTGCGAAGAGAAATAAATTTTGGACTGAAGGAGAAAAAAATATAACTAGAAGATGGGAAATTTTTTCCAAAAAGGACAAGGCCCAGATTTTTATAGCCTACTTGGACAAAGACCCACTGGCCACCGCCATGGTCTACTATTGGGATAAAACTGCCTATTATCTTTATGCTGGGTCTAGTGCACAAAAAAGAGAATTCCTGGCTCCTTACACTTTGATTTGGGAGATAATAAAAGATTCTAAAAAAAGAGGGTATAAATTCTTGGATTTAGAAGGGGTTGTAGATAGTAGAATTCCTAGTACTGCTAGTTGGGAAGGATTTAGTCATTTTAAAAAGGGGTTTAGAGGGGAAACTCTCACCTCTGTAGGGACATTTACAAAAGTCTACAACCCAATATTGAGTCCACTTTTCCAGCTAGCCAATCGTGCCTTCTGAGCAAAATTTTGGAGGCCTATCTACAACTAGGTTGTAAACAAACCTCCGGTGGTGACAACTACTCCTTCTCGGGTGGGTAGGTATCTGGGCGGTGCTTCACATGAAGGCTTTCCAGCTCCTCATGGTCCTTTGGGATGAGTCGATGGAAGGGATGGAAAGGGTCGGTCCTGATCCGCCACTTCTTCATGTCTGCAGGCGGTTTGAACCACTCCCCAACCCGCTGTAACCAGGATTTGATTCTGGTCAAGTTCTTCTCCTTTAGTAAACTCTTAAGAGCTTTGCCCTCAAGAAACTAGCCACATTTTAGTGAATAGTTTCCTAAAGGTAAAGTAGCGGGGAAGCTGTTGAACATTGCTGTCAAACAGACTTCCCCTGGGTATAGACGGTTTCTCGGGTTAACGGCCGGGATACCACCAGTTGTTGCCTTCGTACCGCTCGTTGCCGCCGCTCGTTGTCTTGTTGCGGAGGGCGATCAGGCGTTCGAGGCGCAGCCATGGAGACTGGTTCTCGGGACAGGGCGGTTGATGCGTGAAGTACTCAATGTACTTCTCGCTCTGGTCGATGCTCAGCGTTGGGTCCTCCGGCGGGTACTGCTCGAAGAGCTCTACCAACCGTCCGACTTCAGCCATGAATGTTGTGGACACGAGATCTCCTCCAATTGGTTTATTTGGTTGTTCTTGAAAGGATTTAACCTCCAAGAATCTGCCTGAAAGGACCTGGCTTTCACCAAGTTTTTCTAGCCTTCAAGCAGATTGCTGAAGATTAATTTGAAAGATTCGGGAGGTGTTTAGTTGCTGTTTAGGCAAATAAACACCTCCACTTTTCTTAGTCCAACCTAAGAAAGCAAAGACTCAAGAATAGTTACTTCAAAGTGTCTCTCCTTGGCTGAGGTCGAACTAGCGGCCGAGGTCCCTGTTGTAGTCGATCATTTCTGATCGGCTGGTGCAGAGGGTCCCGTCGTTGGCGATGTAGGACTGGGGCGGGGTTGTCCTTGCCTGTACCCTCAACTGGCCGCCGATGGCGACAGTGTCCACGGATTTGCGCCGGATAACAGGACCTGTCAGGATGGAAAAGTCAGCCACAGTTGCCCTCCCAAATTTACTGTCCTATAGTATAACATATTTCCAAGCCTATGTCAAGGCTATAAGCCCTTGCAGCTGAAAGGCTCTTAGGCCAATTATCCTAACAACCAGTTTGAACGCTTGCCAATGAAGCTGACTTTCACTAACATAATTACACGGTGAAACTAATTCATACTTCTGACATTCATATTGGGGTGGAAAATTATGGCAAAATTGACCCCGAAACTGGCCTCTCTACGAGGCTAGCTGACTTTCTGCGCGCTTATGACAAAGTCGTTGATTATGCAATCGCTGAAAATGCTGACCTTTTTGTTTTCTCTGGTGATGCTTTTAAAACCAGAGAACCTACTCCCACCCAACAGCGCGAATTTGCAAAAAGAATCCTCAAATTATCCAAAAATGGTATTCCTTCCGTGCTTTTGGTAGGTAATCACGATACCCCCAATTCAGCTGGTAAAGCTAATTCTTTAGATATTTATTCCGTCATGGAAATTCCCCGCACCACCGTGATCAGAGAACTTTCTTTGCAAACCGTGGAAGTGAAAAATGGTGACAAGCTCCAAGTCTTGGGCTTTCCATGGCAATCTCGAAAAGACCACGAAGGATACCGAGAAAGACTAGAAAAACTAATTTCTGAGATTGATCCGACTTTACCGGCCATTGGGGTAATCCATGCTAGCGTGACGGGGGCGAAATATGGGTCTGAGCAGCTAGTCATGCTTGGTGGTGACCAAGTCGTGGATAAAGAGCCATGGAAAACGCCCAAAATTCAATATGTGGCCTTAGGCCATATCCACCAACATCAAGTTATCAGTCATGAACCTCTAATGATTTATGCCGGTAGCATCGAAAGAGTCGATTTTGGGGAAGAAAAAGAAGATAAAGTCTTTATTGATGTTGATATTACCCCTGTGGGTAGAGGATTTAAAACTAAATATAAAACTATTTCTACAGATGCAAGGAGATTTATCTCTTTTAATATCAAAGCAAGTACTGATCATCCCACGGATGATGTTTTAAAAGCTCTGAGTGAAAAAAATCTTAAAGACTGTGTCGTTAAAATCAATGTGGATCTACCCCAAGATGGCAATATTGATCTGGATGTGGAAAAAATCAGACTTAGTCTAAAAGATGCTTTTTTCGTCGCGGGCGTGCACCGTAATATTTTGCAGGCCAAAAGAGTGGCCAGTATGGAAAATGTGGAACAGCTTGACCCCGCTAGTGCCTTACAGAAATATCTGGAGAGTAAAAACTTCAATAAAGAGCGCCTACTTCACTTGCAATCTTTGGCTCAGAAACTCATGGGAGAAGCATGATCCCAGTCTCCCTCAAACTCCACAATTTTACTAGTTATAGCGAAGATACTCCGGCGCTAGATTTCTCCTCTTTCCACCTCGCCGTGCTCTCGGGGAGAAATGGGGCGGGTAAATCCTCCTTGTTAGATGCGATTACGTGGTGTGTCTGGGGTACTTCCAGGGCTGGTGACAGTAGCGATAGTTTGGTCAAACAAGGAAGTAAAGAAATGAAAGTGGAGTTCAGTTTTGACTTAGATGGCCAGCTTTTTAAAGTCTTAAGAAGTCGGACTCTCAAAGGAGGTGGGCTCACCCGGCTGGATTTTTACGGGGGAGAAAAAAATCTCACCGAAGGCACTATCAAATCAACTCAAGAAAAAATCATTAACACACTGCATCTGACATATGAGACTTTTACTAATTCTTCTTTTTTGAGACAAGGCAATGCGGACGAGTTTACGGTCAAAGGGGCAACTGATCGGAAAAGAATCTTAGCTGAGATTTTAAACCTAAGTAAATACGACTTCCTGGAAGAAAAGGCAAAAGAGAGTGCTAAAGCTCTTGGGATGAATGTCGAAGCAATAAATTATAGTTTGGTAGAAATAGATAATGAGCTGGGAGAAAAAGAAGAACGGCAAGTAACTTTGTCGCAAATTGAGAGTGAGCTAAAAATCATTGAGGCTCAAGAGAAAGAAGCTGAGGCCAAACTAAAAGAAATCCAAGCCCAAGGGGAACTTTTGAGAACTAAAGTGTCTACTTTGGAGAAAGCGCAAGAAAGGATCGCGTCTTTAAAGGAAGAGATTGAGTCTTTAAAAAACCAAAAAGCTAGTAAAGAAATTTCGGTGAAAGATTTCCAAACTATTTTGGCCCAAGAAGAAATAATTGAAAAAAATGCCTCGCTTTTAGAAGAGCTCAAAACTAAAGCTAAAGAGTGGCAGATAAAGCAAGTGGAGCTCAATTCCCTCCAACAAGAGCTGCTAGCGCTCACCACCGAAGAAGGAGATCACAAAAGCAATCTAGCGGTGATTGAGAGTCAGCTTTTAGAAATCAAAGAAAGAGGAGAAAAATTAACCAAAGAGTTAGCCACAACAGGTAAAAATAATGCTCTTTGCCCAACTTGTGGACAAAAATTGGAAAAAGATTCCCAAGCTCACCTGCAGAAAGAATTTGGTGACAAGATTGCCCAAGAAAGAAACAACTATAAAAACACCCTGGTGGAAAAAACTGAGGCGAAAAAAAAGCTAAATAGGGTCTTAGTGCAGATCCCTCCTCTGCAAGAAAAAATCAATCTTTTTAAAAAAGAGTTTAGTGAGTATGAGGAGATTCAAAAGAAGATTGAGGAGCTAGGGGAAAATGATGTTTTAAAGATAAAGCTATCAGAAGCCAAAGGTAAGATTGAAACAGAAAGTAAAGGGTTAAAAGATTTAGAAGCACTGCTAGTGGCGAGAGGAAAAACAATTGAGAAAGAAAGTGAAGATTTAAAAGATTATGATTTATACAAATCTCAACTTTTAGATTTAAGAAATGATTACCAGAAAAAAGAAAATATTTTACAACAAATTAGATCCCAAAAAAGTGAGAAAACATCAGAGAGGGGAGCAGCTAAGGAGCTAGTAACTAGGTCCACTCAGTTAGAAACTCTCAAGCAAACTAAGATAAAAGAAAGAGATAGGCTTTCTTTGGAAAAACAAGATTATGAAGAGCTTTCTTTAGCCTTTGGTAAAAAAGGTATTCAAGCGATGATTATCGAGAATGCCATTCCTGAGATTGAAGCTGAGGCTAATGCCCTGCTTGATAAACTGACTGACGGGCGCATGCGAGTAGAGTTTGTCACCCAAAAAGAAGCAAAATCAGGCACTACTATAGAGACATTGGATATTGTGATTTCAGATGAGAGTGGCAGTAGGCCTTATGAGCTCTACTCAGGCGGAGAAGCGTTTAGAGTCAATTTTGCAATCAGACTAGCTTTATCAAAATTACTCACTCACAGGGCGGGTGCAAAACTGCAATTTTTAGTCATTGATGAAGGGTTTGGGACTCAAGACACGGAAGGTCGAGATCGGATGATTGAGGCTATCAATGCCATCAAAAATGATTATGCCAAAGTTCTGGTAGTCACTCATGTGGAAGAACTTAAAGAAGCATTCCCAAATCAAATTGTAGTCACTAAAAATACGACTGGCAGTAGCTTTGAAGTGGTGGGCTAGGGGGTCGGGCCCCTTTCCCTGGCTATTGTATACTTAAGGTGTGAAAAGACTGCTCATCTTTATAGATCTAATTTTCTTTCTAAGTAGCTGCACCGCAGTCTACCTCTACTTTTTTATTTCCCCAGTTCAGAATGACTCACCCAACCTGTTTATAATTGAAATTTTTCTAATCACCTTGCTCCTCTCCATTGCTACGTTGATCACTCTGGTGCTATACTCCCCCCATCTAATTATCAGGAGAATGAGGCATCAAGGAATGACTAAAAATTTCTTGTGGAAACCAGTACTGATTGCTAGCCTCCGAAGAGGTATATTTGTAGGAGCCAGTGTCACCGGGATCTTACTTCTGAATGTGTTAGGTCAAGGAGGTCTGGTCAATACTCTCTTTGTAGTCCTGATTTTCTCTCTGCTGGAGATATATTTCTCAAGGTTGATTTAAATGGAAAAATACTACGTTACAACTCCTATATATTACATAAATGACAAGCCGCATGTTGGGCATGCGTACTCGACTATTGCTGCCGATGTCTTGGCTCGTTTCCACCGCCAACAAGGCAGCAAAACTTTTTTCCTCACTGGTACTGATGAGAATTCTCAAAAAACCGTCCAAGCAGCGCAGAAAGCCAACCAATCGGTAGAAGACTATGCCAATTCTCAGGCTGCAGTCTGGCAAGAAACCTGGAAAAAACTAAATATTTCTAATGATAATTTTATAAGGACTACTAGTGAAGAACATAAAAAAGTAGTTACTGATTTCTATAATAAAGTTTTGCAGTCCGGTGATATCTACAAAGGAAAGTACGAGGGCTTGTACTGTACTGGTCATGAGGCTTTTTTGACCGAGTCAGACCTAGTAGATGGTTTCTGTCCAGACCACAAGACTAAACCAGAAAAGATTGTAGAAGAGAATTACTTTTTTAAACTATCTGGCTATCAAGAAAAACTTTTAAAATATTTTGAAGACAATCCAGATTTTATTTCACCTGAGCACCGTAAGCACGAGATTGTGAATTTTGTCAAAAGTGGGTTGACGGATATCTCTATTACCAGAGAAAGTGTCAGGTGGGGAATTCCTGCTCCCAATGATAGTGGTCAAGTGATTTATGTCTGGTTTGATGCTTTGATCAATTATATTTCTGGAGCACCAAAAGAGTTCTGGCCAACTGATTTACACATTGTCGGCAAGGATATTTTGAGATTCCATACCGTGATTTGGCCAGCTATGTTGCTCTCTGCAGGTTACCTGCTACCTAAAAAAGTCTTTGGCCATGGATTTTTTACCATTGATAATGTCAAAATTTCTAAATCATTGGGAAATAGCATTGACCCTGTGGAACTAGCTAACAAATATGGTAATGACACACTTAGGTATTATCTTTTAAAAGAGATTCCTTTTGGTAATGATGGCGATTTTTCTTTCCATAGACTACAAGAAGTCTACAATTCTGATTTGGCCAATGGGTTAGGCAATCTTGTCTCCAGAGTGGCTAAGCTATGTGAAAACAATAATATTCAAACTAAGTTTTTAAAAATTGAGGAAGTAGAATTCTATCCAGAGTTGGTTAGTCATTTGGAGAAGTTGGAATTTAATGAAGGTTTGGCTTTAATCCAAAGAGAGATCAGTAGACTTGATAACTATCTACAAGATAAAAAACCTTGGGAAGGAACTACCAATCAAGAAGAGATTTACTCTATTTTAGTAAATGGCATTCTGCAAATCGCTTTTAATCTCAAGCCGTTTCTCCCAGAAACTTCTGAGAAAATTACTGAGATTTATTCCGCACCCGAGATCAAAAGCACTATTCCTCTTTTCCCCAGAATAAATTGATTATGGAACTGGTTGATACTCATGCACATCTAAATTTTCCGGCCTTTGAAAAAGACCTGGAAGAGGTTATTAAAACCTCCCTGGCAGAAGGGGTAACCACAATAATCAATGTGGGGACTGACTTGCCTACTAGCAAAACTAGTATTGAGCTGGCCGAAAAATATAATTTTATTTTTGCTACTGCTGGTATTCACCCCACCGATTCTCCAGACATAAACATTGAAAAAGAGGTGACAGAGTTAAAAAAGTTAGTTGAACAACACCCAGTAGTGGCAGTGGGGGAGTGTGGTTTGGACTTTTATAGACAAGAAAATAAAGAAGAAAGAAAAAGACAAATAGAACTTTTTGAAAAACAAGTAGACATTGCCAAGAAAGAAGACCTGCCATTGATAGTACATTCCCGGGAAGCTTGGCCAGAAACACTAGAAATAGTCAAAGACTCTGGTCTAAAAAAGGGTGTTTTTCACAGCTGGACTTACAATGAAGATATCACCAGAGAAGCCTTAAAAGAAACTGACTTTTACTTTGCTTTTAATGGCATTGTTACTTTTAAAAATGCTCTCTTTGTCCAAGAGTCGGCTAAATTGATTCCACAAGATAGGCTTTTGCTAGAAACTGATTGTCCATTTCTGTCTCCCCACCCAAAGAGAGGTTTGAGAAATGAACCTGTAAATGTTAGAATTGTGGCAGAACTACTGGCTGATTTAAAAAATACAACCCAATCTGAAATTGCCCAAATTACCACTCAAAATGCCAAAAATATTTTTAATCTATGAACTTTTTTGAAAAATACGATCGACAATTTACCCGCCTTTTGGAAATCACTCCCGCCTTAGCCTCCTGGACGCTTTTGACACTACCTCTGTGGGCCTCTTTTTTATGGCCGATTGCCGTAGCTAATTTCATCATTATTTTTGACCTGTATTTTTTCTACCGCGCCGCCCATTTGGGGGTAAATTCAGTCCGCGCTTACCGCAAAATCCAAAAAACTTCGAAGATCGGGTGGTGGGACAAAGGGGTAGCCGAAAATCTGCCGATGGAAAAGACTCACCACCTTATTATTATCCCCACTTACAAAGAACCAATGACGATTCTGAAAAGAACCTTCACTTTTTTAAGTGCTCAAGAGATGCCCACGAAAAATATTTCTATCTGTCTGGCGGGAGAGGCACGAGAAGAAGAATTTTTGACTAAATCAGCGGAACTTAAAAAAGAATACGGCCACTTTTTTGCTAATATTTGGATTACCCAGCACACATTGGTCGAAGGCGAAGTCGCGGGTAAATCTTCCAATTTAGCCTTCAGTGCTCACATCCTCCAAGAAAAACTCAAAGAAACGACAATTGATACTGATAATCTTTTGGTGACTTCTTGTGACGCCGATGTTGCCATCCACCCGAAGTATTTTTCTAATCTAAGCTATCAATTTTTGACTTCCGCCCATCCTTATCAACGCTTTTGGCAGGCAGCACTGCTTTTTTACAATAATATCTGGCGGGTACCCATGCCGGTGCGAGTCATTCACACTATTTACTCTATCCAGCAAGTAGCTGATTTGATGAGACCAAAAAGTAACTTCAACTATTCCACCTACTCCACCAGTTGGAAACTAGTAGAGAAAGCTGGTTTTTGGGACACAGACGTTATCGCTGAAGATTGGCACCTCTTTTTTAAATGTTTCTTTGTCTCGAAAGGAGAGGTGGAGGTCGACTCCGTCTTTTTGCCTCTTTTTGCCGACGCGGCTGAAGGCCCAACTTACATGCAGTCACTTATGACTCAGTATTCTCAAAACCGTAGATGGGCTTGGGGAGTAACTGACATTGCTTACGCTTTTAAACAGTTCCTCAAACAAAGAAAAGAGATTTCTAAAACCAATTTTTTGTTTAGATTTTTAAGAGTGCTGGAACAACACATTCTTTGGCCAGTAAACTGGTGGATTATTACTCTCGGAGCCACTTTGCCCCTACTTATCAACCCAGCTTTCAGATATACCGTCTATGGCCAAAATTTGCCTAAAGTGTCTGGGTTTATTCTGACGATCAGTACAGTCTTTATTTTATCAATCATTGTAGTTGATTATCTTCTCAAGCCACCCCGGCCCGTTACTTTCAAAAAAAGAATGCTGCCACTCACAATCGCCCAATACTTACTCATGCCGGTCACGGCTTTTCTATTTGGGGCCTTGCCAGGGATGGACGCCCATACTAGACTTTTGTTAGGGAAAAGACTGGAGTACAAAGTCACCCCTAAACAGGATCATCAAAGTTGATTAAAACTGACGCTATCAAACCACATCTTCCTTTAATCTTAATTCTCTTTTTTACTTTAATTTTGAGAATCCCTTCTCTTTTGGAACCATTTTGGTATGGGGATGAGGGAGTTTACATGGCCGTCGGCCAAGCGTTAACTTATGATTTACCCCTCTACACTGAGGCTTTTGACAATAAACCACCAGCGATCTATCTTCTTAGCGCTTTTGCCATGACCATCTTTGGTCACTCCATCTGGGCGTTGAGATTTGTTCTTCTTCTTTGGGTCCTCGTGACAGAACTAATTATCTTTTCTTTAGCAAAAAATCTTTGGGATTCTAAAAAAGCGGGTTTAGTATCAGCAGCTATTTTTGGTTTGCTCACCGCTACCCCACTGATAGAAGGAAATATTGGTAATGGGGAAATCTTTTTTATCCTGTTTACTAGTTTAGGGTACCTGTATGGTTTCAAGAAAAGGTATTTTCTGGCAGGGTTAAGTTTTGCAATGGCTGTTCTTTTTAAAGCTCCCGCTATCTTTGACTTTTTTGCTTTTGGGCTCTTTATTTTGTTGCATCAAAAAACCGACGATGTCGAAAAAATTAGTCGTCGTTTATTTTTCACGGGGTTGGGTTTTGCGCTACCCCTGGCTATTACTTCGGTCTACTTTTTTCTCCGCGGCCATTGGGACAGTTTTTACTTCTCGGTTGTAAGTAGCAATGTCTCTTACACTGACTTTGGTAACCGCTTTTTAAATATCCCCAATGGGCTACTTTTTGTAAAAGCTGCCGCCTTGGGGCTGATTAGTCTGTTCTTCCTGAGAAATATCTTGCGTTCTTGGAGAAAAGGGACTCTAAAGAAAGAAGAGATGGTCACCAGTACATTGATTTTGTGGCTCTTTTTCTCTCTTTATGGAAGTTTATTTGGAGGTAGAAATTACTCTCATTACCTAATTCAAATTGTCCCTCCGGTGACTCTACTGCTAACGGGAATTATTTTCAAAAAACTGCAGGTAAAATTGGCGATCACTGCCCTTGTAGTCGGCCTGGTTATAGTCGCCCTCTTTGGGTTTAGGCCAACTTACTTTAAATGGAATTATTATCCTAATGCGGTAAGTTACTTAGTTGGAAAAATGAGTCAAGAAGACTTTAACAAAAGTTTTGATAGAAAAGTCTCAAGAAATTACACCTTAGGAGAGGTGGCTAAGAGACTGAGTGACCCAAGAGATAGTCTTTTTATCTGGGCCAATGAACCCCAAATTTACTTCTTAGCCAATAGGAGTAATATTCATCGTTACACCGCTGCGTATCACGTCCATAACTATAATGGTTACCAAGACGTGATGGAAAAATTGAATGCCCATCCGCCGAGGATTATAATTACCGAGTCACCAGCACCTTACCCCTTTTTGCAGCTAGATGATTTTATTAAAACTCATTACTCACTTTCAGGAGAATTTGACGATGCGCAGGTATACAGACTTAATTAGACTTTTTAAACCAGCCAATTTGCTACTTTTTGTTTTAAGTCTGATGGTTATTTTTTTAACCTTGACACTGCTTTTATCAAAAACCAATTACCCTCCCTATCTACCTCTGTGGTATTCCCGACCCTGGGGGCTTGACCGCCTCACCCCTCCGGTGACTCTCTATGTAGTCCCCGCTCTCGCCCTGATTTTTCTAATCATTAATCATTACCTTGCCAATCTCTTTTCCTCCAGTAATTTAGCTTTAAGCAAACTTTTGATTTGGACTGCCTTAGCTACCGCGCTAATTGGTTTGATTGCCATTCATAAAACGCTGCTTTTAATATGAACTACTTACTCATTGTCTTGGGCAGTTTTTTAGTGGCAGTCATAACAACACCCCTAACTATTCTCCTTGCGAAAAAATTTGGTTTGGTTGATAACCCTAAAAGATCCCACCCCGCTATTTTGCACAAAAAACCCATCCCCAGAGGCGGGGGTATACCGACTTTTCTGGCTATTTTTCTAACCACTCTGCTCTTTACTCCTCTAGATCAGCATTTGGTGGGAATTTTTATCGGTGGTCTTATCTTGGTTCTAGTCGGAGTTTTAGATGACAAATATGACCTAAATCCATATTTGCGACTAATTGCCAATTTTCTAGCTGCCCTAGTGGTAGTAGCTAGTGGGATCGGGATTACTTGGATTACCAACCCTTTTGGTGGACAAATACGTTTTGACCAAATTATTCTACCCTTCAACTTTTTTGGGATGCATCAGCTAGTTTTATTTGCAGACCTCTTTGCTCTAGTTTGGATTGTCTGGGTGATGAATGCTTTAAACTGGTCGAGTGGTGTCGATGGACAACTCTCCGGAATCGTCGTAGTCTCAACCTTTATCATGGGTATGGTCGCCTTAAAATACGTAAACAGTGACCCGACCCAAACTCCCGTAGCCGTACTTTCTTTCAGTGTGATGGGAGCCTATTTAGGGTTTCTGCTTTTTAGTTTTTACCCCCAAAAAATTATGCCTGGGTATGGGGGGTCGACCCTAGCTGGCTTTCTCTTGGCAGTACTAGCCATTCTTGCCGGTGGAAAACTCGCCACCGCTCTTTTGGTATTGACAGTACCCCTGGTGGATGCTTTTTGGGCCATCATCAGACGTCTATTGAGTAGGAAATCCCCGGTCTGGGGAGATCGGGACCACCTGCATCACCATTTGCTTGATTTAGGTTTCAGCATTCCGCAAATCTCCTTGTTTTACATCTTCGTGTGTGCTATTTTTGGCACAGTCTCACTGCTGCTGGATAGTCAAAGTAAACTGTTCGCTTTAGCCTTGGTGGCGACTGGGATTTTTGGGCTTTTGATAACCGTGAGCTTAGTTTTGAGAAAAAGAGATGCAAACTCTAAAATACCTCATCATTAGTAGTCGG
>CAYGGA010000003.1:0-70439 GCA_964349395.1 uncultured Gammaproteobacteria bacterium | reverse complement strand
TAGTAATTTACTTACCATTGGTAGTAATTCTTATTTTGAAGAGTAAATAAAGGGAAAGAAAATATTCTCTAAAGTTTGATTTTGATTTTCCCTTTTTGCGATTGCGAAAAACACTTGGAAACTCGACTAGACGGAAACCATTAACAAACAAATATCTCTCAGTCTCGGATAAAAGTATGTAGCCGGTACTATTAAATTTATGTTTTAGAAGTAGACCCACTGCTTCCTTAGGGTAGCAGCGGTAACCGTTAGTGTTGTCCTTTGCCGGTAAGTTTAAAAAGAGTTTAATAAGCAGATTGGAAATTCTTGAAGCAATAATTCGGCGTGGTGGCCAATTGAGGATTTTACTTTTTGGAATATACCGGGATGCTAGAACTACAGTATCTTTTTTGCCTAAAGAAATAATTTTTGGCAACTCCTGTGGGTCATGTGAAAAATCCGCATCCATTTCTATAAAAACATCAGCCTTCAATTTTTCCTGGGCAAATTTGAATCCTTCTAAAACAGCAGACCCACGTCCGCTCTTGCCCTTCCTGGAAATTAGATACAGGTTTGGAAACTCTTTTAGGAGAGGCAACACTACTCTGGAGGTACCATCAGGGCTATTGTCGTCCACGACAATTATCTCAGTGTCTTTAAGAGTTTTATCAATTGTCCTAACCAAACGGCTGATATTGTCCTTCTCATTAAAAGTAGGAATAATAACTGCAACTTTCATCTGTAGAATTATATCAAAATCTCAAGAAAGAAATTGCCTGAGTAGCCAACTGTTATGCTATACTTTTTACAGATATGGATCAGCAAACCAAAGTGGAAAAGAGAAAGGCCAGAATTTCGTGGAACAGAAAACTAGGTCTAAGCCTAACACTATTATTTGTTGGCCTATTAATTAGCCTTTTAATTGTTGAAATTTTTATTCGCTACATCCAAGATCGTCGCCATCCCCCATCCGCTGTACGACAGCAAGATACCAGAGTTCATCACTCTTTGACTCCTGGTTCCTACGCTACTACAAGCGATTATGATTGGAAAACTACCTATAGAATAAATTCACTGGGGATGAGGGACAAGGAGTACGCTAAAGAAAAACCAGAAAACACTTTTAGGATCCTGGTTTTAGGTGACTCTTTTACTGAGGGGCAAGGGGTAAACCAAGATATAGTCTTTGCCAAAATTTTGGAAAAATATTTGCAAATAAAAATAAAAGAGAAAAAAATTGAAGTTTTAAATGGGGGTACTTTTAGCTACTCTCCACTTTTGGAGTACCTTTATTTAAAGGACCGAGGCCTAGATCTAAAACCAGATTTAGTAATCATTAATTTTGATGAGAGTGACATTAGTGATGATCTAAACTATGAATCCCAATCCCTAAAAGATGAAAACGGAATTCCAAATGGTTTCCCAAAGATTGAGTTTAAAGATGAAGGCGAACCCAAGAATAAACTGCTGCCTTTTTTGCCAAAAGATTTTAAGAAATTTTTAAGAAATAATCTCAAACTTTACCAAGTAATTGGTGACTCTATTAGGTCAAAATCTTTAAGAATCTATCCCGAAATTGGCAATGTTACCATTACGGTGGGCGACCCAATCTCGGATCGTTTACTGCTTACCCGTGATGATGTTTCTAAATTCGATACTCTTTGGACGCTGACTGAAAGAAACTTCTCTTTGATAAAGAAATTAATGATTGAGAATAAAATCCCCTTAATTGTGACCACCTATCCTTACGGGAACCAAGTTTCTGGAGAGGAGTGGCTAGTGGGTAGGCAGGTGTGGTCTTTGGAGAAAGGGAAGGTGTATGGTGATAGGGCAATGAAGAGGGTAGAAGAGATTGGTAAAAGGAATAATTTTCCTGTTTATAATGTTCTAGAAGATTTTAGAAATGCGAGTAGGGAAGGTAAATTCCCCTTATATTTTAAAGGGGATGGGCATTTTACGCCTTTAGGACATGAAGTAATGGCTCAGGCCTTGGAGAAAAGATTACTAGACTCAGGATTAATGCCCAGGTGAAAAAACCAATTTTAATTATTATTGGAATTTTAGTAGTACTTACTTTACTTAAGCTCTACCAAATAAACGGAGGGTTTGTTCCTTCAGAACCTGATGAAAGAAATTATTTAGATATTGTTCGGAATTTCAGAAATGGACCACTTCCTAACTATGATGGTATTGTCTTGTTCCACAGCCCACCTTTCTTCCATTACCTGGGTTTTCTAATTTCTTTTATCGTTGACGGTTATTTTGCAATCCGACTCGTCTCTCTTTTAGCATCTTTAGGATTAGGGATAACTATCCTCTTCTATTTGAAATCCAGATTTACCTTTCCAATAGCTGCTTTTGCCAGTGGTTTATTTTTAGTTTTACCAATTACAGTTTTTTATTCAAGATTGGGTTTGATTGAGATGTTGATCTCCTTCTTTGCGTTCTCTTACATCGTCTCTTTTCAGATTGCTTGGGAGAAAAATAGTTTCAAGTGGGCCTCAGTCAGTGGAGTAGCACTTGGATTGGGGCTAATCACTAAGTATTCAATCTTACCTTTGCTGGGCGTACCTGTAGTCGTTTGCGGGTTAGAAATTCTTAGTCAAATTATTAAAACTAAAAGCCTCAAATTTCTGCTATTTAAGGAGTTTATTAGAAAAAACTTATTGATTGTGGTGTTAGGGCTAACCGCTTTGGTGATCTTTGCTCCAGTAACTTATTTTAATTACTCTCTAAATCCATTTGAATTTAAAACTCAAATTAAGCAAGATTTTGCCCTGGGGGGCAGAACTTTTGAGCTGCCCGTAGTAATGAGTTATTTACAGGCCATTCCCAGCTTTTTTACCTGGTCAGTTGTAGGGCTTTTTGTCTTGGGCATAATACGAGGGTTAAAAAGCTGGCGACAGTATCTACCAATTTTCTTAAGCATAGTTCTATTGACCTATGCTCTTCTTAAAATTGCACTTTATACCCCGCGTTATTTTGTAATCTTAGTTCCATTTTTGGTGGTGTTAATTGGTTTAGGGACAAATTGGTTGGTTGAGATCATTACTCAGAAACTTAAGATCCCTTTGTCTTCAAATCAGGTGATGGGGGGGATTACACTAGCTATTGTGGTTTTAGGGGTTTCACCATTGATTACTGCCTTTTCAGCTAGCTACCACATTACTATTGAAGAGGTGGGGAACTATGTCAAAGAGCAGAATACTGATAATCAGTGGGTAGCCAGTAACTATTGGCCCTCAGCCTTTGTGGACCAGGTTGGGTATAAAATTAGTTGGTATAGTTCAGACTTAAGAGATAGTAAAACTTTTTCCGCTGAAGGAAAAACAAAATATCAATCATTAGACAGCCCTACTTTTGACTTAATAAACAAAGAAGGTGGTTGGGTGATTATTGAAAACTTATTTTCCCAAACTATTAGTAAAGGTAGGGAAAGGTACGATTTACTAAACACTCTAAAAAGCAGACAGCCAGTTAAAATTTTTACAGACTTAAGCCCTAATTGGCCTTACAGCTCTACCAATTCAAATACCTTTTCAGTTTACCACTTAGTTAATCCTTAGCTTTACCTCACCGCTATTGACTGTTAAAATGAGGATTAATGAGTAAGAAAAAGATTATGGTTGTGTTTGGAACTCGACCGGAAGCAATCAAAATGGCTCCGGTCATTTTAGAACTGAAAAAAAACTCAGATCTTTTTGAAACTTGTATTGTCGTCACTGCCCAGCATAGAGAGATGCTTGATCAAATCCTGCGCGCATTTGGAATTGTTTCCAATTTTGATCTTAATATAATGACCGCCGATCAATCTCTCGATCAGATTTTGGCTAAAGCCCATGTAGGTATTAGTAGCATTCTTATGCAGCTACGTCCTGATTTAGTTTTAGTTCAGGGCGATACGACGACCACTATGGCTGCTTCAGTCGCCACCTACCACCACCAAATAAAACTAGGTCATGTCGAAGCAGGGTTAAGGAGTTTTGATAAATATAATCCTTTTCCTGAGGAAATTAATCGCACCATAACCGACAGCATCGCTGATTTATGTTTTGCCCCAACCGAAGTATCTCGCAGCAATCTTATTAAAGCCGGGGTTGAGGAAGATAAAATTTTTGTGACGGGTAATACTGTCGTGGATGCTTTGTTAGAAGTCACCGGCCAAGAATACGATTTTGAAGACAAAAAGTTGGAACTACTTGATTTCAAAAAGAAAAAAATTATTTTGCTTACCACCCATCGCCGCGAAAACTACATGAGTGGGGAAATGAAAAATATTATGGCGAGTTTAAACACTTTGATAAAAAGACATAAGGATTTAGAAATTGTTTTTCCAGTACATCTCAACCCCAATGTCAGAAGTATAGTTCAGGAAAAACTGGAGAAGACCGATCAGGTACATCTAGTGGAGCCTGCAAGTTATAAAGATTTAGTTAAGGTTATGAAAAATTGCTATCTCATTCTTACAGACTCAGGTGGAATCCAGGAGGAAGGACCCACTTTTGGGAAACCAGTATTAGTTTTGAGAAAGGTGACTGAACGTCCCGAAGGAATCACTGCTGGGGTAGCCAAATTGGTGGGAACAAAGAAAGAGACGATTATAGGTGAGGTAGAGACACTTTTGACTGACAAAAAAGCTTATTTGAAGATGGCCCGAGCAGTAAATCCCTATGGTGATGGGCAATCATCTCGCAAGATTGTGCAGATTCTTAAGGAGAGGTTATGAAGATTGCCGTTATTTTGCCTATGTACAATGAGGAGGATAACGCCCCATTGATACTAGATCACTTAGATACTGTGAGAAAGAAGTACCACTTGGACTTACAGGTGATTGCGATTAATGATGGCAGCCAAGATAGTACTAGGGAAGTCTTGACTACTCTAAAAAAAACCTACCCTACCTTGATAGTAGTAGATTATGACCAAAATAAAGGGATGGGTGGGGCTTTGAAGGAGGGTATCAGCAAAGCTTTAGCCTCAGGGGTTGAGGTTTTGGTTTTTATGGATGCGGATTTGACTCATGATGGTAACGACATCCCTAAGTTTATTAAGAAAATTGAGGAAGGTTATGATTTGGTTCTGGGGTCCCGTTTTGTACCTGGTGGTAAGATGGTGGGGGTCCCTTATTTACGAGCTTTAATTTCTAAAATGGGTAATATGGTCGGCAAAATTTTGCTAAATGTTCCTGTTCGAGACTTTACCACTGGTTTTAGAGCGGGCAAACGAGAAGTCTTTAAGAAGATCATTCTCACTGAGACTGGGTTCGGAATACAGTTGGAAGAGACGGTGTTAGCAGCGGCAAATGGATTTAAACTTGGGGAAGTGCCGATTATCTTAACTACGAGGAGATTTGGAAATTCCAAAATGATCTACAATGGCAAGCTTGTTAAAAGCTATTATAAATTATTAAGGAAATGTATTCATATAAGGTTTAAAGGTGTCTAAAATTTTGGAACTCATAAAGAAACTATTTACCACCAAGTTAGGTCGTGGCACGTTAGTGATGGTAGGCGGTTCTTTTATGGTGGGTGGGATAAGTTTTCTTTTTAACCCGGTTATGGGTAATCTCCTGACTATTAAGGAATACGGGGAATTAGTGACCATCCTGTCCTTACTAATTATTCTTTCGGTCCCGTCACTTACACTAAATACTGTTTTGATTAAATTCTCTGCTAGCTATCAAGCTCAAGGAGATATGGCAAGCGTTAAATCACTTTTTGTTGAAGCGTCAAAAAAATTGTTTTTTGCCTCATTCGTTTTACTATTGATTTCTTGGTTTAGCAAGGATTATATTGCCCAGTTTTTGCAGATTGATGACTCTAATTTACTAATATATTTAGGAATACTAACCATAGTGACCATCTTTTTCACCATCAATGGTGCTTTTTTGCAAGGATTGCTAAAATTTGAAGCCTTTACTAGCGCTAGTTTTTTGAACTCCTTTTTAAGAATTATTTTTGCAGCGGGATTGATATATCTAGGGTTAAATGTACGTGGGGCTTTGGCGGGGTTAATCTTGGCTCTCTTTTCCGCCTACCTATTAACCTTGGTATTTCTAAAAAAGATTTTGACTTTCCCTGGTGGTCAGTTGGTCAACTGGAGAAAGATATTTTATTTCGTAGGACCAGCTTTTTCCTCCCTTTTAGGGATCACAATACTAAGTACCGTTGACATTATTTTAGTTAAACACTTTTTTTCCCCGATCGAAGCGGGTCTTTACAGTGCTGTAACTGTAACTGGCAGAGTGATAATTTTTACTTGTCTACCTATTACCCAAGTAATTTTCCCAGTTGTCGTTCAGAGATTTGAAGCTGGTAAGCCTTACCACAAATTCGTAGTGGCTGGCTTAATCATGACTGCTCTAATTGGAGCAACTATTTCACTTCTATACTTACTTTGGCCAGAGCTAGTCTTAAAGGGTTTCTTTTTCTCACGTAGCTCAGAATACCAGGCTGCAGGCTACCTCTTAGCTGTCTACAGTGTTTTCATCACTCTTTTTTCACTAAACACTTTGCTAACTTATCTTTTCCTCTCCTTACAAAAAGTTAAATTCTCTATCGCACCATTAATAGCGGGGGTCCTGCAAGGAATTTTGATTTGGTTTTTCCATCAAAATTTAAATCAGGTGATTATAGTGAATATTATAGCCAACTTTTTACTTTTGTTAGTCCTTTCTCTTTATTATTGGTTTAATCTAAAAAGGGTAAAGAAATGATTAAGCTAATTTCAGTAATTGTGCCTGTATATCGCCAAGAAAAAACCATCAAAAAAGACCTGGAAAGAATTTTGGTCTCATTGAAGCAGATTGGAGTTGCCTTTGAACTCCTCTGTATAGTAGATGGAAAACTAGATGATAGTTTTAGAGAGATTAGGAAAATTAAAGAGCCAAATCTGAAGAGTTTTCAACTCGAGAAAAATCACGGTAAAGGGTATGCTATTCGTTATGGTATGGCTAGAAGTCGTGGTGACGCGGTTGCTTTTCTGGATGCTGGTATGGAGATTCACCCCGAGGGTTTACAAACATCGATACAGATTTTTGAAGATGAAGATGCTGATGTCGTAATTGGGTCTAAAAGACACGAGAACTCTCAGGTAACTTACCCGCCAATAAGAAGATTTTTAAGTTTTGGTTACCAGACTCTAGTCTTTTTTCTCTTTGGTTTGAATGTCAAAGACACCCAAGTAGGTCTCAAACTTTTTAAGAGGAAGGTTTTAGAAGATGTTTTACCTAGGCTACTAGTTAAAAGATACGCTTTTGATATTGAGATTCTATCAGTGGCCAATCACCTAGGTTACAAAAAGATAGCCGAGGCTCCCATCGAGCTTCACTATAATTTTGGCCAAATCACTTCCGCTGCCAGCCTTAAGGTGATCCGTAATATGTTAATTGATACCTTGGCAGTATTTTACCGGCTAAAACTTCGTGGCTACTATAATAATGGTAATAGAAGGAAATGGGTTTATGATAAAGACTTGGATTTTAAGATCAATGTCGGTTAAAAACTCTCCGATTTTTTATGAGTATTTAAAATACGGGAAACTAAGTAGTGCCAATTTCCAAACTAAAAAAAGACGAGGTGAAGTAGCTATGGTTCTAGAGTCTGGGGACAGTATTTGGATGCTTCGGAAGGACCATTACGAGAACTCGCTTTACCGTATTCCCACGGGGGGTATACACCACGATGAAACCACGCTCCAAACATTGCAAAGGGAGTTATTTGAAGAAACTGGGATCAGAGAGAAATTGAAGACTAAACTTTTGGGAACTATTGTTTATGAGATTAGTTTACCAGAGGAGAAGGTTTACTTTGCTAGCTATATTTTCACTATTAAATTTGGTGATAGAACCCCGGTGGCCACCGATGAGAATGAAGGGATAAGTGGTTTTAAGAAGGTTGCCAAATCGAGAGTAGGTCAAATAGCACAGAGCTGGGCAAATCAGGAAAACCTTAAAAAGAAACCTTATTGGTCAGAGTGGTGCCAATTCCGCGCTATTCTACATCAAAAAGTAACCGAGCTTTTAAAATGAGAATTCTAATCTTTAATTGGCGGGATATTAAAAACCCTCGTTCAGGTGGAGCAGAAATCGTGACCCAGGAAATTGCCAAAAGGTGGGTAGGATGGGGTCACGAAGTTACTTTATTTACTGCCAGTTTTCCAGGGGCAAACAGTGACGAAGTGGTTGACGGTGTCAAAATTATTCGCCAAGGTGGCCAAGTGACGGTGCGGTTTTATGCCTATTTCTACTACCAAAAGTATTTAAAAGGAAATGTAGATGTTGTGATTGACGAAATCAACACCTTACCTTTTTTCACAACCTTATTTGTAAAAGAAAAAAAGTTGGTTTATTTTAATCAACTGGCTAGGGAGGTATGGTTTTATGAGGCTAGGTTTCCCATAAATATTATTGGCTATCTTCTTGAACCACTTTATTTGAGATTTTATCATTCAGTCCCCGCCATGACTATTTCGCAATCAACCAAGACAGACTTATTAAAGTTGGGGTTCAAGAAGGTCTCAGTTTTCCCCATGGCTATTAACTTTGAGGAGGAGCAAAAGTATTTGGAACCAAAAGAAAAAGAACTAGCAATTATTTTTGTGGGTAGATTGGTAAAAAGCAAAAGGCCAGAGGAGATTATTAAAGCCGCAGCTACTCTAAGCACCCAATACCCTAATTTAAAGGTATGGTTAGTGGGCGGTGGGGACACTCGCTTTGTCCGTGGTCTAAAGGACTTAGCAAATTCACTTGGGGTAGATAAACAGGTTGAATTTAAGGGTTTTGTAAATCAAGAAGAGAAATTCCGTCTAATGTCTAGAGCCCACCTGATTGTAGTTACCTCGATCAGAGAGGGTTGGGGATTAATCGTGACTGAGGCCAATGGTCTCAAGACCCCAGCTGTTGTCTATAATGTAGGAGGTTTAAAAGACGTCGTGAAGGATGGTGAGACTGGTTTGATAGTCGACCAAAGCCCACAAGCACTGTCTCAAGCAATTAGTAAGATTTGGGAAGATCCGAAACTTTATCATGGTTTGCAGAAACAAGCTTATGATTGGGCCAAAGAGCTCACTTGGGAAAAGACCGCGCTGGAAAGTTTGAAAATCATCAAACAGGAAGTAGAATGATATACTTACAACCATGGTAAAAATTGGGGTGATTGGGGCAGGTTATTGGGGGCCAAACTTAGTTCGCAATTTTTCAAAAATTAAAAACTGTCAGGTCGTAGGAGTGGCTGATTTAGACTCTTTAAGACGGCGTGATGTTACTAAACAATTTCCCAATGTCAAAGTCCTAGAGGATTATGGAGATCTACTACCACTTGTGGATGGGGTGGTAGTTGCTACTCCACTGACAAGCCATTTCACTCTCGCCTCGGAAGCATTAGATATGGGTAAACACGTCTTGGTGGAGAAGCCTTTTGTTTCTAAAGTAACTGAGGCGCAAGAGTTAATAAAAAAAGCAAAAACCAAAAAGTTGGTTTTGATGGTAGATCACACTTTTGAATACTCACAGTCAGTGAGAAAGATAAAAGAATTACTGGATAAAAAAACCTTAGGTAAAATCTTTAATATTGATATGGTAAGAGTGAATTTAGGTCTCTTTCAACAAAACTATAATGTGTTGTGGGATCTCTCTCCTCATGATCTCTCGATCTTACTGTTTCTTTTGGGGGCAAAGCCTTTAAGTGTAATCTGTCTAGGAAGCGCCCATGTCAACCTGAAAGTTGAGGATGTCGCCCATCTATACCTAAAATTCCAGGATGGAGTGACCGCCACTATTTATCTCTCTTGGCTTTCCCCTATCAAAGTCCGTAAAGTTACCATTGTGGGTAGTAAAAAAATGTTAGAGTATGATGATACTAAAACCGAAAAGCTTCAGCTCTATAATAAGGGGGTAAGTTTAGAAGAGGAAAAAAGTCCTAAAATGCCTTATTACAAAACTTTTCAAGAGTTTAGGTATGTTTACCGTCTTGGGGAGCAGAAAACAGTGGCAGTGACGGAAAAAGAACCCTTGGAAGTAATGGCCGGCGAGTTTATCGAAGCAATTGTAAAGAAGAAAGAACCACTAACCTCAGGTCAGAAGTCTTTAGGGATTGTAGAGATTATTGAAGCCGCACAAAAATCATTAAAATTAGGTGGCAAGGAGGTTTACTTAAATGATTAAAGATGACGTCAGTCTTGGTGAAAATTGTTTTATTCCTCACCCCGAGTTAGTCAATTTATATGGTTGCGTAATCGGAAACAATTGTAAGATTGGATCATTTGTGGAAATTAGAAATGGTGTAAGGGTAGGGAACAACTGCAAAATCCAAGCTGGAGTTTTTATTCCTGAAGGGGTGACCATTGAGGATAATGTTTTTCTTGGTCCTCATGTAGTCTTTACCAATGACAAATATCCTAAAGCTACCAATGAAACAGGTGAACAGCTGACAGAGGAGGACTGGGAACAACTCCCCACTCTGGTAAAAAAAGGAGCGAGCTTGGGAGCTAATTGTACTATCATTTGTGGAGTCACAATTGGGGAAAAAGCCTTGGTTGGAGCGGGTAGTGTAGTGACTAAGGATGTTCCGGACAGCGCCGTAGTCTATGGAAACCCAGCTAAACTAAAATGATTCCCTTACTTAATTTGCAAAAACAATACCTAAGTATCAAACCTGAGATTGACCAAGCGATACGCAAGGTGGTAACACAGGGTGACTTTATTTTGGGAGCAGAGGTGGGGCTTTTTGAGAAAGAGCTAGCTAACTATATTGGTGTTAAGGAGGCAATTGGTGTTTCCTCTGGTTACTCAGCCCTGACTTTGAGCTTATCTGTTTTGGGAGTAGGCCAGGGTGATGAAGTAGTTACCTCCGCCAACACTTTCATAGCCACTGTCTTAGGAGCAATGCATTTGGGAGCCAAAGTGAGATTGGTAGATGTTGATCCAGAGACTTTTAACCTCAACCCCAATTTATTGGAAAAGGCCATTACAAAGAAAACAAAGGTGATTATTCCGGTTCATCTTTATGGGCGTCCTTGTGATATGGAAGCTATTTTAAAACTAGCCCAAAAACACAAGGTGAAGGTTTTAGAAGATAGTGCCCAAGCCCAAGGAGCCAAATTCCAGGGGAAAAAGGTCGGTAGCTTTGGTCAACTGAGTGCTTTTAGTTTTTACCCTGGGAAAAATCTGGGTGCTTACGGAGATGCCGGGGCAGTGGTGACTGATGACCCCAAGCTAGCCGAAAAAATTAGAGTTCTAAGTAATGTTGGTCAGAAATCTAAGTATAACCATGTAGTTAAAGGGTATAATGACCGCCTTGATACCTTGCAGGCGGCTGTTTTGAGAGTGAAGTTAAAATATCTAGACTCTTGGAATCAAAAGAGAGTCCAGGTCGCAGGCTGGTACCAAGAACTTTTGCAAGAAACCAATTTAGTTTTACCAACGATGTCAGAGGGTCATGTTTGGCATCAGTTTAGCGTTCAGGTATCAAACCGTAAGGAAGTTCAGGAGTATTTACACCAAAAAGGGATTGCGACTGGAATTCATTATCCTCTTCCTCTTCATATGCAAATTGCTTTAAAAGATTTGGGTTATAGAAAGGGAGATTTTCCCGTGACCGAAAAACTGTGTGCGAAAGTTTTATCTTTGCCCATGGACCCGGGGTTAACCGAAGACGAAGTAAAGTTTATTTCAGAAAGTGTTAAAGAAGTGGTATGAAAAAACCTCTTGTCTCGGTGATTATTCCTACTTTTAATTCTGGTCGCTACTTTGAGAAGACCCTGAAAAGTTTGAGTCAGCAGACTTACATTAATTTCGAAGTTATTGTGGTGGACAAGGGTAGTAGTGATAGAACCGAAGAGCTTGTCCACAAGTATAGAAAGGTTATAAAAAACCTGTCTTTCTACACTGCTGGTACCGAAAGAACCTCTCAGTTTAATTTCGGAGTGAGCAAATCTAAGGGAAAAATTTTGTACTACATTGGGTCTGATTACGCGTTGGAGGATAAAGTAATCGAAAAAGCTGCCCAGCAAATCGAGGAGGGCAGTGACGCTGTTATCATCGAACAAGACAGTGTGGGCAGTTCTTTTTGGGCTAAAGTAAGACGACTAGAAAGATCGACTTATGTTGGTGATGATTTTATCGAAGCGTCACGTTTTTTCACCCGCAAAATTTATGACCTGATTGGTGGTTACGACTCTTCTCTGGTAGCCTATGAAGAGCATGATCTGCAAAACAGACTCAAAGACGCCAACGCGAAAATCACAAGAACCAAAGGAGTCGTGGAACACCACCTTGGGGAACCTGACAATCTAGGTCAAATTATTAGCAAGAGTTTTTATTACGGTACCACCGTGGAGAAGTATTTTGCTAAACATCGGGCCATGGGCCTTAGGCATGCAAGTTTGATAAGACCATCCTACTTCCGCCATTGGCGAAAATTGGTAGCCCACCCTCTTCTTTTGGGTGGTTTGATAGTGATGACTTTTTCAAAACAGGGGGCGGGCGGTGCAGGGTACCTGTACGCCAAGATCGCAAAGTGGATTTAGGCTTTTTAGTGGATCAAATAAACGAAAAATCTGGCGCACGTGCGCCTATGAAGATTGCCCAGGGGTTAGCTTTACTTGGAGAAAAAATAACCATTTATGCTTATCCGGAGGCAAAAGACACTGAGGTCGAAGACAAGCTTAAAGAACTAAAAGTTGAGATTGTGTATGTTCAAAACCCTAAAACTAGGTTGGGTAAGTTTTTGACGGCTAGCAACTTGTTGAAACCACTACGAGAGCACAATCATGATCTGATCTCTTGTCATTCTAGCTACCCGCTTTTTTTTGCCGCGGCTCGAAGTGGTAAACCAATTATTTACACTTATTATGGTACTCAGTTAACCGCCTTTGATCGCCACATGGAGAAAGAGACGGGGCTCAGGAATTCTTGGGTTAAACAACAAAAACTAAAGTTAGCCGACCAGATAATTTTGCGTTTAGAAAAACTAAGGATTCATAAAGCCGTGAGAGTTTTGGGAATTTCCAAAAGCACTGTCTTGGAAGCAGCCAGAATGTATCAACGCAAAATTGATTATATTTATCTAGGCGCTGACTTGGATGATAAAGCCAAACTAAACAGATCAGAAAAAAAGACGCTTTTGTTACTGAGTGTTAGTCGACTAACTCCTTACAAAGGGTTTCATCGAGTTTTGGCTGCCTATAAAAACATCAAAAGAAGTTTTCCTGAGCTAAAATTAGCTCTGGTTGGTACCAGTCAAGACACTGCGTATCTCAATTATCTTAAAAGCAAGGCTGATAGAGATGTGGAGATAATTTTAAGTCCAAGTGATCAAGTTTTAATCAACTACTATCAAAAGTGTAGTCTTTATGTGTCAGGGACTACCTGGGAAGGGTTTGGACTACCTTTTTTAGAGGCAGCGCTTTTGGGGAAACCAGTGATTGGTTTTAGAAATACCTCCTTGCCAGAAGTAGTTGAGGATGGAAAAACTGGTTTTCTAGCGAGCAGTCAAGAAGAGTTTGAAGAAAAAATCAAACTTCTCTGCCAAGATTTATCGTTAAGGATTAAAATGGGAAAAGAAGGAGTAAAATTTGCCCAAGGATTTAGTTGGGCAAAAACCTCTCTTGAGTACCAAAGTTATTTTAGTAAATTTTTAGAGCGAGGGAGTAAATGAAAATTCTTCATTTAGGCTGTGGATCCACCAAATTGCGGGGAGCTGTGGGGCTAGATATTGACCCCAAATCAGAGGCTGACATTATCCATGACATGGAAAAATTTCCTTACCCTATCAAGGTGAGCAGCTTTGACCAAGTTTTCGCGGAGCATGTGATTGAGCACATGAACAATATTCCAAAAGTAATGGAAGAGATTCATCGGGTTTTGAAAAAGGGTGGTAAACTAATCGTCCGTGGGCCACACTTTTCAAGTGCTGATATGTTTACAGACCCAACTCATAAACACTTTATGACCTCGAGAACTTTTGATTATTTTGTTAAAGACTCACTTTATTTCGATTGGCACTACAGTAAAACAGAGTTTAAAAAGAAAAAGGTCTTGTTGGGACCACCGCAGGTCAGTAACCCTATCCTGAAGTTAATTCTTTGGTGGATCAATAGCCATCAAGTTTTTTACGAGCGCAGATTTGCCTTTATTTTTCCAGTGGGAGTAATCGAGTACGAGTTGGAGGCAGTTAAGTGAAGGTTACCGTAATTTTGAGTACCAGAAATGCGGCGGAGACTTTGGAAAATTGCTTAAAGTCGATTAATAACCAATCACGCTCGCCTGAGGAAATCATTATCGTTGATCGAAACTCAACCGATAATACCGTTGCGATTGCCAAAAAATACACCACAGCAGTGTTTAATCATGGCCCAGAGAGAAGTGCCCAGAGAAACTTTGGGGCAACTTATGCCCAGGGTGATTACTTGCTGTTTGTGGACGCCGATATGGAACTTACAAAAGATGTGATTGCTGAATCTTGTGACTTGGTGAGCCAAAAACCAGATGTTAAAGCATTGTCGATTCCGGAGAAATCCTTTGGAGTTGGGTTTTGGTCTGAGGTCAAAGCATTTGAAAGAAGTTTCTATATTGGCGAAACTGATTTGGAGGCGCCTAGATTTATCGAAAAAAAGATTTTTGAAAAAGTTGGAGGTTATGATGAAAAGTTGGTGGCGGGGGAAGATTGGGATTTAGCCAACCGTATCAAATCATCCGGAGTAAAAATAGACAGAATTCACGCGTTGATTTTGCACAACGAGGGGAGCCTAGGGCTTCTTAAAACCGCCAAGAAGAAATTTTACTATGGTAGACAAATAAGAAACTATCTAGCCAAAAGAAATTTTACATACTCCCAAGTTACTCCCTTGAGAGCAGCCTTTTTTAAAAGCCCAGCCAGACTTTTAAAAAACCCTGGCAAAACAGTGGGTTTATTTGTTTTGAAAAGTACCGAGTTTGCCGCTGGCTTTCTAGGGTTGGTTGATAGTCTTTTTTCTAGACAGAAAAGGTAAATTTGGATATACTTTCCGTATGAATAAACATAGTTTTTCTGCGAATAAGCAGAGCTTTTCTTCGAATAAACCTGAAAGAACAATTGGTGTTGGTGGTACTTTTATCTCTCCTAAAGCCAAAAAATATGTCCGCCAAGTTTTAGATAGTAATCGTCTTTCTTATGGACCTTTTACGCAGAGATTTGAGTCAGAGTTTGCTTCTCTTCATGATCGCAAGTACGCCCTTTTTTGTAATTCTGGTACCTCGGCTCTTCAGGTAGGTCTACACGCCCTAAAAGAAAAATATGGTTGGGAAGATGGTGACGAGGTTTTGGTGCCCGCGATTACTTTTGTAGCGTCCTCCAATGTCATTATTCAAAACAATCTAAAACCAGTTTTTGTTGATATTGACCCGGTTTATTACGAGATCGACCCATCTAAGATTGAAGCTAAAATCACCAAAAAAACCAGAGCTATCATGCCAGTTCACCTTTTTGGTCAGCCTTGCGATATGGATCCGATTATGGAAATAGCCAAGAAACACAATCTGCGGGTGATCGAGGATTCATGTGAGACGATGTTTGTGAAGTACAAGGGTAAGCCCACTGGTTCTTGGGGAGATGTAGCTTGTTTTTCTACTTACGTAGCTCATCTGATCGTCACTGGCGTCGGTGGTTTAACACTTACCAATGATGATGATCTCGCGGTCCTGATTAAAAGTCTTTATAATCATGGTCGCGACAGTATTTATATTTCCATTGACGACGACGACACTCAAGACAAGAGTAAACTGTTTAAGATTGTGGAAAGAAGATTCTCTTTTGTTCATGTTGGCTATAGTTACCGTGGCACCGAGATGGAAGGAGCTCTTGGGGTGGCGATGCTTGAGACCAAAGATCAGATGCTAAAAAAGCGCTGGCGTAATGCTCAAGCACTTCTGCGTAGGCTAAGGAAATACTCCAATTATCTACAGTTACCAAAAGTAAGACCAGAGACTGAGCATGCTTTTATGATGTTTCCCATCGTCGTGGAAAAAGATGCCCCCTTTAGTCGTGAAGATTTAATCTTCTTCTTAGAAGCAGCCGGAATAGAAACCAGAAACTTGATGCCCCTTTTGAGCCAACCCGTGTATAAAGAGATATTTGGTGAGATTGAAGATCAATACCCCGTGGCTAAATGGGTCGATCATAATGGCTTTTACATTGGTTGCCATCAAGAAATCAAAAAAAGTGACATTGACTACATGACGAGTGTTTTTGACCGCTTTTTTGCTTCACTCAAAAAGTAATTCTCCTATCTCTCTGCCAGTTCTTTTTGTTATCATTAATGCATGTCTGAGGGTAAAATTGGAATTTTGATAGACCAGATTCACAGTGGTGGGGTGGAGAAAATTGCTATCCAACAGGTGTACGCTTTAAATAATATTGGCACTCCGGCTTCTTTAGTAGTTCTCAGAGAAACAGATATCACTAACCATCCTTTTTCTGATCTATTGCAGAAAGTCCCGATTGTTTTTCTTGATAGTAGATTGCCCGCTTTTTTAAAAATTTCTTTTAAGTTCCCGGCCTTTTCCTTTTTCTCCCTTTTTCACCTAAGCTATCCTTTACTGTTACCCTGGGTGGTCAAACGAGAGGAGTTTAGCATTTTTTTGTCGCACGGCACTTACACTACTTTCACCTCTTTAGCCTTAAGAGCTTTTAAAAAGATCCCTTTTGCCGTTTTGATCTGGGATCCAACTGCTTATATTCTGGAAAAAGCCTATTCCCAAGGCCCAATTAGAATATTAAGATCTCTCCTTTTACCACTAGCAAAGTTGGTTGATTATTTAGTGGTTTTTAAGGCTTCCGTGGTTTTGGTAGCTGGAGGGGCGAATATCCCTTATTTAAAAAAACTAGGCGTTAAAAGAATTGATAAACTTTATCCTGGTATTAACCCCGCAAAAGAAATTTTACAAGAGAGAGGGGATTTCATTTTGATGGTCACAGCTTGGAAGGAAGGTAAAAACCCAGAATACAATTTAGATTTGATAGAAAAACTACCTTCTACTAAATTAGTTATGGCTGGTAGCTGGTACCCAGAGAATTTACAAGAAGAATTTAGAAAAAAAGTTGTTGCTCGCAATCTTGAATCTAGAGTTATCATTACCGGGAGTTTAAGTGAGCTAGAATTGAACCACTTGTATACCACTGCTAGAGTCTTTGTTCAAACCAATGACGATCGCGGTTTTGGTATGCCAGCGTTGGAGGCAGCCAGTCAGGGCTGCCCGTTTATCATTCCTGAGAGTCAGGGGGTAGGGGAGCTATTTACCGATGGGCAAGAAGGGTTTTTTACTAAAGAAAGAGATACAAAACAGGTGCTAGAAAAACTAACTATGTTACTAAATGACAAGAAGAAAGCAACTATCATGGGAAGACACGGTTGGGAAAAAGTTATCAATAACTACTCGTGGGAAAAACATGCCTTAACTTTGGTTGGGGAACTTTCAAAATGACTAGGGTCAAAACTCTACATGTTTTGTTTACGGGGCTAGTAACTCCTGACATGGTGAGTGGTGGAGACCAACTTTTTCTTGATATTGCTCCAAGACTTCCCAAGGAGCTAAAAATAGTAATAGTCACCCCAGAATTTTCTAAAGATCTGTGGAAAAACATTCACCGAGATAATCTAGAGTTCCGTTTTTTACCCACTAATAGGTTTGACTTTAAACATAGTCCGGTAGCTATTTTTTTAAGCTACATTATTAGAAGTTGGCAAACATATCGGCTTTTGCAGAAAGAAAAGATTGAAGTTATTTACTCGTGTAGTGATATTGCTTATGCTGATATTTGGCCAGCATATTTTTTATCCACTAAAAAAAGTATTAAATGGATTAGCCGGATTTATCATGTTTTGCTTTCTCCAAGCAGGAGGCAAGGTGGTTTTCTAAATAATTTGGGTGCTTTCTATTTACAGAGGTTGAGTTTTTGGATGATGAAAAGGAGAAGTGATACTGTCCTGGCTCTAAATCAAAAACTCCGTGAGGAAGTCATTGCTCTTGGTTTCCCAAAAGAAAAAGTAGGTATTTTAGGAGCCGGAATTGATTTTGAAATGATTCACTCCTTTAAAAAAACTCAGAATTATGATTATGACGTAGTGGTTTTGGGAAGAATTGCACCGGTGAAAGGAATCTTTGACACTATAAAAGTTTGGGAAAAAGTTCATAGTCGGAATAAAAAATGGAAGCTTGGTTGGATTGGTGGCGGCAATACTAACTACGTGAAGAAAATGTCAGATTTGATAACGGATAAGGATTTTGGAGAATCTTTTTCTCTGCTGGGATTTTTAGAAAAAGACGAAGTTTACAATATTTTAAAAAGTGCCCAAGTCTTTCTTTGTCCAGATCACGAAAATGGGTGGGGTTTGGCCGTGTGTGAAGCCATGTCCTCAGGACTACCAGTAGTCTCTTATGATATTGATATCTTTGGGGGAGTATATAAAAAAGGGTTTAAAAGTGTTCCGCTTTTTGACACGGACAGATTTGCTGACATGTTAATAGAAGTTTTAGAGAATGAGAGTTTGAGGAAAAAATTAGGTCAAGAAGCAGTTGAGCAAGCAAAATTTTTTGATCACGAAAAAGTAGTCAAGGATCTAGTAAGGATTATTAACCGTTTATGAGGACCCAAGATCTAAAAAAAGAATTAGAACACTTTAAAAGAAATGATTGGTATCGACTCGAGTCCCAAGACCAGCTAGATCAAGATAGTATTGCTCACTACGTCCAAGATCTAATCAGTAGAACCAATCTAGGTGAAGGGGACAATGTTCTGGAGATTGCTTGTGGTGGGGGCCAATTTAGTGTAGAGCTGATCAAAAAAAGTGGGATCGAGTATACGGGGTTGGATCTAATGGCGCAGTTAGTTGCTGATGCGAAAAGACGGGCGTATAAGGAAAAAATAAAAGCCACGTATTTGCAAGGAGATGCCCACCGACTACCTTTTAAAGAGAATAGTTTTGATTTAGTAATTGTAACCTACTCTCTGCATCATTTTCCGCCCGAGAGTTTAAACCAAGTAACGGCTGAAGTTTTCCGGGTGTTAAAAAAAGGTGGACTTTATTATGTCCTAGAACCAAATGGTTTAAATCCAATTATGTTTAAGTGGTGGCTACAGAACTCCCCAGAGAGGCTTTTACCATTGGGGAAGAGGTGGCGAGAAACTCGAGACCTGTCAGCCAATGAGACCATTATTTATCCTTGGAATATCACCAAATCTTTGAAAACGAAATTTAGTAGCGTTAAAGTCTTTGGTCTTGGGTTTATCCCTAAAAACCAACCCTTCTTTAAACAAAGGAAAAATTTTTGGAGTAAAATAGAAAAAGTAATCGAGAAAACTCCTGTTCTAAACAAGTTTGGCGGAAGTTTTATCGTTTTAGGCAAAAAAACATGATGCTGCTCAAAAAAATCCGTACTGAAATCTTAGCTTTACTTGGCTATCTTTTTGTAACCGTTGTTTTTACTTACCCCCTGGTTTTTAAAATTAGCTCCTCACTCTATGGGTACACCTCAGACAATTTTAGTGCCGCTTGGCACTTCTGGTGGTTGAAATTTAGCTCCTCCCACAATTTACAGGCTGATTTTATTCCTTTTATTAATGCTCCGTTTGGAATTCAATATGGGGCCTTAGCAATGGAAAATTTTTGGGTCTTATCCGCCAGAATACTAAGCACTTTGGGAAATGAATTACTAGCGCTAAATACTCTTTTCTTGTTGTCTTTCCCTTTAGCTGGCATGACTATGTACTTTCTATCTTACTATTTGTTTAAAAACAAGGCTGGTGCTTTTATTGCGGGTTTGATTTTTACTTTTGCACCTTACCATTTTTGGCAAGGATATGCTCATATTTCTTTAACTTTTATCTATACACTACCGCTTTTTCTTCTGGCTTTATTTTACCTAAACGATAAGCCTAGTGTATTAGCCGGAGTGCTGCTTGCTTTAAGTTTTATCCTGGTCTTTTTAAACACTTTTTACTATGGACTGTTTATGGCTTTAGTGGGGGTTAGTTTTTTCCTGGTCAATTTTTTGGGGGCTCTTTTCAAAAACGAAAACTATTTTACTGGTCAAAGAATTAAGGCTTTGCTGGTAAGTGGCCTACTAGTGGTAGTTTTAATGGGCCCCTCAATTTTAGATTTTTATTCAAGTCTTAAGACTACTTTTACGCTGGCTTCTGGCTCAGTTAGTAACCGTACCCTCAATGATTTTTTGTCCTTGTCTCTACGTCCTTGGGATCTTTTTTTACCAGCTCCTGACCACCCCCTTTTCGGGGAGATATCTAAGAGTGTTTATAAAAAAATTACTACTCTGAGCAATGATTACAAAACTATTAGTGCCTTTTTGCCAGAGCGGGTAGTCTATCTTGGAATTTTGCCTAGCTTGCTGGCTCTTCTAGGAATAATTTATGGTTTAAAGAACCCTGAAAGACGGAAAAAAACAATTCTGATCACCAGCCTACTTCTTCTGGTAACATTTTTTGCTTTACCTCCTGTTCTGGTGGTCAAAGGGATAACTATCTATTTACCTTCTTATCTTATCTTTCTTATTTTACCTCCATTGCGCGTCTTAGTGCGATTTGGAGTGGTAATACTCCTCTTTGTCTCGCTGCTTGCTTCTCTTGGGGTGGTAGAGGTTTTAAAAAAATTCCCTAAGGCAAAACTAGCTTTAGTTATTCTTATTGTTGGGGTGGTGTTAGTGGAGTTTTTACCTTTTCCACCGTCCAAGGTGGTGGCCCTCGATAAGCCACCTGAGTATTATCAGTGGCTCAAAGGTCAACTTGGGGATGTCATTGTGGCCGAGTACCCGGCTCGATTTGACCTTGCAGACGCCTTGATTTGGCAGCGTTACCACCAAAAAAGGCTCTTTAATATGTTTTCCAATGAGTATCACCAACTTTGGGATCAGGTCGGTAATCTAGAGTCAAAAGAGCATGCCGATATCCTTAGCTCCCTAGGAGTAAAGTATGTAATTTTTCATACCAGTTATCTTTATGACCATATCCATCCTTTTGATGAGCTCTACTTTACACGTTTCGCACCGCCACCAACTATCAAGCTAAAAGATGGTGTGAAGGTCGATGTTCGGGAGTATCCCTGGCTAAAACTCCAACAAGAGTATTCTGATGCTCGAGTTTATGAACTGACCCTTACAAACTCCAAATTTCTAGCCTACAATCCCAGTCGTCAAGAAAATTTGGTTTGGGTGGGGGAGAATAGTTTGGAATTAACTAAACAAGAGAATGTGATTTACCTCTTTAATTTTGGGACAGCCACGGAGAGACTTAGTTTTAATTATGAGCTAGAAGGCGACAGCGCAAAAGTTAGTAGAAAGTTTTACAATGGTGTTGAGACTAATGATTTGGACAAAAGAGTCTTGGAACTACGTCCGGGGCTTAATGTCCTAAGAGTGGATTCTAGCTGTCTAGACTGCAGAGTAAAACTAAAAAATATCAATATTGCTAAAGTAACATCAACTACCGCTAAGTAAGTTGACGCGGTATGAGAGGAGTAATTGTTCTTCGCTCTGAACGGGGTTGAACGGGCTCAGAATAATGCCATCCAAAAAATCAATCAAACATCTTCTCCAAGTGAGCGGTTTTTACCTGCTACTTACTGTTATTTTAACTTTTCCTTTAGTACTGAGGCTAAACACTACTGTTTTTGGTTTCACTTCTGATAACTTCTCTACCATCTGGTACTTTGGGGTTCTAAAGGATATCGGGGTGGATTTGTCTCAGAATATCACCACTTCTATCCGTTATCCCTTGGGTGTTAATCTATCCGACCTGCCGCCAGAAATGGCTTGGGCTTTGCCTTATCTTGTGTTAACTTACCTGACCAATAGCCTGATTGCTTTTAATCTGATCACTATTTTGGGTTTTGTGTTCTCTGGTGTGAGTATGTACTATCTAATTTATTATTTGACCAAAGATAAGTTAGTTAGTCTTTTTGCGGGGTTTGTTTTTAGTTTTGCACCCTACCACTTCTGGCAAAGTTTTGTGCATATAAATCTGGGGTTACTCTATACCCTGCCCTTGTATACTCTGGCTCTACTATATTTTGATATAAACCGAACTCTGAGAAGTGGTTTGTTTTTGGGGCTAAGCTTCCTCTTTGCCTTTTTTACTAGTCTCTACTACGGACTCTTTTTAGTTTTTCTAACTTTTGGTTTTTTCCTTGGTCAACTCTTAACAAGCTTGCTAAGAAGGAAAAATTATTTTTCTTGGTCTTTTTTTAAGAGTGGGCTGGTAGCTAGTGGGGTGGTGCTATTGGTGACCTCCCCGCTGCTTTTCCGGGTCTTTTTTCAGAAAAGTGGTTTTGGGACCGTGGGTAGTTTAGCGAGCCGGCCCTTAAATGACCTTTTATCTCTCTCCATGCGGCCCTGGGATTTTTTACTACCAGCTCCCAACCACCCTTTCTTGGGGGAAGTGTCCAACAATTTACTAGGTTGGATTCGAGCTCAAAGCGTAGACTTCAAAACCATTAGCGCTTTTTTGCCCGAAAGAATAGCCTTTTTGGGAATTACAACCGTGGTGGTTTTTCTCGTCAGCCTGTACTACCTAATTAAAAGAAGAAATTATCGCCACCTAACATTGGTGATACTCATCTCAATGGGGGTAGTCCTGCTCATCAGTGCGCCGCCTTTTGTTATCTTCAAGGGTATAAAGATTGATTTCCCTAGCACATGGATTTACCCACTCGTACCTTTCTTTAGAGTGTATGCCCGTTTGGGTATTATGGTCTTACTACTAGTTCTGATAATTGGGAGTTTGGGTTTGACGACCATGCTGAAAAGTGACCTAAAGAAAAAGGTAGTCTTAGGGTTACTTTCAGTTCTGATATTTATAGAATTTTTGCCTTTTGGTTGGGGACAAACAACCACTTTGGCCAACCAACCAGTTTACGACTGGGTAAAAAATACCCCAGACAAGACAGTGATTGCCGAGTACCCCGTTGATTTTGACACGGCTAATTCTCTAATCTGGCAAAGATACCACAAAAAAAATCTTTACAATGGTCTTTTCCAAAATGAAGTCATCCCTCTGAAAGAAATTAGTGAACTATCTTCTGTGCAAACATGGTTGAAATTAAAAGCGAGCGGGGTGGATTATGTCGTTTTCCACACCCAGTATTTATACGACAAACCTCACCCCATCAATGACTTTTATTACAAAGAATATGGTGAATCACCCTTGGGGGAAACTCAATATTGGGCCAAAGAAGTTGCTCGTTTTGCTAATGCCATCGTTTATCAACCCACTACGAAAGTTGGTAAAGTAGTCTACCTTGACGGTACAAAACCAACTTACACTTGGTTGTACGAGGTAAATTGGATTTGGAGCGAGGAGGATAATGTGGTCTTTGTTTACAATGCTTTAGGTGAAGAAACTAAAGCCAAACTTAATTACCAAATCTCCCTTGGGGGAATTCGGGAAGCCATATGGAATGGGATCCGTGTCACAAGCGGGGATGTGGTTTTGGTCAAGCCTGGCCAGAACGAAATGGTTTTTACCAATGATCGTGCTCGTAGTGAGGTCCAAATAGACAACTTTACTTTGGTACCTCATGAGTAAGTCAAGTAGACTAACTACCCCTTAAATGATAAAATTTCACCATAGATGAACTATGAGGGTAAAAAAGTTGCGGTCTTGGGCGGTTTTGGTTTTATCGGTTTAAATCTAATTGCTAGATTAATTAAAGAAGGAAGTATAATCTCAGTCTTGGATCCAAAACAAGAAATTCCCCTTCCCTCCCTTCTCCAAAAAATTAATTACCAACCAGGAGATATCCGTGACTCCGAGAAAATCGCCAGAATACTTCAGGACCAGGATGTCCTCTTTAATCTAGCGGGAAAAAGTGGCTCGGCGAACTCTATGAAAGATCCAGAACTGGATTTAGAGGTAAATTGTTTAGGCACCCTAACTGTTTTAGAAGCAGCCAGGAAAGTAAACCCCAATATCAAGATAATTTTTCCAGGTTCCAGATTAGAATTTGGTAAGGTCGACAAACTCCCTGTTAGTGAAGATGCCCCCATGCATCCAACCAGTATTTACGGCATTCATAAACTAACCGCGGAGAAATATCACCAGGCTTATTTTGATAACTTTGGTCTTCGAAGCACGGTTTTAAGAATCTCAAATCCCTACGGACCTCACCTACAGATGACAAACCTTGGGTACAATATCATCAATTATTTCTTTGACTTAGCGACAATGGATGAGGAGCTGAAAGTTTTTGGAAAAGGTGAGCAAAAGAGAGATTATTTGTATGTTGATGATTTAATCGATCTGTTTTTGCAGTTAGGTGAGGACAAAAAAAGTGATGGTCAAGTGTATAACATTGGCTTGGGCAGGGGTGTAAGTTTACTGCAGATGGCTGAAACTATCGTTGCAGTGGTCGGCAAAGGGCATGTTACCCAAGTTCCGTGGGACACCAACCAATTAAAGCTAGAGACTGGGGATTACATCTCTGATGTCTCCAAGATCAAGAGAGATATGGGTTGGGAACCAAAAAATAGTCCTGAGGTGGGTATCACCAAAACGCTTGCGGCCAAAAAGGACCCTTACTGGAGAACTTGATGAAAGTTACTTACTCCGTGGGCGCAAAAGTACCGGGAGGGGGGATTGGTAATGTCGCGTCCCACGCTCTTCAGGCTCTGAGTGGTCACGGATACCTTAAAAAAGCATTTTTGACGGGCAATAACACCACTTTTCTCAAAGACTCGGAAGTTGAGACCTATCCGTGGTTAAATAGAATCCCAAGTTATCTGGTAAAAGATAATCTTTTTGATTTTCTTGTCTCGCGTCAAGTGCCTCAGGCTAATATCTTCCACGGATGGAACAATTTCTCTCTGTTATCCCTACGTCAAGCGAAGAAAAAAGGTGCCCAGATAATCATTGAGAGAGCCTCTAGTCATATTGTTACCCAAAATAATCTTTTAAAGAGGGAGATGAAAAAATTTAAAGTAAATTTTACACCGGTAAATCCTCTTACTCTAAAAAAATCTGTTCAGGAATACTTAGAAGCTGACTTTGTCTTTGTCCCTTCTCAATTCGCTTATGATAGTTTTTTAGAAAACGGGTATCCAAAAGTCAAACTCCGCTTGATTCATTTTGGGGTGGATATTAAAAAATTTACCCCGCAAAAAAACAAAAAAGATAATCTCTTCCGGGCTATTTTTGTGGGTCAAGTCGGCATTCGCAAAGGATTGCCCTACCTCCTGCAAGCATGGCAGGAACTGGACTTAAAAGATAGTGAGCTACTTTTGATTGGACCTATTTTCCCTGACTTTAAGGACTTAATCAAAAACTACAACTTAAGGAAGATTCGATTCATCGATTACTCCAATAATCTCACGCAGTACTACCAAGAAAGTGATTTATTTGTTTTTCCATCGATCGAGGAGGGTAGTGCTCTAGTGACTTATGAAGCCATGGCGGCGGGCTTACCTTTGATTGTTACCCACAATAGTGGTAGTTTGGTGGCAGATGGACAGGAAGGGTTTATTGTGGAGACGGGGAGTGTTGAGAGCTTGAAGCAGGCTTTGCTGAAGTTTTATAACAACCGAGATCTTCTTGTTGCTTACTCCAAAAAAGCCCGGGAAAAAATCGAAAAATTCACTTGGGAAAATTATGAAAGAAATCTCATTAAAACTTACGAAGAGATTGGAAAAACTAGATGAAGGTCGGACGACAAGCAGTGAGGAGTACTCTTTTTGCGTCCCTCAACACTTATGTCTCACTAGGGGTGGGAATTATCTCTTCAGTCATAATGGCTCGACTACTCATCCCGGACCATTTCGGAATTATTGCCTTGGGAAATTTCTTTCTTTCATTTTTTGGACGAGTCAGGGAATTTGGATTAGACTATGCTTTGATTCACCGCCAAGATGACCTTGAAGAAGCTTTTAAAGTTCATTTTACGCTTCAGGTTCTTTTGGCCCTTTTAAACCTACTTTTAGTCTTGATTAGTGTACCCTTCCTAACAAAATTCTATTCCCAAGACGTTATATTAGTCCTTTTAATCCTAGCTTTTTTTATGCCTTTAAAGGCAGCTAGTAGTACGCCCCGAGTCTTTCTAGAAAAAGAACTGAATTTCAAGATTACCACCATCATTGATGTACTCTCTTTAGTTATGTCTTCTATCATAGGAATTACTTTAGCCTTTTTGGGGTGGGGACTTTGGAGTCTGGTCGCTCTGAACGTGAGCGGTATTTTATTTACTTTCCTTGGCTTACTAATATTCTCGGGCTGGAAAATCGGGTTTTCTATAAATCAAGCAATGATAAAATGGTATTTTAAATTTGGTTTCTTCCTTTTTATTGGTGGTCTGACCACTTTTATTCTTTTCCAATACAATGACTTTGTTTTAGGAACTTTTATAAGTGCCGCGGTCTTAGGTTTTTATGTGAAAGCTTTCCAGTTTGCCCAACTACCCACTGGTTTGGTGACGGCGGTGGTTTCTCGAGTTGCGCTGCCCACATACGCTAAACTGCAAACTGAAAAAGAAAAATTAGGAATTGCATTTAATTTAGTTCTGAGAAATATTTTCCGCGTGTCTGCCCCCTTTTCCTTGTGGTTATTTTTAATCGCTGAGGACTTTGTAATGTTTTTCTTGGGGGGAAAATGGCTGCCCATGGTGCCAGTGTTTAAACTACTTTTGGTCTTCTCTATGTTGCGTCCGATTTTTGATGATACTGGGGCGTTTTTGACCGCGATTGGAAAACCGCAAATATTGTCAAAGTATCTAACAATTCAGGCAGTAATTTTGTTAATTCTAACTCCGATTTTAGTGGTTTTATATCAGGAAAGAGGAGCGGCTTTAAGTTTGAATCTAGTTATGGTTGTGGGAGTAGTTTTAGCCTACTTTTACGCCAATAAATTTGTGAAAATTGATTATAAAGGTATCTTTGCACCCACAATTGTGGCCGTCGGACTAACTTCTTTAGTTTATTGTTTAACAAATTACTTAGTATCATGGGAAGAGGTACCAATCTTTTGGAGACTAGTAGCGAAAACAAGTATCATTGGGTTAGCCTACGTCCTGGCTTTGCTAGCACTAGAGAGACAGCAAATTAAGGAAGATATAAAATTATTTGTGAGTATTATAAAGGAAAAAGATGCCAAAGATTAGTGTTGTGATACCCACCTACAATCGTCCGGATGGACTCAGACGGGTCCTAGACTCTTTAGCCGAGCAGACAGAAAAAGACTTCGCATTGGTTGTGGTCGAGGATGGCTCTCATGTGGGCGAGGAGATAGTCAGGGATTACACCAGAAAACTAAAGAGTATTGACTACTTCTGGCAAGAGAATGCAGGACCGGCTAAGGCTAGAAATAGAGGGATAAAAGAAGCCAAAACTGACCTGATTGCTTTTACTGATGATGATATGAAACTCCCTTCAGATTGGGTGGAGAAGATGCTGGATGGGTTTAAGAGGCATCCAGAAGTAGTTGGTGTTGGTGGGTATATGAAGGCACCTGAGGAAGTTTTTAAAAACAATAAATTTGCGCAGTATGAATGGTTTGTGAGTCATGACATCTACCAGGCAGATAACCAAGAACGAGTAGGCAGGTTTGAAAACCCGGCGGGGGGAACCAATAATCTGGCTTTTAAGAAAAAAATTCTAAATGAAGTAAATGGGTTTGATGAGAATTTTCCCGTTCCTGCAGGAGAAGATGCCGATTTGAAAAAACGAATTACTGATTTGGGGTATAAACTTCTTTACATCCCTTTAAAAGCCGATCATTACCAACCTTACGGTTTGAAAAGATTTATTCGCCAGAGTTATGTTCGGGGGGTAGGAACTTACTATTTTGTCAATAAACATGAGTCCCCTCTTACTGGAGATGTTATTTACTCACGTTTTTTGGCCGTGCCTACCCAGTTTCTGAAGGATTTAGCTAGGCGAAAGACTCGCCCTTACGCTTTTATTCGACTACTTGAAAACTTCAATATTGCTCGGGGGCTTCTGTCTGCTTCCAGGAAGCAAAAAGACATAAAATGAGAATTGCACTTTTCTTAAATTTAATAGATCAAAAATGGACTTCTTTAAGTATGGAGAGGTATGGAGTGGAATTAAGAAAAAACTTAGATAAAATCAGAAAAAGTGATGATGACCTGATTAGTTTTCAACCAAGTATTCCTAAGGCCCTAACTTATTTGCCTCCAAGATGGCGTTACCAACTTTCGCGTTTTTACTACTACCCTTTTTATGCTCAAAGGCATGAAGGTAATGTAAATCATATTACTGATCACAGTTTTGCCCAGGTCAGTCAGTTTTTAGACCATGAGAAAACAGTTGTCACGTGTCACGACTTAATACCCCTGAAATTCTTGCCCGATGGGACCCGCGTAGAAAAAGACCCCCTCTCTTTAAATCTATTTAAAAAAAGTGTTAGTTATTTGAAAGAGGTTAAGTGCATAATTGTGGATTCTGAAGCTACCAAAAAGGACTTATTGTCAATGTTAGATATATCACCCAAAAAGATTAAAGTGATTTATTTGGGTAGAAATGAAGCTTTCAGACAAGTTGAGAACTCGGGGGAAATAAAAGCCAAGCTAGATTTACCAGCCAGGCCGGTCCTATTACATGTGGGTAATAATCTTCCCTACAAAAATCTCGAGAAAATCTTTCAGACCCTTAAAATCCTCAGAGAAGAGAAGGTTACTTTTATTTTTGTTAAAGTGGGCCCAGAATTTACTCCCGGTCAGAAAGAATTAATACAACTCTATAATCTTAAGGACGATATTATTGAAGCGGGCTTTCTCAACGAGAAAGAGTTAATACAACTTTATAGCCTTAGTAGCGTGTTAGTCTACCCTTCCCTTTTTGAAGGGTTTGGGCTGCCGGTGTTAGAGGCGATGAGCTGTGGTTTGCCCGCAGTCATTTCCAAAAATACTAGTTTAGAGGAAATCGCAGGTGACACTCTAGTGGGAGTAGACCCTCAAGAGGAGAAGGAGATCGCTCAGGAAGTAAAGAGGTTGTTAGGTTTAAAAAGCGAGGAACTCAAGGGGCTGAAAAAAACTCTAGTGGCGCAAGCAGAGAAGTTTGATTGGGGAAAAACCGCAAAAGAGACCTACCAAGTTTATGAGGAGTTAAATGAAGAAAACTAAAATTTTGCTTATTTCTCATGCTTACGTAGTAGCAATTAACCAGCAAAAAGTAGAAGCTTTAGCGCAAAAACCTGATTTAGAGATAAATTTACTGGCCCCTACTTCTTGGAAAGCACCCTTGCGGGACACTCAACTAGAGAAAACCTCAGACCCAAAATACTTGATAAAGTCGTTTCCAGCCATTGGGTCTGGGAAGAATGACCGCTTTTTTTTCTCCCCACTAAAAGTCCTGAAGCTAATACATGATTTTGATCCTGATATTATTCATGTGGAGGAAGAGCCCTGGAGTATAAGTTTGTTTGAATTTATAGTGTTTGGAAAATTGTTTAAGAAAAAAATTATTTTTTTTAGCTGGGAGAATCTTTATAGACGTCACCGACCATGGTATCAGCTAATTGAAAAAATAAATCTAAAATTGGCTGATTGGGCGATTGCAGGAAATTCTGAGGCTAAAGAAATTTTAGAAAAGCGTGGTTTTAGGAAACCGATCACTGTTCTTCCCCAACTAGGTGTAGATCCAGAAGTTTTCAAAAAAAGAGGAGCTGATGAGCTTAAAAAGAAACTTGGTTTGAGAAGTTTTGTAATCGGAAGCTTTGCTAGGCTAGAGGAGCAAAAGGGAATCAGAACTATTTTAGAAGCTTTTAAAAAGATTAAAATTGCAAATATTTCCTTACTTTTTATTGGGTCAGGACCTATGCTTAATGAAATTCAAAACCTTGCCAATGAAGATCCTAGGATTGCGGCTCCTGGAGTTGTGCCTCATTCTGATATGCCAAGTTACTTTAGTGTGTTAGATCTTTTTGTTTTGGCTTCAGAAACTACTCCGGTTTGGAAAGAGCAATTTGGTCATGTTCTAATTGAATCAATGGCGGCTGGCGTCCCTACCCTAGGGTCAAATAGTGGTGCTATTCCTGAAGTGATTGGGGAAGCGGGGGCAGTTTTTAGAGAAAAAGACAGTGAAGATTTAAGGAAAAAGATAGAGGAATTAATAAGTAATAAAAAACTTTGGCAGGACTTTAGCAAAAAGGGACTTGAAAGAGTAAAAAATAACTACACGCAGGAAAAAATCGCTAGTAAAACTTGGGAAATATACCAAAATCTCGTCCCTAAAAAGTGATCATTTATTTATTAGCTTAACCTAAGTTTGTACCAAGTATGCCAGTATGTTTGGTAGTTCGATATACTAATATACTAGTATATTAGTATTGTTGAAACAGGATTGCGAAGGGAGTATAATTTGGTCCGAGAGAAGGGGATGAGACATGAAAAAAATCTTGGCAGAAGAGCTCCAATCTTTATGGTGGATTTTGCGCAACATCATAATCGCCACGGTAGCTGTAGCAACCATTTCGTTGGTTGGCTATGGTGTGTTTGACGCTAGTGAAGACGTCGTTTCCATAATAAGTCTTACTGGGGGATTGGTCTCACTGGTGGCTTGTTTTTACATCTTCAGAAGGATCGATCCGGCGAAGCGAGTGGTAAGAAGTGAGGGAGATGACTAGGGTCAAAGTTTTCTTTGGCCCTACTTTAGTTTATAAGTAACGATATCATTGTCTTCTTGAATTTTTTCTGCTTTTAAAACTCCTTCAATGAGCTCTTGGGTTTGTCCGGCACTTTTCTTCTTCTGCAAATAGTACTTTTTATGCATTACAATATATTTGATATGAAAGTCGCTAAATGTTTTTTGGGCCAGATCTGGATCTAGATCGTCTTTGTCAGGAATTCTCAAATCTGGTTGAGTGAGGTATTTAAACAAGGGTTTATCCAGATAATAGTGAATATTTTGGGTAGGAACTCGCGCAACCGTGGCTCTAAAAGACTTATGTTCGTGGGCAGTCTGGAAAAACTGCAAGGACCCAATCGGAGAAAAACCAGTGTTAAAAGATTGATTATTCCATCCTACTGGTAAACTTAAAACACTAAAATCACTTCTGTCCTCCTGAATGGTTTTATAGATTGGGGGAGCAGTTAAATCAGTTAAAGGTAAGGGCGTGTAATATTCAAAGAGAATTAAAAGAGAAATCCCCAAGGTGAGAAGTATTTTAGTGGCAAAGTTAAACCTAGTTAGAGTAGCCTTAATTCCAAACCCAGCTAGCACTGCTAAGCAAATCATGGTGTAGATTTGCATCCGGATAGGTTCTTGGATACCGCCAATAAAAGGTAATTTGTGAAAGAAGACAAAAGGCAGGGGAGTTCCAGAGCAAAAAGACAAATTGGTATTTATTCCTAGATAATGAGCGCAAGGACCTAGAGACAGAATCAGAAAAGAAATAAAAAGGAAAACCCATAAACCAATTTGTCTAGAAAGATAACGGTTGATGGCCAAGTAGTAAATGATTCCAATTAGGGCTAATACAACTGCAATAAAGCCTAGATAGATGCTACCCTCAATAGCATTAACATTTTGAGTTCTGGAGAAATCTCTAAGAAATGGATTGTTTCCGGAAGGGATTAGGAAATTTTGGGGTTGAGCTGACCAAACTTGCTGGTCATGCAAAGACGATCCTGGATCTTGGCCACCCATAATCGCTTGGGAAACAGGAACCAAAAGGGGAAGAAAAACCAAAGTAAAAATAGTGCCTAGAAGTAATAACCTTTTAATAGTTTCCCAATTAAGATTTAGTTTGGTAGTTCGGATAATACCGGGTTGGAAAACAAAGTAATAAAAGCCGATCATTAAAGTCGCAGCAATCATGAAAGTAGTTAGGGTTAAATCATTCAAAGCTTGCAGTCCAAAAAATAGCCCAGCTAGTAGTGGGTTTTTCCAACCTTTCTCACCTAGAGTCCGCAGTAAAAAAAGTAAATAAAAAGGAATAAACCAGATAGTGTAAAGATTGGTGTGATTGTCCAGGATCTGTCCCCATGTATAGGGCATAAAGACCACTATCAAACCTGCGATAAAAGCTGACCAATAGTTGTCTGTTAATTTTTTAACCAAAGCAAACATACCCAAACCGGTTAAGAAGAAGTTAAGATAGAAAAGGAGGTTGGATGAAGCAATTAGGCCAACTAGGTATTGGAAAGGCAGGGAGATAGCTGCATTTACAAAAGTATGGACATCAAAAATCCTGTCAATAATCTGGGGATGAAAAATCCAGTCAGTTTTAAAAAGAGGTGAGTGGCCTTCTACAAAAGCCCATTTAAACCACCACAGATACCAAATATGAGTGGCGGAGTCTTCATCCACCCCAGGAATGTGAGTCGTAAATTTTGATATTAGCGGCCAGGTGAGTACGATTGCAATTAACAGATAAACTATGGCAGCGATAAAACCAAACTTAAAGGTGGGGGATAGGAAAAGTTTTTTCAAGTTAGACTTATTATCACTGGTTTGGGAAAAGGCTGTCAATTCAATTATGCTAAAATGGAGTAGATGAGGATTTTTCAGGTTAATGACAAGTTCTTTTATGAAGGTGGCACTGAAATCTATATTCGTCAAATCTCCGCGGCCCTAAAAAAGTTAGGCCATGAGATTATTATCATCTATGGGGATGGACCCGATCCAAAAAAGATAAAAAAAGAAGGTTTTACCGCCTACCAGATTCCTGGGTTAGAAGAAGAATTTCCCAAAAATAAAGACCAAGTCCTTGGGGAAATTGAAAGACTAATTAGTGTTGAGAAGCCCGACATAATTCAGATTAACAATATTTTAAATGGTTATTTTGTTAATGAATTTATGACCCTTGCCCCAACGATGCGTCATGTCCATGACCACCGTCTTTACTGTCCTGGGTTTTCAAAAACTTGGTACAATTCTAATCAAATTTGTCCGATCCCTTTTTCAGTTAGGTGTCTAGTAAATGCTTACAAAGAGCATTGCGCTACCAACAAACCAATAAAGCTACTTAAAAAATACCAAGCCAAATTTTATGAACTAGAGGTAAATCAAAAATTACCTAAAATCTTGATAGCTTCAAAATTTATGTCTACCCAGCTAGAGATAAATGATTTTGATTTGAAAAAGGTGGTTATTTTGCCTCACCCAGTGACATTACCAGGCAGAAGTACAGTTCCCAAAAATAAGCGCCAAATTCTATTTGTTGGCCGAGTGACCCTGGAAAAAGGTCCTCAGTACGCGATTGAAGCTATGAAAGGCATTTCGGGTACTCTTACTATTGTGGGTGATGGACCACAACTCGAAGAGTATAAACAATTGGCACAGGACTTGGGGGTAGGAAGAAAAGTAAGATTTGTTGGAGAAGTAAGCCAGAGTCACCTGTGGCATTACTATAATGAATGCGATCTTCTTGTTTTCCCAAGCATTTGGCCTGAGCCTCATGGTAAGACTGGTCCAGAAGCAATGAGCTTTAGTCGGAGTGTAGTCGGTTTTGATACAGGAGGAGTGGGGGAATGGCTGAAGGACTCTTTTAATGGGTACTTGGTAAACAGGCTAGATGTAGAAGGTTTGGTGGAGAGAATTAATTTTCTTTTGGATAACCCTGAAGTAAATAAAGAGATGGGTAAAAACGGTCGAGAGTTTGTAGAGAAAAATATGAATGAGTCTGGTTATATAAATGGGTTGGTTAAAGTCTACCAAGATACCATGAGAATTTGGCAGAAAGAAAAAGTTTTCGCCTAGTCTTTATTCTTTATCAAATCCAATTTTGTTAGTTCTTGGTAAATACCATTAGCGGCCACCTCGTGTCCATGGTTATTAAAGTGGCCATCAAAAGGAAAATACTTTTCCTTTTTGTCGTCTCTAAAGTAGCTAAGTAGATTTATAAAAGAAATTCCTTCTTCTTTTAGAAACGTATCCATTTGGGTAAAGTAACGTGCATCATAAACTTTGCCTCTCTCAAGACCATGCAATAGTCTACCCGTGCTCCACTCAGTACCACTTACTAAAATCGCGTGTGGGTGAGCGCTGACTATAAAAGGTATATTTTCTTCTTTAAGTATTTCATTGATTAATTTTAGATTCTTCTTTGGGTTTCCCCAAAGTTTGTCATCATACTGTTTGTCTTCTTTCACAATGGTGTAAAAATTCTCAATTCCCTCTTTCTCTGGATCAGCTAAAGGTTGTCCTAAGAGGATTTTAAACTGGGTGGAGAGCCATTTGTAAAAAACTGAATTATCATGGAAAAATTGCTTAATATTGCTTGGCAGGAAGGGCAACAGTTTTTTATCAGCCATTTTTGGAGTTGAGGCGGGAGTAGAGATGGCTTGAGAGGTAGCTTCTTGAGGCCTGGGACTAGCCGACGGGGTTGCAGGGACGGCAATTGGTTCGCCTCGCTCATCGTAATCTGCTTCACGACTGTAAGCTAGGTCATTGGAGAAGTCAGTCATATCAAATTCAAGAATTACCAAATCAGGACTAAACTTAACCCCTTCATTTTTAAGATAGAGATACTCAATTAGAGGGGAGTAATTAGGAACCCCGGCATTGATTACTTCAATTTTTGGACTCCCGGAGTATTTTTCGTTGAGCTTCTTTTCCAAAGTTCTGACAAAGCTTTTTTCCTCAGCGACTCCATATCCTTGGACAAACGAATCTCCTAAATACAAAATTCTAAATGTATTTGCAGGTTTTTCCAAGGTAGTCTCGGGGTTCCTGAGACCAAAAGAGTTGTGTTTATTGATAATATTCCATTCTGGGGTTTGAGATCTGCACTCACTACTGGGTACAGCTTTAAATTTTACGATGGGATCAGCCTGGACACAGTTGCCACTAGTTTTATTAACCAATACAAAATTTCTAACCCAAAATTCCCCCGCCAGAAAAATAAGGACTAAAGTGGTAAGGAGGACAGTGAGAGAAATGAGAAGATTTTTGAGTTTCTTGACCATTAGTCTCTATATTACAGCCAATTAGTTTAAAATTACATAACTTTCATGAATATTTTGCTTAGACTGGCTTAAAATCTACATAAGCCAGTCGCAGCAGATATCAAAGTTGATTTTGATATCTGCTATACTTAAATCTGTTTGAAGGAGCAGGCAAAAATGATGAATGGTGCAGAAATTCTTATTAAAGCCTTAGAAAAAAATGGTGTCGAATATATTTTCGGTGTTCCAGGAGATACTCATGGAAAGAAGGCCGTTAGTGAGACGTTTATCTTTCGCGAGTTGCGGAAGAGTAAAAAAATAACTTTCATCAGAACTACTCATGAACAAAATGCTGGTTATATGGCTGATTTGTATGGGCGAATGTCTGGAAAGGCTGGTGTTTGTTACACTACCTTGGGACCGGGAGCGACAAATATCTCCACTTCTATTGCTACTGCCAATCTAGACAGGTCTCCTGTTGTTTGTCTAAGTGCTCAACTACCCCAGTCAATGTGGCACAAAGATGCTCATCAATACATTGATATGTCCGCGGAATTTAAACACAAGACTAAACGCAGCCTTCGAATTGACAATATTGAGGAAATCCCCACTATTATTGATTATGCCTTCCAAAAAGCAGTGGAAGAAAGGCCTGGACCTGTGCACGTTGAGCTATTGGTTGATGTTTTTGAAGAGGAAATAGACAAAATGCCACTTCGGGTCGAAGGTGTGAGGGAAAAATTACCTTTGCCCAAAGTGGATCTTTTTTTGAAAGAGTTAAAAAAAGCTACATTTCCGTTACTTTTAGTGGGGGCAAGTGTGGCCAGGCAAAGTGCGAGTCGCGAGCTACTTCATTTTATGGAAAAGTATCGAATTTACGCTTTATCTAGTTTTCATGGTAAGGGAATTATCCCACCTGATCACCCTCTTTACCTAGGAGTTATGAGCCGCCATTTGCAGACAACCACCGAGATTTTAAAAGAAGTCGATGTGCTTATAAATATTGGCTATGATTACAGCGAAGGAATCACTCCTAAAGTTTGGTCTCAAGGGGAAGTGCCGAAGGTTATTAACATCGATACTGATAGCAAAACTGGGGGTAAATTTTACAATCCAGATATGGAAATAATTTGCAATCTGAAGGAATTTTTTGCTGTTTTAAATAGCGGGGAATCTGTAAGAGAAAAGTTCCCGGAAAGAAAGATTCAAAGATTTGGTATAAACCAGTTAAAATTTAGTACTAATACTTACCCCATCAACCCTTTAGCTTTTGTTAAAAAATTGAGTACTATATTAGGCAAAGATGACATAATTATTGTTGATGTGGGTGAGCATAAACAAGTTATGGGTCTTTTTTATGAGGCACCTCTTCCTAAGTCAGTAGTTTTTTCCAATGGGCAGTCCACTTTGGGCTATGCTATGCCGGGTGGGATTGGGGCGAAATTAGCTCTCCCTAATAAAAACGTCATTGTGGTGGTGGGAGATGGTGGTTTTCAGATGACATCCTCAGAATTTATCACTGCGGTGGAACACAAAATCCCTATTAAAGTCTTAATTTTAAACGATAATGCCTATGGTATTATTAAGTACGAACAAGAGAAAGCGTTTGGTGGTAACTACGGGGTAGAGTACAAAAATCCCGATTTTGTGAAGCTGGCAGAAGCTTATGGTGGTTTAGGTCTTAGAGTCACTCCCGAAACAGGATTACTACCAACTCTCCGGAGGGCACTAAAAAGTAGAAAGCCTACAATTGTTGATATCCCAATAACCTATCGTAACAAGTTGTGGTAAGGAGGCAAAATAAAAAGAATTTTAATTTTAGGTTGTGGTGGTTCCGCAGGTATTAATTATATCAAAGCTCTTCGTCTCGCTCCGGAGAGATGCTACATCGTGGGCTTGGATGTTAATAAATACTACATCGAGATGGCTCCAGTAAACAAAAGGTATCTGGTCTCTCATTCTAAGGGAAATGAAAAAGATTACATTCAAACTATTAACAAGATTATTAAAAAAGAGAAGATTGATTTTGTTCATGCCCAGCCTGATCCTGAAGTTAGAATAATCTCTGATTATCGACATGAAATAAAAGCTAAAACTCTTTTACCCTCTCCGAAAGCGGTTGAGATTAGTCATGACAAGTGGAAAACCTACCTTGCTTTAACTGAGGCCCAAGTGCCGGTTGCCGCTACTATCCGGCTTAAGAATAAAGCAAGTTTAACTGAAGCTTTCAAAGAGATAAAAGGGACAATTTGGTTGAGAGCAAGTACTGGGCATGGAGGTAAAGCCAGTCTACCGGTAACATCTTTTGAACAAGCCAAAATGTGGGTAAGCTATTGGCTGGGCAAAGGGCTTAAATGGTCTGATTTTTTGGCGAGTGAGACTCTCACTGGGACGGAGGTGTCTTGGCTTAGTGTTTGGAAAGATGGATTGCTGGTTTGTTCTCAAGGCAAAGAAAGAGTGGAATGGGTGGAAGCTGGACTGTCTCCTAGTGGAGTCACTGGGACGACCGCAATTCAGAGAACTGTTAGTAGCAGCAAAGTAAACGAGGTTGGGACAAAGACTGTTTTGGCCCTGGACAAAAAACCAGAAGGGATTTACGTGGTGGATACTAAGGAAAATAGACTGGGAGTACCCTGCGTTATGGAAATCAATCCAGGTAGATTTTTTACCACCTCACTTTTTTTTGCAGCCGCCGGAGTCAATATGCCCTATATTTACACCCAGCTTGCTTATGGAGAAACACCAAGGAAAGTAGCTCCTTACAATAGTGTAAAATCGAATATTTACTGGATGAGGATACCCGATGGTGGGCCGGTGATGGTAAAAAATAACAAGTGGACTTCAATAAAGATTTAGGAGAGCTATGGTTAGACTAATTCTGTTTGACCTTGACGGGACCTTGATCAGAACTGGGACTGATTATGAATTGGCTCGAGATAGAATTAGAAAATTATTCCGCGATCGAGGACTTCAAGATGATTTTGATTTTAAACCGGTTTTACCTAAGATAAGGGAAGCAGCAAGATTAGTCAGTAGTGACAAGGAGGAACAAAATACCCTAGTCTATCAGGCATTGGGATTTATCAATCAAGTCGAGGACCAAGCTACTAAAGAATCCAACCTTTTAAAAGGGGTAAAAGAAACCTTAGCGTTCTTTAGTCGAAAAGAGGTTTTAGTTGGTATCTTCTCTCGAACTTCTCTCTCCGCTATCGAAAATGAACTCGAAAAATTTGGGCTAGGAAAATTCGCGATTATTGTGAGTAGAGAGACAGTAACTAATGTAAAACCATCTCCCGATGGGATACTATGGGCACTAGAGAAGCTAAAAATTAAAAAAGAGGAAGTTTGGGTAGTGGGCGATTTTATCTACGACATGCAGGCGGCGGTTAAGGCGTGTGTTTTAGGAATTGGTGTTTTAACCGGAGTTAGTAGTAGAGAAGAATTAGAAGGCAGTGGCGCTGCGGAAGTTTTAAATTCAGTAGCAGACCTCCAGAATTTATATGAAGAACTTGGATCTGACAATAGCGATCCCCGCTTATAACGAAGAAGACAATATTGAAAAAGCCGTTCTTCTTGCAGTTAAGGTCGCGGATAAATTAAAGATTAGTTATGAAATCTTGGTTGTGGATGATGGTAGTAGAGATAATACACCTTTGCTTCTCACTAAGCTTGGAAAAAAATACCCCCAAATAAGAATTATTACTCACCCTGTTAATTTGGGTATTGAGCCGAGTCTAAAGGACTTATACAAAAATGCTTTAGGGAAAACTACCTTTTTCAATGGGGCAGACAATGAAATTAGGATGACCATTCTGCCTGGTATGATTCGGAAGCTGAAGCAGGGTAATGACATTGTGGTGGCCCAGAGGATAAGTAAAGAGTACAATCTTTTTCGGCACACGATGTCTTGGGGGTTTAATCTCCTCATCAAGTTGTTTTTTGGTTTTGACCCTTACGATGCTGGTTGTGCCAAACTTTTCAAAACCTCCATTTATAAAAAAATCCAGATTAAATCAACCAGTGTATTTGGGGAAGCAGAACGGCTAATCAAGGCTTCTAGGTACGGGTACAAGATTAGTTCAGTGAAAGTGACTCATTATCCTAACCAAAAACCAAGCTCAGTTAAACTTTGGACTCCGGTTTTGGCTTTCCGTGACTTTGTTTGGTTGCTTATCCGCAACTAGTTTTTGGCAGTAAAGAGCCACTCTAACCGCCTCCAGGCCATCTAAACCCGAGACTCGTGGCTTTTTGTTACTACTGATTGCTTGGGTAAAACTATTCAACTCTTCATATAAAGGTTCAGTATATTTAACAGGCAAACTTTTCGTTACATAAGACCCGGAACCATCGTAGTTGGAGTACTCCACTACTTGCTGACTCATCAAATTACCCACCAAAAGTTTGTCCATGGTCGCCACCTCGATCTGTCGGACTTTATATGGAGTGTACCAATTGGTAATTACTGAGGCAATAGTCTTGTTTTTCATCTGAAAGCTTAAAATGGCCGCATCTTCAAATTTATTCGATTTGCTAGAAAAAACTGAATTTATCTTCTCAAAATGACTTTTAGTTAAATACCTGATTAAGTCAATATCATGAGTTCCAAGATCTAATATAATTCCGACGTCTTTAATTCTTGGTGGTATAGGACCCAGCCTAGTAATATTTATTGAGATGACTTTTTGTTTCTCTAATCTCTTTTTAAGAGTCTCAATAACCGGGTTAAATCGTTCGATGTGACCCACGGACAAGGTCGTTTTATTTATCTTGGCTAGCTTGATGAGTTTCTCCGCCTCTTCAAGGGTATTAGCGATGGGTTTTTCGATCAGAACCGCGACCCTTTGGTTTAGAGCTTTGGAGGCAACATCAAAATGGGTGGTTGTTGGGGTGCACACGCTTACTGCCTTTACTTCCTTCAGTAAATCATCCAAATTTTGAAAGGAAGTAACACCTAGTTTTCTAGCCACCTTTTTTGCAAGGCTTTTATGGTTATCATAAACCCCCACTAGTTGGCAGCCTTTTAGTGTAGAGTAGACACGAGCATGCTCAGCACCCATGACACCAACCCCGACCACTCCAACTTTTAGAAGTTTCTTCATCGGATATATTTTACACCTTCTGTAAACTCCAAGAACTGATCCTTATATTTTTGGAAATCCCCCACGTCAATTCTAAAGCAGTCTGTTTGTAAGGATGCCTGATCAACAAAATAAGTTTTTAGATTTAAATAGCCAATTATTAAGAGGGCGAAGATTAGAAAAATCCATTGGTACTTTTTAAATAATTGACTGGTTTTTTCTAGTCCCAAACCTACCCAGACCATGGTCGGAATGATGACTCCAGATGCTCTTAGGCCGTGTGGGGCGGCTGGCCAATAAGAAATAATACTGGGAACTAAAGCTACCGCAAAGAAAAGTAATAAAACTAAATTGACTTCCCTTCTAAAATTTTTAAGAGCGAGGACAAAGCCAATTATTAGGAAAAAACTGGAGTAAGGGTCAAGCATGGGTCTAGCGGGAACATTGTAACAGCTAACATCACTACCTCTAAAATGAAACATTCCTAAAGTTCTAAAAGTGCTTTCTTTGAGAGACCAAAGCAAATCTTGTGGGCCTAGGTTTTGGTAGAAGACTAGTTCCCCTTTCCGAGAGTCAAAACTTTCAGGGTGCTGCAGGTATGCAAAAATGAGAGGAGAGAGGGTAATTATAAAACCTAAGGCAAAAAGGAGACTGTAAACGACCATTTCTTTCAAGCGGACTTTTTTCACCCACCAATAAATTGGGAAGAAAAGGATATAAAAAAGTAAGTAAACTCGAGCTGATTGATAGGTATGTTGGACTAGTCCAAAGGTCAGACCAGTTAGGAGGATAAAGATATACTTTTTCTTAATTTTAAAGTTGCCAATAGTGGCAGTAGAGGGATCCACATTTAAAAACAAAGATAGACAATATAGATTTAGGATCGTAAAAAAGAGGATTTCAGAGAGTTCAATCGCAACTCGGGAAATTGCGATATACCAATGAGTAAGCGCCAATAAAGTGGCGGCTAGCAAAGCGGATCTGTGTTTGTTGACCATACCTTTTACCAAGAAGAAAAAAACTGCAATTCCCAAAAGCCCAAAAAGAGCTGGAACAAATCTAAGACCGAAGATTGTGTAACCAAAAATTTCGAGTGAGAAGCCGATTAGATAAGGCAGTAGAGTGTGAGTAGTGCCTATCCCTTCAGGAAGAATAAGGTAAGGGTAGTACGGGTCTCCTTTGAGAAAATCGGCATTCAGAAAAAAGGTCATTTCATCACTGACCAATTTTTGGTAATGACTTCCCAAGCCATAAAAAAGGGTAACAAGACCAATCAAGCTAGGGATTAAAACCAGTTTATTTTCTTTTAGTTTTTCCCACATAAAGGTAGTTAAAATCATAGCGTGATCGCCAATATTTAGCTATACTTGTAGGTATGAGGATTGGTATTGATGTTCGAGTTTTGGGGACGAATAAAGCCTTAGAGCGCTACACCCGCAACCTCGTCTCGGAACTATTAAAAGTAGACACAACTAACAGCTATGTGTTACTTACTGACAATGTTGAGAAAGTTAGTAGTTTTGGTGATTTGGCCTCAGTTTTCCCGCTCCCACCTAAAAAAGTTTTAACTGATCACCTCCGCTTCAACCGACTTATTAAAGGGACAAACTTGGATTTGGTTTTTCATCCCGATAATACTGAGTTTTTTAGCTGCGTCCCTTTAAGTGTAGTAACTTTACATGACGTTATTCCTTGGAAGTTCCCGGAAATGATTTTAAGTTCTAATCCCCTTCTAAAGGCGAGACAAGTGCTCTACTTTAAGTTGCAAGAAGCCGCCCTCAGAAAAGCAACTCATATTTTAACTGTTTCACAAAACTCGAAAAAAGACATTTCTCAAATTCTAAATATTGATCCAGAAAAAATTACCGTCACTTATGAAGGAATCGAAGATAATTTTGAGAAAAAGGGGAAAGAGGAGACCTTGAAGAAGTATAAAATTAGCGGCGATTACATTTTTTACATTGGTGGTTTTAGCCCTCATAAAAATGTCTTGGGGTTGGTCAGAGCTTTTGCCCTAATAAGTAACAGCAATTTGGATTTAAAGCTAGTTTTAGGTGGCAAGAGTGAAGAGACTAAAGGTGGTCAGTCTTCGTTTAGAGAAATTATCACTGAAATTATTAAAAACAAATTAAAGGATAAAGTGATTTTCCCCGGATTTATAGACGAAACTGATCTACCCGCACTGTATCAGCATGCTAAAGTATTTGTTTACCCCTCACTTTACGAAGGGTTTGGGTTTCCTCCGCTTGAAGCTATGAAAGCGGGTGTACCCGTGGTTACCTCAAAGCGGGCTTCTCTAGGTGAGCTTTTAGGGAAGGCAGCCTATTTTACCGAAGTCACCAATCCCGAGAAACTAGCTCTCAGTGTCGGCGAAGTTTTGAAAAATGGGAAACTAAGAGAATCTTTAGTGAAAAAGGGACAAGACTTAGCTGACACATTTAAATGGGAGAAAACAGCGAAGGAAACAAGCGCAGTCTTTAACCGCCTTTTGAAGTAGTATACAATAGTTGGAATGGCAAGACTCAATAAACCAGTTTGGATTGTGTTAACAACCTTTTTTATTGGTTATTTATTTTTGATTCTCCGGCTTCACTTCAATTACTCCACTACTGATTCGGACTTAGGCATTTATGACCAGCAGATCTGGTTTTTGTCCCAGGGGAGATTGGCAATTAGCTCTTTCAAAGACCACAATGCTTTTGGTGACCATTTTGGGCTAATCGAAGTTTTGATCGCACCCCTGTACTGGCTCTGGGATTCAGTGATAGTTTTACTTTTGCTGCAAACCCTATCAATTGTTTTAAGTGCTATCCCGATTTACCTAACTTTTAAGAAACACCTCAAGGTAAAAGAAATTTGGGCTATCCTTTTCATAATTGGTTACTTACTTTACTTTGGTTTTCAAGCAGGAACTATCTTTCCTTTTCACTTAGCCACTTTTTCAATTGTTTTTATCGCCTGGACTATTTACGCAGTCTTGGAGGAAAAATGGGCTCTTTACTGGCCAATGTTGGTACTAGCCTTAATTTGCAAGGAAGATATCCCCTTATTTGGGATGGTCTTAGGAGTTTATCTACTTTTCAAAAGAAAATACCTAATTGGAGCGGCTACTTTATTTATCTCCCTATTTTATTTCTATGTGGTGATTTATAAAATAATGCCCTATTTTGTAGGGAGGAAATATGGTTATTTTGTCTCTCAACTAGGAGATTCACCTACGCAGATTATAGTTAACGCAATTTTAAATCCGGTGAGAGCGGTCGTTTATTTTTTCACCCCGTTAGTAAAATTACGAACTATGATCAGTATGTTTGCTTCTTTTGCTTTTCTGCCATTACTGTCACCTTCTTTCCTACTGATTCTGAGTCCTTTTTTGGCAGAAAGATTTTTAAACGACACTTTGCAACGTCATCTTCCTTGGATGCATTACTCTTCTAACCAAGGGCCGATACTAGCTTATGGAGCTATTTTTGGGTTAGTGAATCTAGGTAAAATACTCCCCCCTTTTAAACTGCCGGATGTCGTGGAGAGAAGTTATATTCAGATAGTTGTGAGTCTCATGTTAGTCCTCACTTTGGCAGTGACTATAGTTTACCAAATGCCGCTTTTAAACCTTTTGAAAGTTGGTTTTTACATACCTATTCAGGGAAGTGGGGCAATTTTTGAAGCCTTAAAATTGGTTCCACCTCAGGCAAGTATTGGGACTCAGTCCGCCCTGCAGCCTCACCTTTCCCACCGTGATCACATCCTCAAATATCCTGATCCTTCCAACGCTGCTGATGACCGCGAAGAGGATTTACCTCCCGAGGCGAAGCCCGAAGAGTATGCTATTCCTGAAAGAGCAGAGTATTTACTTCTGTCAGCGAACGCCTTTCACTGGCGTCCACAGACCAAAGAGGAGTTTCTCAAGCTGATCGACTACGTAAAAACCTTGCCCGAGTGGGAAGTGATTTTTGATCGAGAGGGTACAACCTTGTTAAAAAAACTATAATTCTGCAAGAATTAATGAGTTTGCAGACATTAACCACAAACGAATATGATTAGATCATGACCAATTACCTTTTGGCTTTTCTCTTTATTAATGCTATCTACGTACTTCCTGGTCTTGCCCTCGGGAGACTTTTCACTGGTAAATTTAGTAAAAATCCGTTTTTTATCCTACTTTTATCCCTTTTGCTAGCTCCTTTTTATTATTTGTTTCTAGCCCAGTTGGATCTTTTGAATGGGTTAAGCTGGATTATTTTAGCTCTTGGGGCCTTGGGTCTAGCTGAAATTTTTCGCAGAAAATTCCCCAAAAGTTTGATTGATAGTGATCAGGTTTTCCCATTTAAAGAAACCAAGAAATCGCCTTTTGGGGATCTATTCAAGTGGGGTGGTTATTTCTTACTAGTCAGCTTTTTTCTGTTGATTATGATTGGGAAATTAGGTTTACCTCAAGGTTTTTTGCCGGTTGGGGATGACAAGCCCAGAATGCAAAAGACCACCTCGGTTGCCATTAGTCCTAAGCAACCCCTTTTTTATAACTTCCCAATCAGTGACATGACAATTTACTACTTCAATCATATTCCTAGTGGGCTGCTAACTAAGTTTACCAACAACTTTGTGCTGGTAAACGAGAGCTGGTTTATTCATACCGTTATCTTGATTGTCCTAATGCTCTGGTTAATACACTTGCTTGCCACTAAAATCTTTAGTACCTATTTGGAAAGATTTGTGTTGATTTTTGCATTTACTTTTTCTTCTGGTTTGGAATATTTTTTGGCGCAATGGAAAGGCATAAAAGATACTCATTTAGAGTGGTGGACAGATTGGGTAGGATTGAACCCTGCGATCCATACCCAAATCTCGGCTCCCATAACATTGTTTTATTGGGTTTCGCAACACCTTTTTGGTGGTTTACTAGTGATTCCACTTTACTTCTTGATCATCTCCTCTGAAAGGAAGAAGCTACTCACCAAAATCCTTATTGCCCTTATTTTAGCGGCAATGGTAGGCTACACTTTCTTTGTCTTCATGACCGTGGCGGTGATTTACGTTGCTTATTTTTTAGTCCGTTTCTTGCAGAGAAAAGAAAAGCTAAAGTCTCTTATTAGGGACAATTTTATCATTGGTGGGATAGGAGTTCTTCTAGCCTTACCTATGTTTCTCCTCTATATTGGGGGTGAAAAAGGGCACTATTTTATTTTCCACTCTAACGTCTTTTGGTTTCTGCCCAATAATATTTGGTACTACCGTCCCCTAAATATGGCCTTGACCGCAATCCTTTTTTTCCTGATCGAATTTGGGCCATTGTTTATTACTTTTGTTTTGGGCGCTTGGGTGTTTTACAAAAAGAAGCTTTACCAAACAGAACTTCTTTACTGGGGGCTTTTTCTTTACGTACCTGTCTGGGTTATTTTCTTTGTTAAGGCCTTAGATGATAACAATATTAGTATGAGATCCCTGATACCAACACAAGTTGCTCTGGCTGTTATCTCTGCTTTGGTAATAGGATATTTTTGGGAAAACAATAAAAAAAGAAGAGGGGCTAAAGTATTTTTGGCCTCAACCATGGTCCTTTTTATTGTTTTAGGTGCTCCAACTACTATCTATGAGGGTTGGAATCGGTATAAGTCAGCATTTATAAAAGTCGACCCAATCTATGCTCAGATAGACCGCCAGTTACCTTTAAACTCAATTATCTTTAGCACCTCGAATGAGAAAAATGACTTGATCTCTGTGTTGGGGCACAGATTTACTTTTAAGGACTTTAACCAATTTACCGTCACTGATTTTGAGTATGTAAATGTAAAAAAGATCGGAACTTATGTTTTCGGAAGGGCCATCGCTTCAGAAAATTGGCAGAAGATCTTGGATGGTAATCCGCAGCTAAAAACTGACTACCATCTTTATTACCTGGGTGACGTTATTGATAAACATGACTTCTCAAAAGACTTACTCCACTCCGATAAACTCTATCTAAGAGAGACACAATGACACGTCTGTCAGTTATCATCCCTGTCTATAACGAAGAGAAAAATATTGGGCGGGTGATTGAGGCAGTTAATAAAGTAAAAATCCCTAAAGAAATTATTGTTGTTAATGATTTTTCGTCTGATGGCTCCCTGCCGGAGCTAAAAAAGTTTAAACTAAAAAGTCTCAAAGTTGTGAGCCACACCAAAAATATGGGCAAAGGGGCCGCGATTCGAACCGGTATTAAGGAAGCAAGTGGGAACATCATCCTGATTCAAGATGCGGACATGGAGTATAACCCTCAAGACTACTACTCACTGGTAAAACCGATCGAGGATGGGAGGGCCAAGGTAGTTTATGGGTCCAGATTTAAAGGGTCAATTAAAGGAATGGCCCTTGCCAACTGGTTAGCAAACAAAATTTTAACAATGACTGCTAACGTCCTTTATCTCATTAATATAACGGATGAGGCCACTTGCTATAAAGTTTTTAAAAGTGAAATTTTAAAAAACCAAAAACTAAAATGTAACCGGTTTGATTTTTGCCCAGAGATCACTGCCAAATTATCCAAACAAGGTGTAAAAATTTACGAAGTACCGATCCAATATAATGGACGTACCAAAGGGGAAGGCAAGAAAATTAGATGGAATGATGGCGTGGCAGCTCTTTGGACACTAGTTAAGTACCGTTTTACCAACTAACATTGCCAGGTTGTCTGATCCTAATGTAAAATGAAAAGGATGAAACTTTGGCCTAAAATTAGAGTGCATTGGGAAATTCTGTTCCTAATCACCTTTTTTATTGTTGTTTATGCTTTGTGGAGTATAAACCGCCACCTTCATTTTCAAACCGACGCTGTGGACCTAGGAATTTTTGACCAAGCACTCTGGCATTATTCACACTTTGAAGCCCCAATGAGCACTGTCAAATTTGGCACGACTCCTGGGGCCAATTTACTTGGTGACCATTTCCATCCCATCTTGGTTTTCTTAGCTCCGATCTATTGGATATGGAAAGATGTGTCTGGAATTCTGGTAGCTCAAGCGTTAGCGGTGGGCATTGCTGCTTGGCCATTGTACCAACTAGCCGTCAATCGATTCAAGAAAAAATATTTTGGGCTGGCAATTGCATTTGCCTACCTGACCTTCATTGGGGTGCAGACGCTGATTGATTATGATTTTCATGAAATTGCCTTTGGTTTGCCACTATTTGCTTTTGCAATTCTTTTTCTGCATGACAAAAGGATCAAACTTTATTTCCTGATGATTGGTCTGAGTCTTTTGGTCAAAGAAGATATGCCTCTATACGTAGCGATGTTAGGAGTTTATGGAGTGATTCGATTGAGACTCTATAAAATCGGGCTAATTACCGTCGGAGTAGGACTTGCTAGCTACTTTATAATCACTAGTTATATTATTCCTTTCTTTAAGAAAGACATTTTTGCTTATGAACACTTGCCTCCTGAGATTGGTAAAACTGGCTTAGATCTAGTCGTAAAATCCATTACCAATCCCTTTCTCGTAGCTAAGGCTGCTTTTTATGATGACCATTTAATCAAGATCAAAACAACCTTCAATTTGATTGGTTCTTTTGCTTTTCTGCCTCTGCTTAGTCCAGAAACTTTGGTCTTAACTTTTCCTAACATTGCCGAAAGATTCTTGACAACCTTGATTCAGCGGTGGATCATCCGGTTCCAGTATTCAGCTATTTTGGGCGTGATCTTTGCAATTGCAACAATCAATGCTATTTCTAATCTCTTATGGGTCTCAAGGAAGTTAAAAATCAAAGATAAGGTGAGTAGTTATCTCCTACCTGTAGTATCGATTGTGCTGATTATTTCACCTCTTTACTTTACTTACCGCAATAATGGTCCCTTGACGAGAATTATCAACCCGAAATCCTACGAGTTATCGCAGGATTTGAAGAAAAACTATGAAGTTTTGAAAATGATTCCCTCGGATGTGAGTGTGGGAGCGCAGTCCTCGTGGGTACCTCACCTAAGCCAGAGAAAAGAGATTTATTCGTTCGAACCCAGTTTATTGGGTAGGCAGAGCCCTGATTATTTAGTTTTAACAAATCTAGAAACCTCAGATTCTTTTTACAAATACGAAGCTTTAGAAAGTTTTAAAAAAGAAATTAGGAGTCTAGGCACTTATGAGGTTTTGGTAGATGATGGGGTAAGACTACTCGCCAAGAAAAAAGGACTTAAATGAGTTTTAAATTAACCCCCCTAAATTTCAAAATTGGGTTTTGGATCATTCTCTTAGTTGGGATTGGTTTAAGACTTTATTATATGATGGCTCCAGAAACTAGGCTGAGTGCGGATGAAGCAGTTTATGGCGTCCAGGCCTTAAATATCCTGCAAGGGGAGAGGAGTGTTTTTTATTACAATCAAAACTACACTGGGACTTTGAGTGCGTTTGTTACAGCGGCCTTTTTTGGACTCTTTGGAATTCATGATTACTTAGTAAAATTACCTATCTTTCTTTTTTCCATTGGTTTTCTTTTTAGTTCTTACTTTCTAGCAAAGTTGGTTTTTAACTCGAGAAACTATGCTCTTTTATCTCTTCTGTTAACTGCCATAACTAGCCCCTTTTGGATGAATTGGACGACTCGCGCTGGTACTGGGTACCCGGAGACCATGGTTTTTGGAAATCTAATTTTTATTCTGATTATCAAGAATGTTTATGACAAACTAAATTCCAGAGCACAGACGGTTTCTTTTTTCCTTATGGGTATTTTTGCGGGGCTTGGTTATTGGGTGCAACCCACAATCATCTACTACTTGCTGCCTTCAGCAGCCTTTGTCTTTTTTTGGAAACCGAAGATTTTTTTAACTAGGCTATTTTTAGCAGGAATTCTAGGGTTTGTTCTAGGTAGCCTGACCGTAATTGTTTTTAACATCAATCATTCAAATCTCAATACCCAATCTCTTTTCCATAAACCGTTTGGAGTGAAAAAAGCCATGGTGGAGTTTTTTACCGTGGGCCTGCCGATTATGTTTGGGCTTAGAAAGCCTTTTTCCCGAGTGGATTTCTCTACCCTGCTTACTTATTTGGTAAGTGGTATCTACCTACTTGCGTTCGGGTGGTTGCTAGTGAAAAGACTACTGGATGTTTTGAAAACTTTGTCTTTTGGACTAATTACCTTAACTCCGAGGTTAAAAATCGCTTTCAGTTTGCAGCCAGTGGATTTAATTTTACTTTTTTCGCTTTCAGTTTTTATAATTTTTAGTTTTTCTTCTCCCTTCAACCAATTCATTGAGGAGCCACGTTATATTGGCCCACTTTACACTGCGCTCCCTATTTTAATAGTTTTTCTGGTTAAAGAAATAAAAGAAAGATTTAATAAAGGCTTAGCCATGGGACTCTACTTGATTGTTTTAGGAACCCAAATTTTTGGTCTAACTCAAGTTCCTGTAGGTTCCTTTGTCTCCCAGGTTGACCTAAAAGAAACCATCCAGACCCTAAGAGAAAAAAACATCAAGTATGTGGATACTCATGCCTTGGTTTCTTACCACCTGGTTTTAGAATCAGGGGAAGAAATAATCGCCGCTACGAGAGACAATCCGCCTATCGAGGCTCGTTACCCTGAGTACCGACGTTTAGTAAACACAGCACCACTGGAGGAGAAGGGTTTGCTACTAGATCATCAACAGCAATTGGTGCCTTGTCAGAAAGATTTACTAAAACAACATGGCCCTTGTCAGGAAACAAAACTAAAGAATGGATTTTATCTTTACACTTGGCGCTAGAAGAGGTCTCAAATGAAAATTTTACAAGTCACCCCACGTTATTATCCTTCCATAGGTGGTGTGGAAGAAACAGTCAAACAATACTCCGAAAGACTAGTGATGAACCTGGGCCATGAAGTTACAGTTTTTACTTCCAATCTAGATACTGATTACTCAAACATTGTTAATAGTGTAAAAGTAGAAAGATTGTGGACTGTGCCAGGAGTTAGAAAAGGTCCGTTTTCACCAGTAGTCCCAAGCATGGCTCTAAAGTTGTTAGGAAGTAGTTTTGATCTTTGGCATTTGCATGCTAATAAAAGATTTACTACTGACCTGGCTGCTGTTTTACAAAAAATAAAAAGAACTCCTTACATTTTTTCACCTTACGCAGGGATGTTTGGTACTACTTCTTTAGGTAGGTTACATAATCGTACGATTGGTAAACTAGCTTTTAATGCTGAGACTACCATTGTGATCTCCAATTTCGAAAAAAGTCTTATTGAAAAAGAGAAGGTAACTGTAAAAAGATTTGAAGTCTTGCCTATTGGAGTCGATGTGGCAGAATTTGGGGGAGCAGACACCTCTTTCTGGGACAAATACAATTTACGTGATCATAAAGTGATTCTCTTTGTCGGGAGGTTAACAGCGCATAAAGGTGTGGATACACTTCTTCGAGCTCTTCCGAGAGTTTTAGAGAAGGACAAGGAAGTCAAGCTTTTAGTAGTCGGACCGGATTTTGGGGAAAAAGCATTTTTCGAAAAAACCACCCAGGATTTGGGGTTGACAGAACAGGTTATTTTTGCCGGAAAGGTGACGCGACCCCAACTTTTAGGTGCGTATAAAGTAAGTGATCTTTTTTGCTTGCCCTCGAGAAGCGAAGCATTTGGGATCGTTATGATTGAAGCCTTTGCTGCTGGAATACCAGTGGTCGCCGCAAACAACACAGCCATACCCGAGATAGTGAGGGACGGAGAAACTGGTCTGCTTTTTGACACTGAGAATTCAAAGGACTTGGCGGAAAAAGTAATTACCATTTTAGGAGATAAGAAAGCCACTCAAAATTTGATCAATAATGCATCTACAGACGTTGCCGAGAAATACAATTGGACCAAAATAGTAGACAGGCTAGATACTATATATAGAGAGGCGATTTCATGAAGGTACTTTTTTTCACTTCCGCTCTGCCTTTGCCACCCTTTAGTGGGGGACAGGTCAGATCTTTAAACCTGCTAAAACAAATCTCAAAAGAGCATGAAGTCACTCTTTTTTCCTTTATTCGGCAAGAGAGTGAGCTGAATTATCTGTCGGAACTTAAAAAAATTGTCAAGGAGGTGAAAACCTTTAAAAGGAGAAAAATTAATTCTTTCAACAACTTGAAGTATTTGGTGAAATACCCTTTTGCCGCTGCTCTTTACTATGATCCGGAAGTCACTCGTAAGTTAAAAGTGGAGCTACGTCAGGGTTATGATCTAGCTCACTTTGAGTCTTTTTATACCTTTCCTTTTTTGGAAAAGGATTTAGGAGTAAAGGTAGTAGCTGGGAACCAAAACGTTGAGTATTTTATCTACCAAAGATACGCAGCCACTAAAAAGGAACCAGCTCGCTCACTTATGAAATTTGATATTGCCCGCATGAAAACGTATGAGGAAAATAAATGGAAGATTGCCGATACTAGTCTAGCAGTTTCAGTGAGTGACCAAAAGGTAATTGAAGATGTGGTTAGTAAAGACTGCCCGGTGATACCCAATGGTATTGACATAGATTTTTTTAAGGGTGTAAAGAGGCAACCAGAAGATTCTCTTTTCCTTTTTGTGGGGCCCACCAACTATATTCAAAACGCAGATAGTGCCATTTGGCTAGTGAAAGAAATCTGGCCGGAGATTAAAAGGGCAGTACCAAATGCTAGGCTATGGTTTGTCGGGAGAGCTCAACAAGACTGGTTGCTAAAGCTAAATAACCCTGATATTAAAGTTCAGACTGATTTAAACGACATCCGTGAAGCTTACTGCAAAGCGACGGTGATGTTGGCTCCTTTGCGGGCAGGAAGTGGTACAAAATTCAAAGTACTTGAAGCTTTTGCCAGTAGCTTGCCCGTGATTACGACCAAAGTGGGGATTGAGGGTTTGGAAGCGCGACCTAGGGAGGAATTTCTGCTGGCTGAAACTCCCGCGGAATTTTCCCTTGCTTGCGCTGAGCTCTTGGAGAACTCTGCTCTAAATGTTAAGATAGTACAAGGTGCAAAAAAATTGGTCGAGGAAAAATATTCATGGGAAAAAATCGGCCGGAAGCTAAATTCTGTTTATGCCAAAACTGCCTAAAATTACAAACTTTTTAGAATTTTTCCAATACAGTCTGCTACTTTTTGTAGTCTTAATTCCCTTAGCTGACCACTCTCGTATGAGTATCCTCTATAACAAAATTGTGCCCGTAAGAATTTTATTGCTCTTTCTAATCTTGGCAGGAGTTTACTTTATTTTTCAGGGTATCACTAAAAAGACACTAAATTTCACTAAAGCAGTCAAAGAACTTTCAGGGGACAATGTTTTCCGCCTTTTAGGAGTACTCTGGTTGATAAGATTAGTATCACTCATGCAAAGTGGTAATCTTGGTGCCAGTGTCGAGCTTTTCGCTTTCTACACAGCGATGATAAGTCTATACATTTTGATGAGGTCGATTCTTTTGCCATCGAGATTTTTTGTAATCAAATTGGTGCGAGCTTTTGTCCTTTTTGGTCTTGTAGTTGGTTTTTATGGTTTGTTTCAGTATGTAGTAATTACCTTTATTGGACATAATCTTCCTGGAGTTCTAAGTGGGGGAGACTATATACGCTTACCCGGAACATTTTTTGACGCTAATCATTTTGCGGCTTACCTGAGCATGATTGCCCCCATGGTGGTAGCTTTTTCATGGCTCGAAAAAAAATTCTGGCCAAAAGCTTTCTGGTGGTTAGCTTATTTCTTGATCTCTTTTGTCATTCTTTACTCCTTTTCCCGAAGTGGGCTACTTTCCTTAATAGTAGGTAGTCTGGTCATATTAATTTTAGGAATCAAGTCGGGGTATTACCGCAAGATTTTACCCTTACTTGGGGCCATTGCCATATCAGGACTGGTAATCTTTGTTTCCAATGCTACCGGACGTTCTTTACTTGATAGGGTAAAATCCGTAGTTGACCTTGAAGAACCTTCTACCAAGGCTCATTACCTATTGCTTCGGGGTGAAGTTGAGCTTTTTACAGAAAACCCAATTTTCGGAATTGGTTATGGTAGTTTTTCTGAAAAGTTTCGCCAGAGTGAAACGGGGATGGAACACTCTAGAGTTGACCCCGCGGATGTGAGAATTCCGGCTCACTCTGTTTGGTTTGAGATTATCACAGAGACTGGGTTGGTTGGTCTGTCTGTCTATTTAGCTTTTGTCATTCTAATTCTTAAATCACTTATTAAACTTATTCGTCACAGTCATAATAAAACTGTCAAAATTTACTCCATTGGATTCCTAAGTGGCCTGATCGGAATTTGGACTGGGGGAATCTTCTACTCCTACAACTTAGAATTTTTTTGGTTTTACATCTTTTTAGCATTACTTTTTACCATGGTGTTTGAGCGGTTGATGAAAGAAGGGGTAGTTTTAGCAGACGGAGAAAAAAAAGAGACTCTAAATTGGTATGAGATTATTCCGGCAGTTTCGGTCTTACTCTCAGCAATCTTTGTTATTTTCTACAGGTTGGGATCGACTAATGTCATTAGCTCCGAAGCGGTTTTGGCAACCGTTGCTCGTGAAATGTATCGCAATACTAACTGGCTGGTACCTACTTACCAGGGCGCAACTTATCTGTCCTACCCACCTTTGTTTTACTGGTTATCAACCAATATTATTCATCTCTATTTGAGCGTACCAAATCTTATCATTCGTTTTTTGCCGGCCCTCTTTGGAGTGGGGGCAATTTTCCTCACTTATCTTATTGCGAGGCAACTAATTAACCGTTACTGGGCTACTGTGACAGCCCTGCTAAGTCTGTTTATCACACCTTTTGTCTATCTCACTCGTAGTGTCAATACGGAAATTATGGCAGCATTCTTTATTTTGCTTTCTATTTATACCTTACAACTTAGTAAAAAACACCGTCACCTTTTTCTTCTCAGTGGCGTCTCTTTGGGGTTAGCTAGCCTAACTGATGGTTTACTTACTATTCTATTTTTGCCAATTTACCTTTTATTACTACTAAACTGGAATCGAACTCTACTTAAGAAAGGGTTGCTTATCAATGTCAATCTAACCGTATTTTTACTGATCTTTTTACCATGGCATCTCTACAGCGTTATTTATGACCCGGTAATTTTTATGCAAAATTATTTCCGTCACTTACCGAATATTTTCGCTTTGACACCCTTGCTGTCACTACTTATTGTGTATCTTACTTATAAATATTACCAAAAGCATTCTCTCAACCATCTGCGCGTTGGAAAACTGGTAAAGTACGCTATCCCAGTCATTTTGATAATCTCGTTGCCTCTGTATATTAATTTACCATCAGTCACAACCAAGATCACGCCTCCTAATGCCAACCAAGATTTGGCTGACCTAATTCTAAGTCCTGAATACCAAGGAAGAAGCCAAAATTTACTGCTACTAAACGGGGTGAGTACCAAAGTGGCTGGTTATTATACTGAAGGTAAGTACCAGGAAGTCGACAACTATGATATTGAAAAGACAATTACCAGTGAAAAACTCCAACTTTTGATTACCTCAGCTGATCGCGGGGAAGTCCTGCTCCAGAAATTTGCCCGCGATGAGAGAGGATTGCGGCTCTTAAAAAGAGCTGGTATGCTAGTTTTATTGGCTAATTATTAAGTTCTGCACACTAAGATGATATTTCTGAATGCAAGACAAAAACACTAAATCAGCAGCCGAACACCTCTCCATCTCGGTAGTTTTGCCAGCTCATAATGAAGGAAAAAATCTTCCCATACTGTTACCAGAAGCAGTTTTGGTCCTAAATTCGCTTAAACTTGATTACGAGATTATTGTGGTTGATGATGGTAGTACGGATAACACCAAAGAAGTAGTAGAGGATTTTGTCAAGAAAGAAGGAAGAGTGAGACTAATCTCTCACCCTAAGAATTTGGGTTATGGAGCTGCTCTCACTACTGGTTTCAGGGCGAGCACACGCGACCTAGTTTTCTTTATGGATTCAGATCGACAGTTTGAGATCAAAGATATTACCAAATTGTTACCATATGTTAGAAGTTTTGACATTGTTGCTGGTTTTAGAACAGTGCGCCAAGACCCATGGTACCGCGTGATGATCGGACGCACATACAATTTAATGGTGATTACATTATTTAGTGTTAAACTTCGAGATATTGATTGTGCTTTCAAAATCTACCATCGTGAAGTTTTAGATAAGATAAATTTTGAAACCATTGGCGCTTTAGTAAATACTGAAATTATGCTAAAAGCTCAGATTATGGGTAAAAGTGTGAAAGAAGTAGGGGTAAATCATTATCCCCGAGTGGCTGGTAAGCAATCTGGAGCCAATCCAAAAGTCATCATCAAAGCCTTTTTTGAGACGATTCTTTTGTGGTGGAGATATATGGGTCCTGGAAAATCTCAAAGGAGTCTTAAATGAAAAGAGTTCTAGTTGGCTTAGTGGTGAGCGCTTTCTTTCTTTTTTTAGTGGTGCGCCAGATAAATTTTGAGGCTTTGGGGGTTGCTTTTACAAAAGTGAACTACCCGCTAGTTTTAGTATCGGTAGCTTTTCATTTTCTTGGTTTTTGGCTTAGGACTTTGAGATGGAAATACCTGCTTCTTTCATTTAAAGAAGTAAGGGTACGTAGTCTCTTTCCTTATTTAGCAATCGGGTACATGTCTAACAACGTCTTGTTTTTGAGACTTGGGGAGGTTGTCCGCGCGCATATCACGGGGCGCACTCTGGGGGTATCTCGTAGCAGCATGCTGGCCGTGATATTTGGAGAAAGACTCTATGATGGCCTCTCGCTAGTTATCTTATTTAGCTTACTTATCATGGTGCTCCCTTTTCCAGAAGATTTGAAGACCCCCTTGCTTTTAGCTAGTCTACTTTTCGGGGTCGTTGCGGTAGGAGTTTTTCTCCTCCCCCTGATCGAAAAAACAACTTCTGTCAAAAAAATCTTTGTTTGGGTTGAACGTCAAGAAAGATTGAAACGCCCTTTCGCCTCGGCTGTAGCTTTTTTGGAAGGTCTTAAGGCTTTGAAATCTATCCGATCAGTGGCTCTAGTTTTGCTTGCCTCTCTGGTGATTTGGATGATTGAAGCGGGAATGTTTTGGCTAATTGCCAAAAGTTTTAATTTAGATCTTAGTATTTATCAAGCTGCCCTCATTGCTTTGGTGGTAGGTCTCTCTACTCTCATACCCTCAGGACCAGGGTATTTGGGAACATTTGAGTTTTTCTTCACGCAGGTCGCCGTCTTTTTTGGAGTGGATAGAAATATCGCTTTTTCTTACGCGATCTTAACTCACTTCACCCAATGGCTGCCGATTACTCTGGTGGGTTTTTACTATGCTTGGAAAATGAATATCTCGGTAACCAAACTTTCAGAGGGGAAATCTTGAAGAGAAGCGAAGCTCGTTTTTCGCAAAAGCTCAAAATTGGTGTTCTAGGCAGTGGGGCCTTAGGACTGACGGCTGCCCTTCGTTTGCAAGAAAAAGGTCATGAAGTCACCGTCATTGAAAAGGAAGAAACAGTCGGTGGTCTACTCACCTCTCTGAAAATCGGTGACAGTTACTTCGAAAAATTTTACCATCATATTTTTCAAACCGACACAGTCATTGTGAGTCTTATAAAGGAACTTGGATTAGAAAATAAACTAATTTGGAAACCAGGGAAAACTGGTACTTTATATAAAGGTGAAATTTACCCACTTGATTCCCCTGCCACTGTTTTAAAATTCTCACCCTTAAAACCTTTTAATCGTGTTCGTTTGGGACTAGTTTTAGCTTACCTAAAACTAACTAAGAATTATCACCAGTTCGAAAACATTACTGCCGCAATCTGGCTTAAAAAAGCAATCGGTAAAGAAGCTTATCAGGTAATTTTTGACCCGTTGCTGAAAGGTAAATTTGACAAAAACTATGACCAGATTACCATGAGTTGGTTTTGGGCTCGAGTCTTTAGCCGTACCCAAAAACTAGGTTACCTAAAAAATGGCTTTTACCAATTGTATGTCGCTCTGGAAGAAAGAATTAAAAAAGGCGGAGGGAACATGGTCTTCGGGGAAAGCGCAATTATGATTGAGGAGAAAGATGGTGAAGTAACTGTGACCACTGACAAAAAGGACTATAAATTTGACAAGGTCTTAGTGACCTTGCCAACTAATCTGTTTTTCAAACTCACACCCCAACTGAGTCCTAGTTTCAAGGAAAAATACCATTGGGATGATTATTTTGGGGCCCAGACTTTGGTTCTGACTTTGAAAAGAAAGTTAAGTGACTATTACTGGCTAAATATTTCTGACCAGTCTTTTCCTTTTTTGGTATTTGTTGAGCATACCAATTTTATGCCCACGTCTGATTACGGCGGCAAACATTTAATTTACTTGGGTAATTACTTAGCTACTACTGATCCTAGATTTAAACTAACTCCAGAAGAAACCTTTAAAAAATATGTCCCATATCTAGCCAAGATAAATCCTAGTTTTAAGGAAGATTGGGTAGAAGATTATCAACTATTTAGAGCCCCCTACGCACAACCAATTGTCAAGATTGGGTACAAGGACCATATTCCACCTCACACCACGGGAATCAAAAATATTTATTTAGCTAATATGGGTCAGGTCTATCCTTGGGATAGAGGCCAAAACTATTCTATAAAACTGGCGCAAGAAGTGGTGGAGATGATGGTATGACGATTGGTATTGACGCACGGTTCTATGGTGATTTTGGTATTGGTCGAGTCCTAGTAAATTTGCTTAGGAACTTAGAAAAAATTGACTCTGAAACAAATTACGTTGTGTTTTTAAAGGAAGACAATTTTGATCAGTACCACCCGGAACAGCCTAACTTCAAAAAAGTTGTTGCCAATGTAGGATGGTACTCGATATCAGAACAAATTCTCCTCCCCAGAATTTTCTCTAGGGAAAAGCTAGACTTACTTTTTGTTCCCCATCTAAATATCCCTGTTTTTTACCCGGGTAAAATGGTGGTAATGATTCATGACCTGATCATCACTGAGTTTAAAGGACAAAAAGCGACTCTAAGAAATCCGCTTTTGTATAATTTTAAACATCTTAGCTACCAAGTAGTTTTAAATCGAGCAGTAAGAAAAGCGGAGAAAATAATTGTTCCCAGTCTGGTAGTTAAGGAGAAATTAATTGGAAAATTTAGTTTACCTGAAGATCGTATCGCCGTGATTGCCGAAGCAGCGGATGAGACTTTTGGGGATAAATTAACTCAGGAAGAAAAAGCTAGTGTTAGAGAAAGGTATCATGTAAATGATTTTATCTTAGCAGTTGGTAATAATTCTCCCCACAAAAACTTGGAACTATTAGTGGAGGTAGCTGGCTCTCTAAAAGGGGTGAAGATTGTTTTAGTAAGTCCTGAAAATGAATTTCTTAGACGTCTTAAAAGGCAGGCAATTGACAATGGGGTTCTTGAGAAAATTGTTTTTACGGGAAGAGTTGGGGATAGCGATCTAAAAGATTTATATCAAACAGCCACTGCTTTTGTTTTCCCCTCCTTTGAGGAAGGATTTGGTTTACCAGGTCTTGAGGCTATGAGTGTCGGTCTGCCAGTTTTGGTTAGTGATATTCCTGTCTTTAAAGAAGTTTACGGTGAGGCGGCCATGTATTTTGACCCACAGGACAAAGAAGATTTAATAACCAGAATCAATATTTTACTAAAGGAGAAGGAGATCAGGGAAAAATACATTCGTCTTGGAAAAGATCAGGTCAAAAAGTATAGTTGGGAAAAATTTTCAAGAGAGACAAGAAAAGTTTTGTTAGACGTGTTAGCAGAGGAAAAAACAACTAGTTAATAACCTTGAACAACTAATTGCTTTTGTGATAATATTGGTTGCTAGTTGAGTGGCAACGGTTTGAAAATAGATTTTGTTTTTAGATCGTTGCCATCTCATCAGTCATTGGGGCAATATGCCCGTGAGGTGAGAGATCATGTCATTGGTGGAGAGAAGTGGAACCCTCCCCGCCGCTGAATTCTGTCTGGAGTTTAAATAAGTGGGCAGTTCGGCTGCCTTGCTGAAGAAAACTCCTGACCCAGTCGAGCACCTTCTGGAGTCCGTTCGCGTTCTTTATGAGGTACTCGTGAAAAATGCTGTTTCCCCAAGTGGGTCAGCTTCGTCAGTCTACGATGGTCATGTCCATGCGGGACGAACGGCCTTGGTGGAGATGTTGGCTATTCAGAACGTGCTGAGAAGCTCGAAAAAAGCAGCCAGTATTACTGCCACGCCGGAATTCGAAGGTGGAGATCACGTTTCGAAAGTCTGGCAAGGCGATACGATCAAGGTTGAAAGCAGTCCCGAGTCGCAGGCAATTAGCACAATTGGCGACCTACTCCTGGGTGTGCAAAGAGGTCACCCTGTGTACTGGAAAGCATTGGCTCCGCAAGGAATACCTGCTCTCCTACAAGAGGAAGGTGTGGTGGTCTCTGTCCAATCAGCCTAGTCAACCCTGAGGGGTCTGACCCTATCCAGTTCTACAATGGTGAGATGGCAACTCACATCGCCGGAGAGAGTTCATTGACGTTCCGATTCTGCACCAGTACTGAGGCTACACCAAGTAGTTCAAGCAAAGGCAAGACAATCGCTTACCCTAGCGGGGTGAGGTTCGAGTCGAGGTTCCACCCTTTGCTATTGAGCACTACATGCCAAAGATTAGTGTTGAAAGTGAGCTGAGGCTCTCTTCGGCGGCCAGAAAATAACGAGCGGATTACTAGTTTGCAACAGCAAACCAAGTGCCGCTCTTTCCAAACTGGTTCCCCAAAATTCCCTATTGAAATTTGATAGTAATGGTGTTAAGTTTTACCTAGGCTGCCACCAGGTTGAAAGGAGAAGAACCCTTGAGTGTTTATAGTCAGTCTCCACCAGTGCTTGACGGGCTTCGGCTCATCAGTACAGAGGAGAAATTCGAGGACGGCGTGCGCCAGATTTGGAAGAAGTTCCAGAGGGGACAAATTACCAAGGAAATGCGCATCGCCCAGCTCATATCTCTGCGAGACAACACTACAGAGCTGTCCGACGACGTCAAAAAGGAGATCCTTTTCAAGAATGTACCGCAACTTTCCCCGTCTTCCTCACGGGGACGACACTGACCAACTAACAGGAGAACATCATTGTTAGCCCAGGCAGCCTACAGTAGCTGATACAGCTTTCCAAAGCTTGATCAGCTACTTTCCTTTAGGGAAGTTCACAGTTGTTTCTGGTTTCCGCTACACAAGTGTCTATCCCATTGTTACCATTAGCAGTATCTACTCCACTTCCACCATCTAAATTATCACTCCCATTACCGCCTTTTAAGGTATCCGCGTGTTCATTACCTTCTAAAATATCATCATTATTGCCACCATCGAGAGTATCCGCATTTAAACCACCCCGCAAGTGATCTTGACCGTTTTCACCCTTGAGACTGTCAGCTCCCACTCCACCCACAATGATGTCATCCCCATTGTTGCCATTGATAGTGTCTGCACCATCTTCACCAAAGATTACGTCATTATCACTATTACCATTTATACTGTCAGCGCCGCTACCACCCAGTATGCAATCATCTCCCCCATTACCATTGATTTTGTCTGCTCCTTCTAAACCCATGATCAAATCGTTTCCGGGGGTACCTGTCAGAGTTTCTGCTTTGGAGGAACCAATAATCGGGGTAGAGGATAGGTTCAAATTATCACATTCTGAGGGCAAATCAATGGCTACTCCAATTTTTAGGTCAAAAACCACACTTTTGTTTTGCCAGCTATTACCAGATGTTTCTTTGAAGGTTACCTGGAAATCATAGGTCGTGGAATTCCCAGAGTTAAGGTTAGAGAGAAAAATTCCATCCGGACCACCGCTAGCTGTGAAAAATTGAGCCAAAGTTTGGGGGCCATAGCGAGTAACCGCTCCTTCAGTGATTAAAATATTCAGTTGGGAAGAGAGGCTATCACTGTCATCCGTGGGGATACCCCGTACTCCGACCGATCTAGATGAGGGGGCAGAGTTGGTTACCCCAACACTTCTAGTTTCCATTTGTCCCGGAGACATATTGGAAACCACAAAAATTGGGTCGCCTTCAGAGAGGCCAGGACCCCAATTCACTGTCAAATCCCCAGCTGCTTGAGCAGTCTGAGCGCTCAAATCCAAACCACCATTTAGAGTAATCAGTAAGGAAGTGATCAAAGTAAGACTAATAATTCTCAAATATTTTTTCATTAAGGACTTTCTGTTCCTCCGCTAGTGCTATTTTGTGGTTGTGATACAGGTCTTAAAATAAAATCAGTGCTATTGTTGTTGGTGTCATGACCGTTACCCTTAGTGGCATCGATTCCAGGAGAAACCATTGTCGCTGCCGTGGAAGTTGAGAGCGCTTTTCTCTCCATACTTGACCCTGGATCCGGATCTGGGGAGAATTCAGTTCCTTCTTTATAACTTTCTGTCGCATTATTCCAGCTTAAAGCATCAACAATTACACCTGATGTTTGAACCTTGAGAGCGATACTATTGCTAGATGCTAAAATATCAGTTGTTGCAATATCTGCAGAAATTGAAGTGAAGCTACTATTCGCCCAAAGAAAGAACCCTTGAGCGGGAATTATATGGGTAGAGGTAAATGTAACAATTGTGGTGTCTGTAGTACTACTCCCTGAACGTTTCACTAATATATAAGGATCTAAATTAATTGGTGAGTCAGTGGGGTTATATAACTCAATAAAATCATTATTTGTAGATCCAGGGCCACCTGTTATTTGAACTTCACTAATAACAACATGATCTGCTATGTTTTGATTGGGAAATTCTGCTGATGCGGCAAAAACATTGCTGGTGCTAGTAGCAGTATCAGAAAAATAGGCAAAAGTTTGGCTGAAAATTAAGCCTATTGCTAGGAGTGGAATTAGAGAAGTCAGGGTCGGGCCGTGGGTGACTGAGTTTTTAAAATCTTTGAGATAGAAATAGGGGATTGGTTTCTTTTTTCTTAATTCCCTAATGATATTCCAGCTTTCCATCAAAATTACAAATATAGCTGGCATAAGGACTAAAAGCAAGAAACCAAAAGCAGTTTTAGTAAAAGAGAAAAGTTGTCCTAAGTAGGGGACAGTGAGAAAAGCTGCTCCTAAGACATTTTTCTCGGCAACCAAACTCTGATCAGTGTCATTATTGGCATCACCTTTGGTTTGATAAAGTACGGAGTAGTTTTCTGTTTTGGCGCTGACTACGCGGTGAGTAGTAATGGTTTTGGAGTTTAGAGGATCTCTAAAGGAGATAACATCTCCGGGATGATATACGGGAACGGCTGGTAGTGGGCTACGGAGTGCTTCTTTGGGCCTTATTGCCACCAAAGAACCAACCGGTAGAGACGGAGACATACTCCCACTTCTCACGATCAACACTTTATTTCCAAAGATCGGTGTGATCAGATAAGCGAAGACCCCAGTCACCACTACCAGCACAATTGCTAATGTAATTTTTACTCCACTCAGGAGTTTTGAATTCATTATTCCCCTCTTATTGAGTCAGATCTTGATGACCAACGAACGTAAAGGTTTCGGTAATGGTTTTACCTTGATAGGTGTTGTCAGTTCCCGAATCCAACGTTAAGGTCATACAAAGATACTTATCTGTTCCTAGCGCTGCTAATGCAGTTCCAGGCAGATCAACACCATCAACATCGGCGTTTAATAAAGCCAAGGTTGCTGGAAAGCTTCCAGTTACGTCAAGCGGACTTACTGTGCAAGTGAACTCTGAACCTATTCTTGCTAACGTGATATTTAATTTATCCGCTAAATCTGGTGAGCTTGGTACAGTAGCTGTTGAGTCTACGTTGACTTCTGCTATATCAACCGTTCCGCCATTGTGCAAAGAAACAAAACCTGTTGTGGTCTGTCCAGGATTCATAGTGGCCCCAATTGATGCAGTGACAGTAGCTGCAGGGGTTAACTCATTAAAGTCGTCAAGTAACAAGGTTAGTGTCCCTGTACTGAAAACGTTACCAGTACTTGTCGCTGTGCTTGAGAAGAACGCAAAGGTAGCGCCGATACCGAGGGTCGCTGCCGCTGCGATAGAGGCCATGGATAGTAAGATTCTTGGATTAATTGTCATTTTATTCACCTCCTTTCAAAAAAAGAATCCGTCTTAGACGGATCCTGTAAGTTCATTTATAGAGAAGGAACTATTGAGTTTGTTTTTCTTGAGGACAAAGTCAAAGATAACTTCAATTTTTCTTAAAGCCCGCAAGAGCAAAGCAATTTTAAAATAAGCAGCCATGTAGCAGTCCTTTGCAGACAGATTAAATTTTTGAAAAGAGGAAAAACTAGTTGGTCCCTGCTGTCCACATGTACCGAAGTTTTTCTTCTAATAACAGTTTAGAAAGCGGTCAATTGCTTGTCAATAGGGACAAAAGCGATCATTTGAAATCACAACCAGTCAAATTGAAAATGGGCTTCTTAATTACAATTAACTGTGGCTGATATCCAAACAGAGAGTCTACCCCAGTTCCTTTCTCTAAACCAAGAAATCTTGATATAATTCTATTTATGGGCAAACCAAAAGTAGCAATTGTACATGATTATTTGTGGACTGTAGGTGGGGCGGAAAAGGTGGTCGAAGCACTGGCCGTGACTTTTCCTGAAGCTCCTATTTATACCAGTTTTCTCCTTGCAGAAAAAATGAAAAAAGAGGGTTTTGGTGTAGATTTAAAAAAAGTCAAAACCACCTGGATGCAGTTCCTTCCTTTTAAAAGACAACTCTACAAATTTTATTTTTTACTTTATCCGCTAGCTTTTAGAAGTTTAAATCTTAAAGGGTATGATGTAGTGATTACTTCCAGCTCCTATGCGGCTATTCACACCACTGTAAAAGAGGGAATAAATGTTTGTTACTGCCATACTCCTTCCAGGTATTTGTATGGGTATGATACCGAACTAGATCATGCCAAAATAAAAAGATATTTACCTTTCATGGGCTGGTTGTACAGCGTAGTTCGAAAATGGGACCAAGATAGTGCTAGAAGGGTAGATTATTTTGTAACTAATTCCAAAGAAACTCAAGGACGTATTCAAAAGCATTATCAGCGTAGTGCAGAGGTTATTTACCCACCAGTGGACATTAAAAAATTTGCTGAGCTAAAACCAACTACTGGCAACTATTTTTTTACCTATGGTCGGTTGGTCGCCCACAAAAGAACAGATATTATTGTCGAAGCTTTTAATGAGCTAGGGTGGCCACTAAAAGTAGCTGGCAGTGGTTTGGAGTTTGAAAAGCTTAAAAAAATGGCCAAAAGTAATGTAGAAATTTTGGGGAGAGTGGATGACGAAAAGTTGAAAAAACTAATCGCTGGATGTAAGGCAGTGATCTTTGCCGCCGAAGAAGATTTTGGGATTGTGCCGGTAGAGGCTCAAGCTGCAAGAAAGCCTGTGGTTGCCTACTTTGCTGGTGGTGTGCTAGAATCAGTTGTCCCTAAAGTCTCTGGGGTATTTTTTAAACATCAAACCCCACAAAGCCTAAAAGAAGCCTTGGAGGACTTTAACCCAAAAGAGTTTGACCCAGATATGATAGGGCAAAATGCCCAAAGATTTTCAGTAGAAACTTTCCAAACCAATATGAAAAGACTGGTCGAAAAACTATATGGATAAGGCAAACTTGAACGCTGGAGCGCGAAAAACAAATAACAGGTATATAGTAATTTTGGCTGGAGGTGGTGGGACCAGACTTTGGCCCCGCTCCCGCAAAAATACTCCCAAGCAATTTTTAAAACTGGTCTCCAATCTTTCCATGCTTCAAGAAACCGCCAAAAGGGTGGAATCTATAGTTAGTTTCGATAGACTTTATGTTGTGGTGGCCGGGGATTATGCTAAAAAAGTTAAGGAGCAGTTACCACAAATCCCCGAAGAAAATATTTTAGCTGAACCCTCCCCCAAAGGCAGCGCTGCTGCTGCGGGTTTGGCAGCAATCCATATCTTGAAAAAGGATCCTGATGCTATTATCTCGACTTTGGCTTCCGATCATTTGATTAAAAAAGAAAGTGAGTTTCGTCACATTCTGGGCGTAACCCAAGACAGTGCCGAAAGCGGTGAGTACCTGGTTACTATCGGGATCGTGCCGACCTATCCACACACTGGTTTAGGCTATATTCACATTGGTCCAGAAAAACTCAAGTCTAGAAAACAATCTATTTTTGAAGTGGAAAGTTTCACTGAGAAACCAAATTTGCCCACTGCTCAAGCCTTTGTCGCGACTGGGGAGTATTTTTGGAACGCCAATATAAATAGTTACCGTGCCCAAACCCTAATAAATGCTTTACGGAATTTTATGCCCGACCACTACGCAGGACTAATGAAAGTTCAAAATAGCATCGGAACACCTGAGGAAAACGAGGTTTTAGAAAGAGAATGGGGTCAAATGGAAAATATACCAATTGACTATGGAGTTTTGGAAAAAGCCAAAAACGTCCTCATTGTACCTGGGGATTTTGGTTGGAGTGATATTGGGGATTGGAATGTGTTGTATGAGGTCGCAGCTAAGCATCCAGAAGCGAATGTATTAACTGGTTTAGGAGATGGGGAACATATTGGGGTGGATACCGTGGGATGTCTGATCCATAGTGATAATCGACTGGTGGCCACGGTGGGAATAAGTGATTTAGTGATCGTGGATACTCCGGATGCCCTGCTCATCATCCCGCGGGAAAGAGCCCAGGATGTTAAAAAAATTGTTGAAAAATTAAACGAAGACAAAAAAGCCCACTTACTATAGAAGCAGGCGGGGTATGCTTCTGCGCTTAGGTTAGACAAGCTAGTATGTTTTACGAAATCTTAAAACGCATTATTGATATTCTCCTTGCTTTAATTGGGCTTTTAATTCTCACTCCTTTGTTGGTAGTTACTAGTTTATTGATCAAAATGGACTCTACTGGTCCAATTCTTTATAAACCTACTCGGGTAGGTCGCTTTGGCCGGCCTTTTCAAATGTATAAATATCGTAGTATGGTAATGACGGTCGTTGGAGGAGAAGCGGCCCATGCCGAAGAGATTCTCAAGAAAAATCCAAGCTTACTGGCAGAGTACAAACAAAATAGTTATAAACTAAAAAATGATCCTCGGGTAACTAGGGTGGGAAGATTCATCCGCAAATACTCGATTGATGAGATCCCCCAGCTTTTCAATGTCCTAAAAGGGGAGATGAGCATTGTGGGTCCTCGGGCTTACATGCCGGATGAACTTTTGGAGCAACAAGATGCTTATCCAGAAAGTAAGCAGTATGTGGCGGAATTACTGAATACTAAACCTGGGTTGACTGGTCCTTGGCAGGTAAGCGGGCGCAGCAATATCAATTTTGATCAAAGAGTCAGGATGGATGCCAGTTATGCTTTGCGTCGATCTTTATTCTATGATATAAAGATAATTCTAAAGACAATTCCGGCGGTCATCAAAGCCGAGGGAGCTACCTAGTGTATGAGTCTTAAATATGTTAACATAAATGGTAGTCAAGAAGGGACGCAAACAACAAAGTTGCCCAATTCTAACTCTGCAAGACGAAAAAAGCTAATTAAACGCACCCTTATTGGTCTAGGTATTTTTATAGTTATCTGTACTGTTATCGTCGCTATCTCTTTTCCTGGAATTAAAACCTTTACCACCCAATTAAAAGTCACCCGTGATCAGGCCAAAAAGCTTAGTGAAGCTTGGCAATTGCAAGATGTAAATAAAGCTCGAGCAGAAACAGTCAAGCTAAAAGATGAGCTTGTGAAACTCGATAAAAACCTGAGCTATTTTGCCTGGACCAATATCGTCCCGTTGGTGGGTAGTTACTACCGTGATGGTCATCATTTTATTAAAGCTGGGGTTCATGGGTCTGATGCTGGGGTAATCATTGCTGATTCTCTGATTCCTTTTGCCGCTGCCTTAGGTCTTGAAGGAGGCGGTGTGGGGAATGCGGAAACATACGCCCAAAAGGCAGTCGAAGCCATGCCTAGAATTGTTCCGGCCCTAGATGATATTGAAGACAAATTGAAATTAGCTCGCAAAGAGTTAGATCAGGTGAACGCAAAAAAATATCCCCAGAAAATTGGTAAATATGAAGTGCGAAGTAGTATTGAACAAGCGATCACTACGGTAGACAATTTGGAGACTTTCATGCCGGAGCTGCGGCCGATTTTGATGGCCCTACCAAATGCTTTAGGTTCCCCTGTCGACAAAACTTATTTAATTCTCTTTCAGAACGACAAAGAAATTCGTTCCACCGGTGGGTTTATTACTGCTTACGCGACTGCCAAAATCAGCAAAGGTCGACTAGTATCAATTGTTTCGGAAGATGCTTATCGTTTGGATGATAAAGTTACTTTTAGACCAGACATTCCCACCCAGTTAAGAGATTATTTAAAAGTAAACAAATTTTGGATCCGTGATGCCAATATTTCCCCAGATTATGTAGAGTCGATGAGATTTTTTGAAGACATGTATGACAGTGCCACTGGTGTGGCGTCAATCGATGGAATAATAGCATTGGATACTGAGTTTGTCTGGGCTCTTCTGGAGGTAGTGGGAGAAGTCCATGTGCCTGCTTACAATGAAACTTTTACTGCTAAGATAAATCCAAATTATGGTATTCCCGATGTCGTTTATAAATTAGAATTGTACTCAGAGCAGCTTTTGGCAAAGACTGAAAACAGGAAAGATTTAATTGGGCAACTGATGAATGGTTTGAAAGCCAAGGTCTTGGGGTCTGATAAAAAAACTTGGCCCAAATTGCTCGAAGTAGTTCATACAATGGCCAAGGAAAAGCATCTTTTGGCTTACTCTCATGACAAAAGTTCCCAAGTCCTGCTGGAGAAATACAATTTTGCGGGTAGAATTCAGGACTATGATGGTGATTATCTCCACTTTAATTCCAATAACTTTGCTGGACTAAAGGGTGATCTGTATGTCGCTCAAAAGATTGAACAAGATATTACAATTAAAGAGGATGGGACGGTTACTAAGAAAGTAACTTTCACCAATGCTAATCCCAAACAAGCTGATGGTTGGCTCAATCCTACTGTATACACCAATTGGTTGAGGATTTATGTTCCGGATGGTAGTAAATTGCTTGAGGGAAGTTTTAATAATAGTAAGGAGTTAGGTAAACAAATGTACCAAACAGTTCTGAAAACAACTCCTAAAAACTCAGCCTCAGTGACGTTTATTTATGAGATACCCATGAAGATCAAAAAAGGTCAGGAGTACAAAATGCTAATTCAGAAACAACCTGGTACTGGGCAGCCTGAAGTGATCATCAAAGTAAATGGTAAGCAAAAAGAGAAATTCTTCCTAGAGACAGACAGAGAATTAAAGTTTAAAGTCTAATCCCGTTTTTTCAATCCCAGGAATCGATTTAATGGTTTCAAATAAGCTTCCATAGCCTAGATTATATAGCGTTTTCAATTGAGGTATACTGCCTTTATGGCTATGTACCGCGCAGTTGGATTTGTTATAAAAAGGGCTGATTATGGTGAAGGTGACCGGATTTTGACTTTGTTTACGCAATATCAAGGAAAAATCACGACTGTTGCCAAGGGGGTGAGAAAATCTACCTCCAGAAAAGGTGGGAATGTGGAACTATTTAACTTAACTAGATTTCAACTAGCTGAAGGTAAAAGCATGGATTTGATTGTGGAAGCAGAAGTGGAGGAGAGTTACAAAAGTTTGCGCGATAATCTGCACTTAATCTCAGTAGTTTACCAGATGATTGAACTCATTGACCAATTTGTCCAGGAAGATCAATCAAATCCGCAAGCCTATTTTCTATTTAAACAAACCATTGAAGAATTAAACAAATCCCCTCAAGAAGATAGAGCTCGTGCAACACTTGTTTTTTTCCAGATCAATCTACTCACAATGGTTGGGTTTAAACCAGAGCTAACTGCATGTGTAAAGTGTGGAAACAAACTAAGGGGGGATGGAAATATCTTTTCACCTCACCTTGGTGGTGTGGTAGATAAAAACTGTAGAAGCACAGTGGTAGCGGGAGTGGAGATCCCAATTGATAGTATTAAAACTCTAAGATTCTTTCAAACCCAGAATTGGGAGCAGGCCACAAAACTCAAAATTGAACCACTAGTTTTGCATGAATTAGAAGATTTGCTTCAAAGTTATATTGAGTTTGTTTTAGAGAAAGACCTAAAAACTATTTCTTTTTCTAAAAGAACAAGAGCTTCCTAACTTTCCACTTTGAACTTTAACCTTGACTGAGTTATACTCTCCAGTATGGAAGAAGCTAGTTTACTCGATAAAATCAGTGCTTTAGCAAAAAGACGAGGATTTGTTTTCCCAAGTGCTGAAATTTATGGTGGCACCGGAGCAGTCTGGGATTTTGGTTTCTTAGGGCTACTGTTGAAGGATAATTTGAAAGCTGCTTGGTGGAAAACCTTTGTTCAGGGAAGAGATGACATCGTCGCTGTCGAATCAGCCCTGCTTACCAAAAAAGAAGTCTTGGTAGCTTCAGGCCATGTCGCTGAATTTGCAGACGATCTAGTAGAGTGTAAAGAATGTCACTCTAGATTTAGAGCCGACCACCACGTCACCATTGAAGAGCATAAAAAAGAAACCGGGCATAAAGACTTCACTGACCCCAAAAAATTCAACCTCATGTTTAAAACTTACTTAGGTCCAGTGCAGTCTGAAGATAATATTGCTTATTTGCGTCCGGAAACTGCACAGGGAATGTTTACAAATTTTAGTAATGTACTAGAGACTTCTAGAGTAAAAATTCCTTTTGGTATTGCTCAAGTGGGTAAATCCTTTAGAAATGAAATCACTACTAAAAGTTGGATCTTTAGAAGTAGAGAATTTGAGATTGCTGAGATTGAGTATTTTGTCAGACCTGGGGAAGATGAGGCGTCGCATAAAAAATGGATTGAAGATTGGGAGCAATTCTTTTTAGGTTTGGGAATTGATAAAACCAAGTTGAGAAGATATGAACATCCGAAAGCTTCATTAGCTCACTACTCTAAAGGTACTACGGACTTGGAATATGAGTTTCCCTTTGGTTTTTCTGAGGTCGCCGGAATTGCCAACCGGACTGATTATGACTTAAAGCAGCATGAGGAACTATCCGGAAAGGAGATGAGGTACTTTGATGATGTTAAAGCCGAGAAGTTTGTCCCTTATGTGATTGAGCCAACACTGGGAGTAGAACGAACTTTCATGGCGGTTTTATTTGACAGTTATCGGGAAGAGAAAGATGGGGAAGAAACTAGAGTTTATCTCAAACTAAAACCGAGTTTGGCCCCCTTTAAAGCAGCTGTGTTTCCTCTGCTAGCAAACAAAGAAGAGTTGGTTAAAGTGGCGCGCACTATCTACGAAGATCTCAGAAGTGAGTATATGGTCATGTGGGATGATCGGGGAAATATTGGTAAAAGATATCGTTCTCAAGATGAGATCGGAACTCCATACTGTATCACTGTAGATTTTGATTCCCTCGAAGACAAAGCAGTCACGGTCAGAGATAGAGATACCATGAAACAAGAGCGTATCAGAATCGCTGAGCTGCAAAAATTCCTCAAAGACAAAATTTCCTAATGGTCGGTTGCTTCTTGCTAGAGTAAGCAATTAACCTGATAATATTGGTGTACTAAAGAATTATATTAATAATGTAT
>CAYGGA010000002.1:47480-73394 GCA_964349395.1 uncultured Gammaproteobacteria bacterium | reverse complement strand
GAAACAAACTACTAAAGGTGTTGAAGACCTTCTTTTTGAGAAGGGTAAACTAACTGAGGAGAAACTTTCCTCCATTAAGCTCGAAAGTATTAATACCGGTCGGACAGTGGAAGAAATATTGCTTGAGCATGGGCTTGTTTCTCAAGAGGATCTTACTACTTCCCGAGCTGAGCTTTTAGGAATTCCGTATATTTCCCTCGACACCCGGACGATTAGTTCGGATGTCTTAAGCCTGATTGCCGAACCAGTCGCCCGTCGCTACGAACTCATCCCCTTTGAATTTAATAAAACCGAAAATACGATTTCCGTGGCTTTTGCTGACCCACTTGATTTACAAGTGATTGAATTCGTGGAAAAGAAAACCAAAGCCAAAGTGAAGCCGTTTATCGCGACTGTTGATAGTATTAACCGGGCGATTGATGAACAGTATGCCAGAACGCTGACGACAGAAGTCACAGCGGCCCTCAAGGAAGCCGGTGGTTTTGTTGAGGTAAAAGAAGAAATCTCTGACTTGGATAAAGTCGGTGAGATTATCAAAGAAGCCCCAGTCGCTAAAATTGTCTCCACGCTGCTTGAGTACGCCATCAAAGGTCGAGCCTCAGATATTCACGTAGAACCCCTAGAAGATAAAACCAGAATTAGGTACCGTATTGATGGTATTTTGCAAGAGCGTCTAGATATCCCCCGCAAAGTCCATGACTCGCTTGTTTCCCGTATTAAGATTTTGGCGGATATGAAGATTGACGAGAGAAGATTGCCTCAAGACGGGCGTTTCTCTGTCAAAATTGGTGAACAAGTAGTTGATTTGCGTATTTCTACTCTCCCGACAGTGAACGGTGAAAAAGTAGTGATGAGAATTTTGCCCAAAAGCGGTTCCGCACCCACTCTTAGTGACTTGGGTCTGCGCGGTATGGCTCTAAAACAAGTTGAAGCCGGAGCGACTCGTCCCAATGGTATTATTTTGGTGACTGGTCCCACCGGGTCAGGGAAAACCACTACTCTTTTCTCAATTTTATCCAAAATCAATTCAATAAAAGTTAATATCGTTACTTTAGAAGACCCAGTGGAGTACCAAATACCGGGGGTAAACCAAGTCCAAATTAACCCTCAGGCAGGGCTCACCTTTGCTTCGGGGCTAAGGTCCTTCCTGCGTCAAGATCCAAACGTGATCATGGTGGGAGAAATTCGTGACTCAGAAACCGCTGGCCTAGCGATTCAAGCTGCTCTAACTGGGCACTTGGTATTCTCCACTTTGCATACCAATTCCGCGTCGGGGTCTCTACCTCGACTTCTGGATATGGGAGCAGAGACTTTTCTTTTGGCCTCCTCCATCATTGAAGTCATGGCTCAAAGAGTTGTCCGTAAAATCTGTACAAATTGCAAAGAAAGCTACGAGCCACCCCCCGTCGTCTGGGAGGATATCAAGAAAGTTTTAGGCCCCCTTTTGGTAAAAGAAGAACATTTTACAACGGATAAAAAACCAAAACTCTTTAAAGGTAAAGGGTGTGACAAGTGCTCTGATTCTGGTTATGAGGGCCGAATCGGTGTTTTTGAGGTCTTGCCAGTAAGTGAAAAGATTGGCCGCCTTATTTTGGAAAGACAACCGGCCATTGATATCGAAAACCAAGCTGTAGCTGAAGGGATGATTACTTTGAAGCAAGATGGTTATATGAAGGTGGTGGAAGGCATCACGACTATAGAGGAAATCCTAAGAGTCGCCCAAAACTAAAATGGAGATTCAAGAAATTCTGGAATTAGCTGTGAGCAGAAACGCCTCTGATGTTCATCTGCAGGTGGGTGCTTATCCAACCCTCAGGTTGGACGGGAAACTGGAGCCAATTACTAAATCAGACCCACCCACCCCCGAGGTTATTGAAAAGTTAGTGCTTTCTTTATGTACGCCTGAACAAAAAGAGCTTTTGACCGCCAATCGAGAAATTGATTTTTCTTTTGCCTTAGGTGAACTAGCCCGCTTTCGGGTGAATGCTTTTTACCAAAAAGGGTATCTATCGGCTGCTCTGAGACTAGTTCCCTCCAAAATACCTGCTCTGGAAGATCTGCATTTACCAAAAGTTTTTGGTAATTTTGCCAAACTCAAACAAGGGTTTGTTTTAGTCACTGGACCGACTGGACATGGAAAATCCACCTCTTTAGCTTCTATTATCAATCAAATCAATGAAGAGAGAAATTGTCACGTGATTACGATCGAAGATCCAATTGAGTACGTCTACCCATCACGCAAAGCCTTGATCGTGCAGAGAGAAATGCATCTAGATACTCACTCCTGGGATATTGCCCTAAGAAGTGCTTTAAGAGAAGACCCGGATGTAATGTTGATTGGGGAAATGCGCGATTATGAGACCATCGAGGCGGCGTTGACGATCGCTGAAACTGGGCATTTGGTCTTTGCCACTTTGCACACCAATTCTGCTTCTCAGACTTTAGATAGGATTATTGGTGTTTTTCCCGATATGCAACAAGCCCAAATCAGATTGCAGCTGTCCGCTGTTTTGGAAGCGGTCATATCACAACGGCTTATTCCTGGAATTGGCGGAGGTAGGTTTCCAGCGACAGAGATCCTGCTGGCAACCCCAGCCGTCCGGAATGTCATCAGAGATGGCAAGACGCATATGTTAGATAATATTATCCAAACTTCCTCTGAACTAGGAATGGCGACCTTGGAAAGCTCTCTGACGACTTTAATCAAAGGTGGCAAAATATCTCTCGAACAAGCTCTAAGCTATTCCCTAAGACCAAATGAACTCATGAGGCAAGCAAAAAGATGAGGACAAGCCAAAAGTTAAAGGTCAAAAATCAAAAGTTCAATTCAAAAATCAAAATTTTGAATTTTAACTTGCAATTTTGCCTTTTGCATTTTGGATTTTGAATTTATTTATGGATCAATTTCGTTACACAGCCAAAGACAGCCAAGGCGCAAGCCGTACAGGTATTATTGAAGCGGTTGATTTAAAGCAGGCTAGTGGCTTGCTGCATGAGATGGGTCTAGTCGTGATAAAAATCGTCCCCAAAGGGGAATCCTTAGGAATTGGATCTCTTATTGCGAAATTCCGAGGTACAAGTACTGGTAGTGTAGCCACTTTTACCAGGCAGCTTTCTACCATGATAAATGCTGGTCTTTCTCTGGTCGATGCCTTGGTTATTTTGGAGAAGCAGTTAAATGATCAATCAATAAAAGTTGCGATTAAAGATATTACCAAAGACATCCAAGCAGGCGGCACCTTTGCTTCCAGCCTAGCCAAACACCCCAAGATTTTCTCCACTTCTTTCATCAGTATGGTTAAAGCCGGAGAAGCCTCAGGTACTTTGGATCTGGTTCTGACTAGACTAGCTGACACTTTGGAAAAACAGCGAGAATTTGAAAGTAAAGTAAAGGGCGCTTTTATTTACCCCATTATTATCGTGGTGGCGATGATTTTAGTTACAATTATTGTTTTGGTTTTTGTAGTTCCGAGGATTAGTGTTTTATACACTGATTTAAATGTTGACCTGCCCCTCCCTACTAAAATTTTGCTAGCACTAAGCAGCTTTGTTCGAACTTTTTGGTGGGTTTTGATTTTCGTACCCCCGGCCGCCTATTACGGACTAAGAGCTTTTCGTAAAACTCCAGAAGGTAAAATTGTCATCGATCATCTTCTTTTGAAATTGCCCATTTTTGGAAGGATGAATGAATATACTTCCTTTACGGAGCTCACCCGTACGTTGGGGTCATTGGTGGGCAGTGGGGTTCCGATTCTGGATGCTTTGAAAATTGCCGGAGATGTGGCTGGAAGCGCGGTGCACCAACAAGCGATCAAAGAAGCAGCTCATCTGATTGAAAAAGGTGGACAACTCAGCACCGCCTTTTCCTATCAAGAATCTTTTCCACCTATTGTTCCCCAGATGATTGCGGTTGGTGAGGAAACAGGAAAGTTGGATGAAGTTTTATCTAAACTAGCTCACTATTTTGAAACCGAAGTGGAGCAGCAAGTAAAAAATCTTACGGCTGCTTTAGAACCATTGATTATGGTGGTATTGGGTATCGGTGTGGCCCTTCTTGTAATATCTATTATCCTTCCAATTTACAAGATTACTAGCGCCTTATGATGGTCATGGCAATTAGTTTGGAATTAAGAATCTGGAATCAAGAATTAAGTATGAAACTCTTAATTCCTAATTCTTAATACTTAATTCTGTCCTGAAGGGAGGTGAATAAATGCTTAAAACAAATGTAAACAAAAATGCTAAGGGGTTTACCCTGATAGAACTATTAGTAGTGATTGCTATTATTGGTATCTTAGCGGCAGTGGTTTTGATTGCTTTGAATCCTATTGAGTTCTTGAGACGAAGTAGGGACACTACAAGACTAACTGACTTGGGCACTTTGGTAACTGCGACTAAACTCTTCCAGACCAATAACCCATCAGCAGTGTTGCCGTTAGGTCCCTTATGTTCACCAGCCGCCGCCGCAACTTCGGCGGAGAGGGCAGTGAATACTGGCTGGCTGGTTGGTGTCCCACTTAACCAAGGTAGTTCAAGTAATACTATTCCGAATCTACCGGTGGATCCTGCAGCTTCGGCCACCTCACGCTATGCATATGCGGCGGATGCGAACCAGAACTTTGAGTACTCCGCAGTATTGGAAAGTACGACCAACACTACCAAAATGTCTGGTGACGGTGGTAGTGATGATGCTCGTTATGAGGTTGGAACTATTCTGAGTTTGGATACTACAACTGCGTCTTGTCCGTAATCGTGCGCGTCTAGTAGTTGTTTCGTAGAGAAGGTGCCCCTGTATTCTCTTTAGGGTACAGGGGTTACCTTTCTCAGTAACAGGTAACAGGTAACACGTTTAAACTTGTCACTTGTCACATGTCACTTGTCACCTTCTTAATAATTGGACTTTTGGGTTTGGCTGTCGGGTCATTTCTAAATGTCTTAATTCTGCGTTCGGTGCATGGAGAAAAGCTTACGGGTCGGTCTCATTGTGTTCATTGTGGTCATATTCTGACCCCAAAAGATTTAGTCCCTCTTTTCAGCTACTTATTTTTAAAAGGCCAGTGTCGTTATTGTCATAAAAAACTTTCACTCCAGTACCCACTCGTAGAGGGAGCAAACTTGCTACTGTTTTTAACAGCCAGTTTACTGGTGCTGAACACTTTTAAATTCCAACTTACTTTACCGGTGCTTTTCACCTTGGGAATAGATTTATTAGCCCTTAGTATTCTGCTGGCATTGGTGGTGACTGATTTACGGTGGGGGTTAATACCCAATAGAATTATTATTCCTGGAATTATACTTTTGGTGGTAGTAAAAATTACTTACTTGGTGACTATAATTATAGTAACCTACCGTGCTTTAGCCCATGATAGTTTAGGATTGGGTAAGTACTTGCTTCCTCCTTATTCTGATTACTTATGGATCATAGTTTCTAGACATTTGCAGACCTTTGGTTACGATCTGCTAGCTGGTTTCACGATTGGATTAGTTTTTTATTTGTTGGTTCTCTTTACTCGGGGCCGCGCAATGGGTGGTGGGGATATCAAACTTGGTTTTTTTGTGGGACTTCTGAATGGTTGGCCACTTTCTTTGGTGACACTACTACTCGCTTTTACTTCCGGAGCATTAATTTCTGTCCTTTTAATATTGATCAAGCGGAAAAAATTTGGCCAAACTGTTCCCTTTGGCCCCTTTCTGGCAGTCTCAGCAATCATCACTTTATTTTGGGGACAAGAAATATTTGATTGGTATATCAATCTAATTGGCTAGACTAGTTGACAGGCATGTGTACTAGGACTAAGCTTTAAGTACTTCTTAAGGAGGTGATACCTGTCCATATGAAAAATTCAAAATTCAAAATGCAAAATGTAAAATTTTTCAATCTTAACTCTGAACTCTTAACTCTCAACTCCCCGAAAGGCTTTACCCTGATTGAACTTCTCGTGGTCATTGCTATTATCGGTATTTTGGCAGCCATCGTTCTTGTGGGTATCAATCCTGCTAAACAGATTGCCGATGCCAATCTTAGAAAAGCTCAAGCAGACGTAAATCAAGCGGCAAAGGCAGTTGAAGTTTGTGTCACAGACCAGCTCGCCAAGAATACAGTGGCGGCCACTATTTACAGTATTACTGCTGGAGATGGGACTAGCACTGCCGGTGGCTGTGGAAACACAACTTTCTTGCAGGGAGCAAACCAATACACAAGGAACTTCCCAACCAGTGTAACAAGGTTAGCTAACGCTGGGGCCACTGCACTTTGTCTTTATTCCCCTACTACTGGCACTGTTCTTGCTTGGTACTCGACTGTTACTGGTGAAGTCCGTACCAGCACCTGGCCTGGTAGCTGTACTTAGGTCTTTCGTATTGAACTTAAACAAGCAAACCCTTGGGGTCTATTCCCGAGGGTTTGCTTGTTACTAGATTGACTACTTCCAATTATTTAGCTATTGTTAATCTAATGCTGCCCGCGGCTCTCCAAGAAAACAAAGGATTTACTCTTTTAGAACTTCTGATTGTAACCGCTATTTTGGGGATACTTGCTTCCATTGCCTTTGCTATCCTGCAACCAGGCGTGATCTTTGGGCAAGTGCGGGACTTGCGACGCAAGGCTGACATGAGTGAGATTGCAAAGGCGCTGCAGCAGTATTATTCTGACAATAAAGTCTACCCTGACAGTTTTGGCTACTGGCAAAATGCACCCATTTTTTTTAATCCTGGCGGTGGTGGTTCCTCACTTACTCCTAACTATGTCAAATTTATCCCCACTGATCCAGACTTGACTCGGAATTATGATTATCTGAGCTCAGGGACTTTAGGAGGTTGTGTTAATAATCAAACTTACGCTTTGCGCACTCGATTGGAGAGAGGTGTAAATGACCCGCAAGCTTATCCCAATAAACAAACTACATGGTGCAATGGCACCACTACGATTGGAGTATCTGACCAAGATAATGGTTATTATTATGTCACATCAAACTAAGTTCAAAGTTATGTATCAAAAAACTAAAAACTACCGACTAACAACTAAAAACTCCAGCAAAGGGTTTACTCTAATTGAGCTATTGATTGTGGTGGCCATTCTAGGGATCTTGGCTACTATTGCTGTAGGTATACTGAAGCCCGATCTTCTTTTTGGGCAGAGTCGTGACGCTAAAAGAAAAAATGATCTCCGGCAAATTCAAAATGCGCTGCAGCAGTACTACAACGATTTTAATTGCTATCCACATACCAACAATGCTTGGGTCAATGTCTCCACCTTGGCATCAACGACGGATACTGCCAATTGTATAAGGCCCCTAGTACCTACTTATCTAAAATCCATGCCAAGTGATCCGACCAGCAGCCGTGTTTACGAGTACCTCGAACCCAATACTAGTTTTTCTTGTACTGACAACCAAGCTTACGCTCTACGCACTCAGCTTGAAGGCACAATTACCAACACTGCTACTTGGTCCTGTGATGGTTCCAATACCAATCTCACTACCGCTGGTTACTATTTTGTAACTTCGGAGTGAGGGCTTGATTGACTTTGCTTCTGGGATACGTCTACAATGACAATAATGCATGCCCAACCAAAATATAAATCATCTCGACCTTTCCACTCTCCTTATGGGTTCACACTGATAGAACTTCTGATCGTCATTGCCATTATTGGGATTTTAGCGACGATTGCGACTGTGTCTCTAGGATCTTCTCAAAGACGAGCACGAGATGGACAAAGAAAAGCTGATTTGGCCAATGTTAAAAATGCACTCGAGATTTATTTCAGCAATAAAAATGGTTACCCAGCAAGCGTGAATGGGGCGATAACCGGGACTACTTGGAGTTCTAGCAGCAGTTGGGTAGACAATACTGTGTCTCCATCGGTAAATTATATACGCAACATGCCCAAAGATCCGCTAACTACTCCAAATTATTGCTACAGTCAAACTGGCGGGGGTACCGGGTATGATCTTTTTGCCAATTTGGAAAACACCAACGACCCGGACCGGATCACTACCCTCCCCCTCCCCACCTGTAATAGTGTGAATTATAACTATCGCATAAGCAACCCATTCTAAAATGTTTTTGAAAGGGGCTCGTGGTTTTTCTCTCGTCGAACTATTGATAATAATAGGTATTATTACTATTCTCACTGGGTTTATCTTGGTCCTCTTTAACCCCGTGGAGTCTGCTAAAAGGAACAGGGACACGAGGCGTATCATTGATCTCCAGATTCTCTCCCAGGCGGTGGAAGATTATTACCAAGATAATAGTCTGACGTACCCAGATCTTGGGGCCAAAACAATTGTGCGAAAGAGCAATGTCTTACCCTCGCTTAACAGTGGGCCAGTCATGCTGAAAGATGGAAATGGTTGGATTGACGAGAGTTTTGGTGACCGATTAGAGAAACTACCCGTGGATCCAGTTAATACTAATTGTAATCTTTACCGATACGCTGTCTCCACTGATGGTTTGAGATTTAAATTGGATACTATTTTGGAATTCTATACCTCAAAGATGACGAATACTGAAGACGGTGGCCAAGATGATAATCGGTATGAGGTAGGTAATACGACGGTAGCTAATCCGATAAATATGGGCAGTTGTCCGTGAGCTGTATTAAGTATTTGGTATTAAGTATTAAGGGACCTGATGGTCAGGTTTTGCATAATACCTGATACATGATACATAATACAAATATGCACCTGCCTAGCGGTTCCTCAAAAGGTTTCTCCTTGATAGAGTTATTAGTAGTGGTTTCCATCATGGTCACTCTTTTGAGTATTGGGGTCGCCTCTTACAATAGTTTTAACCGTATCTCTATTTTAGATGGGGCTTCAAAAGCGCTACGTTCTCACATGCGGTTGGCGCAAGCTTTTGCCTTGAATGGTGAAAAGATTCAAGCCCCTGCTAGTTGTGCTTCACCACTTGTTTTTCAAGGTTATTATGTGTCCTTTAACACTAGTGGGGCTCATTCCTATACTATTGGTCAATGGTGTAAGCATCCCACCACTGGGTCTGATGAGTTTACAAGTCGAACCCCACCCAGCCCGATTACGCTGCCTGTGGGAGTAACTTTTTCTCCGTCTCCGAGCACCAGCCCTTTAACGATTCTTTTTAAATCCATAAGAGGCGTGGAAATCTATAATTCTAGTACCTGCTGCAGCAGCCAAATCCTGCCTAGCCCATTAGATACCACCATTAATTTGTGCACTGGGAGCCCTTGTAGTGGTAGTAATCTGCGAGTTGTCACTGTCAACCAGTCAGGAGCAGTCAATTGAAAAATGATCCTAATGTCATTGCGAGGAGTAAAACGACGAAGCAATCTGGTCTGAGATTGCCACGCCTTTCGCTTCACTTCAGGCTCGCAATGACATCAGAAGCAGGTCAAACATTGGTAGAGGCTATTGTCGCCATTGCCATCGCAGTGGTGATTGTGACGGCTTTGGTGACCTTGGGGATTGGCACTCAGCGGGCGGCCAATACTTCTCGGAATCAAAATCAAAATACCCGTTATGGTGAAGAAACCATTGAGTTGCTTCGTAGTATTAGAGATCTGAAAAAAGATAATTCAATTCGCAGTACAAGTATGTCGGCCTTTTCTTGTTCTTCTACCAACACCTGTAAATTTAGTGACTTGTTTTCCACCACCAACCCTTCACCAATGCAAGGGACAGATACTAGTGGTGGATACTATTTTACCCTAAGTGATGGTCCAGTAACTGGCGGTTGTGTATTAGGAACAGTAGATTGTTACCAACTAACCAGAGATACAACTGGCACCTTCCAAGCTATACCAGGGACTACTATCTATACTAGACGAATAAGAATCTACGATAGTGGCACTCCGGTGACAGTGACCCCGACGCCCGCCACCCCTATCGATCCATCAAATAAAGTAAAATTTGTCGAAGTAATTATTCGTTGGACTGATGCAGCAGGTAACCACGACTCAGTTACTACGACGAAATTTACAAACTTTAAGTAACTTCAAAGGATAAAATGCAAAAGAGAAAACTACCAATTATAAACCATCAGACAAAAATATCCCAAACAGGGTTTACTCTGATCGAGATGTTGGTAGTGATTGCGATTATTGCCGTCATTGCGACGATGTCAACGCAAATCGTACTGAGTATTATCCGCAGCAATAATAAAACCAATATCCAACATGAAGTGAGGCAAAATGGTTCTTTTGTATTAGATAGAATGGAAAGAGAAATTCGGAGTTCTACTGGAGCGACGGTCACTCTAAATGAACAACCAGCCTGTGGGCCAGGCCCAAACTGTTATTTACTGAGACTTACACAGTCCGATGGAGTCACAATTGCTTACTGGTGCAATCCAGGAAGTGCCACTTCCAATGGTTTTATTGATCGCCAACGAGGGACTGAAGCTAGGACCACCATCATTAATAACAACCAAACTTCGGGTGTTAGGGTCCAGGATTGTAACTTTAGTACCCAACCAGAACCACCTATTTTAGTAAACCTAAAGTTTACTTTAAACCAGGCCTACAACTCCCCTACCCGAAGTGATTTAACAGTGTCGCAGATATTTACGACCACGGTTTCTTTACGAACTTACTGAAGGAAGTTGACAGAGGTTTCTGGGTTACATACAATTAAGGTGAAGCATTCTTGCTGCCATGAAACATATCAAAGACGAGTCCGGTCAAATCTTAATTATTATCCTCTTAGTTCTGGTGGTGGCTGTTTCAATTGTTCTTTCCCTAAGCGCTCGTTCTCTCACTGATATTCGTACCACAACCAGCACGGAGCAAAGTAACCGTGCTTATTTTGCGGCTGAGGCCGGTATTGAGCGCGCCTTGCAGCAGATTAAAGACGACCCCAATGTTGTCAGTGGTACCGGTATTACCGGATCCAACAATCCTTTGGGCAATCAAGCTCAGTACGCGGGTGTCATTGAAATCACTGGTGGTAGTCCCCTCGCGTTTGGTTTTGATGCCCTCAAGGACCAAACTGTTCAGGTTAATTTGAAACCAAATATAAATCAGTCTGACTATAACCAAGCAGACTTTGGAATTGGTAGTGGTAGTACATTGTCGGTATTCTGGCATGTCGGTGCGGACGCTGATCCCAGAGCCGCGCTTGAGATCTCGGTTTTGCGGGTGAACTCATCTGGTACTTACGTTATTGACCGCTACGGTTGTGACCCCAATGGGTCACGCCAAAGTACCAATGGCTTAACGTGTAACCAACCTGGATTTACCTACAATGCGGTAAATTGTGATAGTAATATTGGCACCTCCAATAAAGGAGAAAGTGTCGATTACTGTTATTCAGCTTCAATACCATCTTCAGCTGCCAATTTTAAATCTATTTTGATGCGTATCCGCCCACTTTATAGTAATGATGGTGTGGCTGTACGTTACAATGGTGGTAATCTACCACAGCAGGGTTATAAAATTACCTCAACTGGTAGTAGCACCGAGGGGGCTTCCCGTAAACTTGAAGTTTATCGTTCCTTCCCGTCTTTGCCGACAGTCTTCGATTTTGTGCTCTACAATGGTAGTAGTAACCCACTAACCAAACCCTAAAATGCATGCGCTCAACTATACCTTTAAAATTAAAAATTCTTCTTACCCTAATCGGGCTCTCCGCTGTGGCCTTACCTATTTTTCTAATTGCCGTTGATTTTAACCCGATTGGTTATTTTTACCAACCTACCCCCGCTGCTAAAAAAAGTGACTTAACCACCGCTGCGGCGCAAAAGCCTATCTCTCCAAGCCCTGCCAATCTACCCCTGCTGAGTGCCTCAGAGTTTCAGGCACTAGAGAAAGATGCAAGTTTTCTGGTTATTAATTTGGATAATACTATTAAAAAAACCAACTCCAGGTATTTGAACATGAATCTACGTGAGCTAAACACTTTACTGGAAGAAGAGTCTGATATTCCTAGTTTGCTTAAAACTAATAAACTAATATTAGTAGTCTCAGATATAATCTTGGGAGAAGGAGCAGCAAAAAAATTAATGGAAAAAGGGTTGCAAGTCTCAATTTATCTTTACCATGATTAAAACCAAGTTAAAGTTTGTTTTGATTTTAGTTCTTTTTTCTTTGACTCAAAGTCCCCAGGCCTGGGCCTTTGATAATACCCCACCTAGTACTACCTACAGTGCAAATGGAACTATTGGGTTAAATTCTTGGTATATTACATCAGTTGGAGTAACTCTGTCAGCAACTGAGGACAACGGGTCAGTCGCTTCAACTGAATATTGGGTTGACAACGGCCCTCATAGCGTAGTGAACTACTTAGACGGTGCCCCCACCCAAGTCCAATTTAATGTCTCAAGCCCTGGAACTCATACCGTAAGCTATTTTTCTACCAATGCCGACGGAGTTGCGGAGGATACCCAAACTACTCCTAGCTTTAAGATTGATACCTCTTCCCCTTCGAATTGGCGAGATTTTAATGCTGTTCCCGGTGGGAATAGTCACACCTTTGTAATGTCGATCACCGTCGATGATAATCCCAGTGGCCTTGATATTGCCACAGCGTACTATAACTACACGGTAAATGGGTCTACTTATGGTTATTACACTAATACTGGAAATTGTAATTCCGAGTTTATCAGCCAAGATTCCAGCAAGGAGCCACCAGAAAGCGGTAGCGGTTGGCGTGCCATTCCCACCCTTAATCCTAATACTAATGGGGCCACGACGATCACAATGAGTACTGACGCCATTGATTTTTGTAATTCAAGCTGGAACCTCATTGAAGCGGTGCAGTTTTATATTAAAGACGTAGCCGGCAATGAGAGCTACAAATTGCAACTTCTTTTTGGTCCTTGGGTGGAAATGAAAGGGGCGAGTACCCACTCCCAAGGGGCTATTAATTTTAGCGCTGAAGGCAACGCTGATTATCTAGTTTCTTCGGGGGGGACCCCAATCAATAATCTTGTTTCCAACGCTGGTTGGTACTCACCAAGTTACACCATGCCACTGACCAATATGAGCTATGACTACTGGTATACAAAACTTGGTTCCCCCACCACTTCTCTACCCGCCGGACGCCTGCCCACGGTTGCTGGCGTTTACCGAGTCGATAGCGACTTTACAATTGATAGCGGGACAGTCCCTTCGGGACTTTCAACCACCCAGAATTTTGGGGCTGTTATTTTTGTTAATGGTCGACTGTCTGTGAATGATGATTATAGTCTCCATCCCAGTAGTGGGTTGGTTTTTATTGTGAAAGACAATTTTCGTACAAGGAGTAGTGTAAATAATATCTCCGGGTTTTTTATTGTCGATGATGACATAGATATTAGCTACAATGGTAATAATTCCTTGCTCTTTACCTTAACTGGTGGCGTGGTAGGTAGTGGTAATTGGAGGTTTGGCAAAAATTTAGGTGGTCAGAGCAATACCGCGGGTCCTTCAGAAAGATTCGTCTTTCAACCAAGCTATTTGAGTAATAAAGATCTAATTCGTTATCTGTCCGTGGCGCCAAACTATCAGTGGGCTGAAGTGGCACCCTAGGTTGCTAGTAGTAACCAATTTATGGTAAAGTTTTATTTAGTAGGCTATTCTTACTCGGAGGTTAATTTCTAACGTGGCTGCCCAAAATTTTTTTGGTCTTGATATTGGTTCCCATGCTATTAAATTAGTAGAGCTTGCTAAAAAGCAGGACCATTTAGTTCTGGTAGCTGCCGGTACGGTTTTAACTCCCCCAAATATTTTAGATTCTGAAGCAAGCGAAGATTTGGCTAGTGTGGCTGAAGCGATTCGTAAACTCAAGCATGATATTCGCGTTACCACCAATAATGTCGTTATGGCTCTACCTGAATCCCAAGTTTTTAGTCGGGTCGTGGAAATGCCTAATCTAACTGAAGCGGAAGTGGCGTCAGCAATTAAGTGGGAAGCAGAGCAGTACGTCCCTATTCCTTTGAGTGAAGTTAACATTGATTGGCAAATTCTCACTCAGCCAGGGGCAAAGGAGAACAAAATTGAAGTTCTTTTAGTGGCAGCCCCCACGGTTTTAGTAAACAAATACCTGCAGATTTTGAAAATGGCAGATCTTCATGCCGTCAGTTTTGAGACTGAAATCATCGCGGTTTCTCGTTCCTTAATCTCCAACACCATTGGCTCCCCCACTTCATTGATCATCTCCTTAGGGGCTTCGACAACCGATTTGACAGCGGTAAGAGGCGGACAGATCAGTTTTACCCGGTCAATCTCCACTGGGGGTCTGGCTTTAACTAGAGCCGTAGCTCAGGATTTAGGTTTTGAAATGGATCAGGCGGAGGAATACATGAAAACGTATGGTTTGGACAGCACTCAGCTGGAGGGTAAACTTACGGCTGCCATCAAGCCTGTCTTTGATGTAATCGTGAATGAAATTCGTCGCGCTATTGCCTACTATATCGGTAAAAACCCCAATGACCCTATCAAAAGAATTGTCATTAGCGGGGGTGCTGCCAAACTCCCAGGACTAGTAGTCTACCTGGCTGATGAGCTTGGTATCGAAGTGCAGATGGGTAATCCTTGGGAAGGTATAGAATTGCCAGAAGCGTTGAGCTCTAAATTGGTGGATGCTGGTCCTACCTATGCAGTGGCAGTGGGTCTGGCTATGAAGGGACAAGAGTAATGGCCAAAGATATTAATCTTCTTCCCCGAATTTTAGAGGCCGAAGTGAAAAGAAGTGAGTATCGTCGGGTGGGTACCCGCCTGTCAGCCCTTTTGATAGGTGTGGTAGTCGCAGTGGTTGGAGGACTCTTTATTTGGAGTTTGTTAGTAGATAATTCTTTGAAAAATGTGCAAGAGAAAACTAACAACCGTCTCCAGGGAATTCAGGATAATTTAGATAAAGAACTAAAACTTCGAGCCCTAAGCTCCAAGGTTAAATTAATTGCTCCCCTTCTTAATGCCCCTTATCAAAACTCAGACATTGTCTCTCACTTGCAAGAAGTAGCCTCAGTTGCCCCCTCTCTGGAGGCAAGTGAGGTAGTGATCGAGGGTACCAACATTGTTTATAGTGGTCGGGCCGCCACCTCCCAGATCTTAGAAGATTACCTGGACGCACTGCTAGATCCAGAAAAGGGTGGCAAATACTTTAATCAAGTTTTTCTCACTAGTCTTGGCCGAAGCGAAACTCTGACTGAATATCGTTTTAGTTTGCGAATGAAGTATGTACCCGCACAGGAGGCAAAAAATGGCAACTCCTAATATGTCGAGATTAAATGTCCCGCTGTCTCCCGAAGTTAAAGCTTTTGGGGTGCCTTTTATTAGTGTCGTGGTTTTGATCGCTCTCGTCTTTTTTGCCATCATTCCTTTGTGGAATAAGGTCACAACTAAACAAAATCAGCTTGCTAGTGCTCAAGAAGAGCTTAAAAAATTAACGCAGAAAGAAGAAAAATTAAAACAATTAGATGAAGAGGAGCTTGAAACTCAGTTCCAAGTGGCTGAAATCGCCCTCCCTTCTGGTAAAGAAGTCCCAGCGCTTCTGGTGGGAATTTCTAATCTCTACAATCAACAAGGCATGACATTAACTAATCTAAAGATAACTCCTGGTAAAGTCTCGACTGAAGCGGCGACTCCCCAAATTGGTGACCAAACCCAAACCCCCGTTGCTGGGAGCGCGCAGACTAAAAATAGTACTTTCCCAACAAATAAACGTCTCGATTTTGATATTGTTTTGAGTGGAAGTTTGGAACAAGCAAGAGGTTTTCTAGAAAATCTCGAGAAAAGTCTGCGACTCATGGTTGTGAACTCGTTTACTTTTACCAAATCGATCACGGGTAATGCTCAAGTGAGTTTGCGAATCAGTGCTCCTTTTGACCCTTTCCCACCCATCCCCACTAACTTTGCGGAATTGTTACCGAATTTGAGTCCTCAAGATCAAGAAATTTTGAAAAAATTAAGTAGTTATACGCCGGTGACGACGCCTTTTTCCAACTCGGTTTTAACTGGTGGCCAGGCGAACCCATTTAATACTGGTCCTTCTACCACAGTGCCTTCACCAACTACTACCCCAACTCCTACTCCAACCGCGAGTAGCTCCTCACTTCTTCGATAGTAGATCCGGACGCCTTTTTTTAGTTTTTTCTAGGGATTCTTGCTCGCGCCATTTTTTGATCGCGCTGTGATTACCACTAAGAAGTATTGGTGGTACTTTATGTCCTAAATAATCGTCAGGTCGAGTATACTGGGGGTATTCGAGAGACGCGTGAGAAAAACTTTCATCTTGAGTAGACGCTTCGTTTCCTAGTACTCCTGGCAACAACCGCGCAATAGAATCTACCACTACCATAGCTGGTATCTCGCCTCCTGAGAGAACAAAATCGCCAATGGAGAGCTCACTGTCTACTAAAAGTTCTGATACGCGTTCATCGACTCCTTCATAGTGACCACAAATAATTACTAACCAGTCGCTTGTCGATAGTTTTAGCGCTTCTTTTTGATCAAATTTTTCACCGCCTGGGGTAAGTAGGATTACCTTAGGTGTGTTTTTGGGGTCGGACATCTTTATCTCTTTTATAGCCTCACCCAAGACATCGACTTTTAAGACCATACCACTACCACCACCGTAGGGGCGATCATCCACAGTGTGATGAGAATCACTAGCAAATTTGCGCCAGTTAACAAGATTTATTTGGAGTTTGTTTTTTTCTTGAGCAATTTTGAGAATACTAGTATTGAAAACACTACTAAACTGTTCAGGAAATAAGGTGAGAATATCAATGCGCATCTTCAACTAAGGCCAAGGTAACTTTTTTTCTTTGCTTGATCGCAGGAATTTTGATAAGTGTGCGCAAGGCTTTGATAATCTTGCCTTCTTTGCCAATCACCTTACCCATATCAGCGGGGTTGACTTGGAGAGTATAGATAGTAAAGTCATTTTCCGACTTCTCTTTTACCACGACATCTTCAGGGTGATCAACGAGTTTGGTTACTACCCACTCCAGTAAGTCTTTCATTGGCTCACCTCTCAATAAGTCTTTTAACGCTGTCAGTGAGCTGGGCACCCTGGGAGGTCCAGTATTCAATACGATCCTTTTTTAAGTTGACTTTATACTCAGCCACAGTGGGATCATAATCTCCCAGAATCTCAAGAAATTTACCATCTCTTTTGACACGAGAGTCCACCGCGATAATGCGGTATTTAGGACTGTTCTTTGTGCCAGTACGGGTTAAACGAATTTTTACCATAACAGTGGTTGATTCTACCCTATTCTTACTACTTTTTCAACCTTTTTTACAAGTTGTAAAAAATGAGCAAGGCGAATATTTACCTGATTATTTCAACTCTCCCATGTTTCTAATGCTTTTTTGGCCGCTTCCTGCTCAGCTTGTTGCTTGCTCTGACCAAGTCCTTCTGCTAAGAGTTTGTCCTGCAGAAAAACTCCCATGGTGAAAGTTTTAGAATGATCAGGCCCAACTTCCTTTAAGACCTTATAAGTAGGAGTGGTGCCGGTTTTTTCCTGAGACTGTTCCTGGAGAAGAGATTTGAAGTCCTTATAGAGCTTGCTTTCAATAATTTGCGGTAGGTAGGGAATAACTTGTTCTAGAACAAATTTCTGGGCAACCTCCACCCCTTTATCTAAATAGATTGCCCCCAAAAGAGCCTCAAAGGTGTTAGCCAGCAAATACTGGCGGTCTCTCCCACCACTTGCCTCTTCCCCTCTACTCAAAAGTAAATAACTACCTAAATCTAGTCCTTTAGCAATTACGGAGAGTGCACGGGCGTTGACTAAAGAGGCGCGAAAATTGGTCAGATCCCCTTCGGGGTGGCCAGGAAAATTTTCATACAAATATTGAGAGACGACAAAAGACAGAACACTGTCGCCCAAAAATTCAAGCCGCTCGTTATTGGGAAGTTTTTCTTCCGGGTGTTCGTTTAAAAAAGAACGATGCACAAAAGCATTTCTAAACAAGTCAGCATTATTAAAAGGAATCTTGAGTTTTTTTTCTAGTTCACTTAGGTCCATCTAGTTAGTTTGAAGTTCAAAGTGCAAAGTTCAAAGTTATTATATGTAAACTTTTAACTTTTAACCTAAAACTTTTAACTTAGTTTATACCTCCGTCATATTATCAGTAAGAAAATTGGCAATGTCCCCAACTGTGGCAAATCTACGAAGCTCTTCCTGAGGGATTTTAACATTAAATTGGTCCTCAATAGTAACTACCAAATCTGCCATGCTAAGTGGGTCAGCATTCAGATCGTCTTGAAAATGAGAGGTTTCGTTCACACTGCCCTCTTCCACTCCCAACTGTTCGGCGATAATTTTTCTTAGTTTTTCATTCATACGGGTCTCCACTTTTTGGCCTTAGCTTCTAAATTACTTCTCTTTCTCTTCCAATTCGGGCATTAAAGTTTTAACCACTGTTCCTAAAACTCCGTTAATAAATTTTCCTGAATTCTCTCCCCCGTACTCTTTACCTAACTCGACTCCTTCATCAATAGCCACTTTAGGAGGAACATTTCGGGCAAAATAAAGTTCAAAGATGGAAATTCGTAAGACTTCTAGATCGATCTTGGCGATCTGTTCCACCGGCCATTCTGGAGCGGCAGTAGCAATTATCTTATCAATTTCCTCAAGATGATCAATTACCCCTTTAACCAGCAACAAACTCAAATCTTTATCCACTTCAAGGGTCGCCTCTTCCTCATTCCCAGTTACCATACCAGCATAATAAGTGGCATCGCGGTTGACTAGCTCGACTGGATCAATGGAATTAAAACTCCATTCAAAAAGGGCCTTGAGGGCTAAACAACGAGCTTCATGACGTGGGTCAGCAGTATTTTTCATACTTCCTTAAGTTGAAACTTTAGTAACTTTAACGTCCTGCTTGCTTGCTAGCTCGTTTTTGCCGCGGTAAAAACCGCAGCTGGGGCAAACGATGTGCGGGAGTTTTAAGCTTTTACAATTGGAGCATGCTACAAGACTGAGTTGAGGGAGCGAGATGGAAGCTCGTCTTTTTCCTTTTCTCTCTCGAGAATGCCTTTTCTTTGGTAATGGTGCCATAACACTACGGATTATACAGAAGCAAGAAGCAAGAAGCAAGAATTAAGTATTAAAAAACTTCTTGATTCCTAATTCATAATTCTTAATACCATCTTAGTCGGGGGCGATTTTTTTGTTCAGAATCTCCAACTGTGATTTTAGTTGAGGTTGAGCTTCTAGTTTGGGATCTTGGTCCAAAAGCTTGTTCACCGCCTTATAGGTAGACTCAATCGTGCTAATATCACTTAGGTTAGCTACTTTTAGAGTGGGGACCCCGCTTTGGGCCAGGCCGTACATATCCCCGGGACCGCGAGTTTGCAGGTCGACTTCCGCGACTTCTGTACCCAGATGAGTCTTTTCCATCAACTTTAGTCTTCTTAAGACCTGGGGATTAGGATTGTCAGTAAAGAGTAGACAAAAAGATTGCAGATCTGATCTGCCGACGCGGCCACGAAGTTGGTGGATCTGGGCCAGACCAAATCTTTCCGCACCCTCAATGATCATGATACTAGCTTGAGGGATGTCAATGCCCACTTCGACCACCGGCGTAGCTACCAGTAGTTGATGGGTGCCAGCTCTGAACTTATCTAAAACAAGGTCTTTCTCCTTACTTTTGAGTTTGCCATGCAATAATCCTAATGAAAAGTCAGGAAAAACTTCTTCACTGAGACGTTTATATTCAGTGGTGACTGCCTTGACAGTAGTCATGTTTTCTGATGGCTCAATAAATGGAGCAATGATAAAGGCTCCTTCACCCGCTTGCAGGTGTTCCCGAACAAACCGGTAAGAAGCCTCTCTTTTTTCTGGGTTCACCAGGTAAGTTTTGATGACCTTGCGGGAAGCGGGCATTTCATCAAGTACCGACAGATCCAAATCTCCAAATAAAGTCAAGGCCATGGTCCGGGGAATTGGCGTAGCAGTCATGGTCAGGAAATGGGCTGGTTTACCACGTGATCTCAGAATGGCTCTCTGCTCCACCCCAAAACGGTGCTGTTCGTCAATAATAATCAGACCTAAGTCTTTCAGCCCTAGTTTGTCTGACAAGATAGCATGAGTTCCAATAATCAAATCAAACTCCGTGTCTTTTTTAACCATTTTTTTGCTGCCCGTCTGCAAAACTACCTTTAGTCCTAAGGGAGTCAAAAGATTATCTAAAGTCGCAAAATGCTGGCTAGCTAGTAGTTCGGTGGGGGCCATAAGGGCACTTTTGTACTTATTTAAATAGGCAGCATAGATACACACAGCACCGACGACGGTTTTACCACTCCCTACGTCTCCTTCTAACAACCTATTCATCGGCGAAACACCTTGAAGATCGTCTAGAATTTCCTTCACTACTCTTTTTTGGGCCCCAGTCAGTTTAAAGGGTAAAGAAAAAATAAACTGGTCGATTTTTTCCTGATCAATCTTAAAAATCGCTTCTGATTTAGTTTTTTTCCAGTCTCTTTTTTTGATCTCACTTCTGAGTCTGATCATAAATAGCTCTTCAAAACTAAAGCGGTGGCGGCTTTTTTCGATCTCGGTTGTATCATTTGGAAAATGAATCTTTCTTAAACTTTCTGAAACTGGCAGAAGATCTTCTGCTTTCATTATTGATTGAGGAATGATCTCGACTACTTGGTCTGCAAACTCAGCTAAAAGGGGGCTGATACGGCTCCTGAGCCATTTACTAGAAACTCCGTAGGTCTCAGGGTAAATAGGGACCAATCTGGCAGTATGCAGAGTGCTATTGCCTCTGATGATCTCGTACTCAGGGCTTACCAAAGATGGCTTGCTGCCAAACTTACCAACCTTCCCAGAGAAATTCACCAATTGACTAGTTTTAAGAGTTTTCGTGAGAAAAGGTTGATTAAACCAGACAGCATCGATTGACCCAGTGCCATCATTGATCACCGCACTAGTGAGAAACTTACCACTGCGGGTGCGAATATTTTTGATCTGCCAGATAGTACCTTGAATAGTAGCAATTTGGTCAAATTTGGTGTCGGAAATTTTGGTAATTTGAGTTAAGTCTTCGTACCGAAAAGGAAAATGATAAAGCAAATCTTTGATCGTAAAAATACCTAAATTGGCCAGTCTCTTCGCGTAAATCGGGCCAATAAAACGCAGCTGTGATACTGAAGTATCGATGTTCATATTTTTAATTAACGGGTGACACAGGAGGAAGGGCTCCCGCCGCCGCGCCCGCAAGCGATTAGCGAGGACGGACGGCGGGAGGGACAACCTGTGGCAGGACCCGCCTCATTTCGAATTTGTTGTGGGGGCAGCTTGTTTGGACTGTTCAACTAGAGCCACAATTGGAAAGACGATGAGAGAAATAATAGTTACAATCGAAATTATAATCCAAATAATACGTTGGGTTTTTTTACTCATATCGCAATTCTCACAAAACGATGTTTCCCCAGTTTTAAAACCTGGTCGTTTTTAGGAGTTACTTCCTCTTCTGGATCCAAAATAGTAACCCCGTCTATTTCCAATGCCTTTTGCTCAATTAACCTCTTAGCTTCTGATCTGCTAATATTGAAGGCAATCGAGGTTAAAGAAACATAACTTTGAGGTTGGGAGTCTACTTTTATTTCGACGATATTGCTAGGATTTTCTTTACTGCTAAAAACCCGGTCAAATTCCCCTCTCGCCTGTTTGGCTTCTTCTGAATCATGATAGAGAGTAACAATCTCGCTAGCAAGTCTTTTTTTGGCCTCGTAGGGGCCAACCTCAAGAATTTGGTTAGCATCACTACTACTCACATTAGTAGTCAGATCAAAGTAGCTTTCTAATAAAAAGTCAGGCAGACTCATGACTTTGCCAAACATCGAGGGCGCATCTTCAGTGAGACCAATATAATTCCCTAGAGACTTACTCATTTTATCTTTGCCATCTAGTCCCACTAGTAAAGGAGTAGTTAAAATATCTTGTTCACTCTGCCCATACCTTTTTTGGATTTGTCGTCCCATGAGGAGGTTAAACTTTTGATCAGTGCCCCCGAGCTCAATATCAGCTTTAAGGGCCACCGAGTCGTAAGCTTGAAGTAATGGGTAAAGGATTTCTAAAACAGTCAGGGAGTTATTTTCTTTCAGACGGTCTTGGAAATCCTTTCTCTCTAAAAGTTGGTTGACAGTAGCACTGCTGGCTAGTTTGAACAGCCCGGTTAGGCCAAGATCTTTAAGCCACTCACTATTTTTTCGAATAGTGAGTTTATTTAGATCCAAAATCTTTCCAGCCTGAGCTTTAAAATCAGCTAAGTTTTTTTCAATCTCAGCTTCAGTCAGTGGTGGTCTTTGGGTATTACGACCAGATGGGTCTCCAACAAGGGCGGTAAAGTCGCCAATTACTAAAACTACGTGATGACCTAATTGTTGGAACGCTGACAGCTTTCTTAAAACCACGCTGTGGCCTAGATGCAGATCTGGTGAGGTGGGATCAATACCGAGTTTAACTACCAGCTTTTTTCCAGAGTTGAGCTTTTTTTCAAGACTGTTTTTATCGATCACCTCGCTGACACAGCGAGTAAGTATCTCTTCGGGTGTCATACTTCCCATCATAACAAATTTCTGGTAAAATACGAATGGTAAAGTCCATATGAGTTATTCTTCCTACAAAGGTGTTTCATCTTCAAGACAACGTTCCACCAATTTTTCCCGCCGGTCTTGGCGTCGTAAAAAACTAAGACTGCTCGGTGCTCTTGTTACGGGTGGTTTTATCATTTTTATTGCCTTTATTTTACTTGGTTTTGTAGCCTTTGGAATCTTTGCCACTACTCTTCCCTCTCCGGATAAACTCACCAATCGCAGTGTTGACCAGTCTACCAAAATCTATGACAGAAATGGTGAGCTTCTTTATGATATTTATGGTAATGAAAATCGCACTTTAGTGCAGCTAGAAGACGTCCCCGACACGATGAAAAAAGCCACGATCGCGATTGAGGATAAGAATTTTTACAAACACCGTGGTTTTGATCCGATTGGGATTTTGCGAAGTATTCCAGATATTATTTTTCAACGTAAACTGGTGAGTGGTTCCACCCTTACCCAGCAATTAGTTAAAAATGCTTTACTATCAAATGAGCAGACGATTACTCGAAAAGTCAAAGAATTTATTTTATCAATTGAAATCGAGAACAAATACTCTAAAGATGAGATTCTGCAGATTTACTTAAATGAGATTCCGTATGGTGGCACTGCCTGGGGGGTGGAGGCGGCGGCCAATCTTTATTTCAATAAACATGCCAAAGATCTGAACCTAGCGGAGAGTGCTATTCTGTCTGGGCTACCGCAAAGCCCCTCTAGATACTCCCCGTTTGGGGCCAATCCCAAGTCTTATATTGACCGTACCAATGATGTTTTGAGACGCATGCGCGAAGAAGGATTTATAAACTCCGAAGAGGAGAAAAAAACCAAAGAAGAAGTCGCCAATATCAAATTTGCCGAACAGGGGCAAGGAATTAAGGCTCCTCATTTTTCTTTATATGTGAAATCCCTCCTGGAAGAAAAATTTGGTGAACAAAAAGTATTGACAGGTGGTTTGCGGGTGACCACGAGTTTGGACCTCAAGATGCAAGAAGCAGCGCAAAAAATAGTCACTGACCAAGTAGACAAAGCTAAGAACCTAAAAGTGGGCAATGGCGCGGCGGTGGCCCAAGATCCTAAAACTGGTGAGATTTTAGTCATGGTCGGATCGAAAGACTATTTTGCCAAAGATTATGATGGCAATGTCAATGTAACTACCCGGGAAAGACAGCCTGGTAGTAGCATCAAGCCCATAAACTACGTCACTGGTTTTAAGAATGGCTATACCCCCGCCACTATGTTTTTGGATGTAAAGACGACTTTTCCAGGTGGGGGCGGGCCAGATTATACCCCTTTAAACTATGATTTACGGGAGCATGGTCCGCAGCAAATCCGTTACGCTCTAGGTAATTCTTATAATATTCCGGCCGTAAAAATGCTCAGTTTGAATGGGGTGGATAAAATGATTTCAACTGCAAAAGATATGGGGATCACTACTTTTGATGAACCAGAAAGATACGGGCTCTCCCTGACTTTAGGAGGTGGTGAGGTGAAGTTGATTGAACTCACCAATGCTTACTCTGTCTTTGCCAATGGGGGCAGACGAGTGGACCCTGTCGTCATCCTAAAGATTACTGACAGCAAAGGCAAAGTTATTGATGAGTTCAAACCCAACGAGGGTCGCCAAGTCTTAAGCCCTGAACATGCTTTCCTAATCTCGGATATTTTGTCAGACAAAAATGCCAAACTAGCTGCCTTTGGAAGCTTTGCCGTAGAAAATGTCGTCCATGTCCGTGGTAAGACCGTCGCCAATAAAACTGGTACCACAGATGATAAAAAAGATAACTGGACCATGGGGTATACCCCTTCGATTACCGTCGGAGTCTGGGTGGGTAACAATGATGGCAGCCCGATGGACCCCAGATTGTCATCTGGTCTGACTGGGGCTGCTCCTATCTGGCATGCTCTCATGGTCGAATTTCTAAAGGATAAAAAAGATGAACCTTTCAAAAAACCAGACGGGATCGTGCAGATGGCCGTGGATAAAGTCTCGGGTTTGCTCCCAGGTCCATTTACGGGAACGGAAACAAGGCTAGAATATTTTGCTAAAAACCAAGTTCCCACCAAGCAAGATGATATGCGAAAAACCGTTCGGATCTGCAAACTCAATGGTCAACCAGCAGATCCAGGATGTGAATCAACTGGGCAGGTAGAAGATAGAACCGCGCTCGTGCTGTATGATCCGTTTGTCAAACAACAGTGCAGTGGTGACTGTGCATCTATCTTGGGCCCAGGCGGAGTGGGGGCTCCAAACGTGGTAATTACCACCCCGTCTCATGAGCAGCAGGTGGGCTATACTTTCACTGTGGAGGTGACTATTTCTTCTGGCAGTCCCGTCACTCAAGCAGATTTCTTCTTTGATGATGTAGTCCAAGCTTCAGATACTTCCGAGCCTTTCAGTGCGACAGTGCGGGTTGATCATTCCGTGCCGGCTGGTCCGCATGTACTGCGTATTCGCGCTACCAATCAAACTGGAATCCAATCAGTCAAAGAAATCCTCGTCAACCTCAACCCGGCCCTAGGCGGCTAACCTTCCAATTTATCCCATAATGTGTTAAAATTCCCCCATCTTTTTCGAGGGTAAAGACTTGGATGAAGAGAGCATGGCGCAGCTATACCTTGAGGAGCTCGGACGTTTTATAGTCGAGTCTAACCAACACACCTGGGCGGGAGATGGGAACGAGATATCTGGATACCTACCGGAGTTTAAGACCTTGGTCTATGAGCGTGGCCCCTGGCGGCTTGTGGATCAATACCGTGGGTTCTTTCGCGCTCCTGGATTCACGGTGGTCTACTACAAGGAGCTGCCCTGCTGGACTCAGAGCTATGGTGGAGTTGGGCAAGCAGTTGCTTACGATAGCCGAGCTGAAGAGACCTTTGCCTTTCTCCGTGAGATGTTGCTCCGTAACAAAGATTGGGCGCGTCCTTATCGTGGGCCAAGGCGTGGGCGGAAGGGCGACCTGATGTATGATTTCCATGTCCATCCTGTTAATGAGATGGAGGCGACTTGGGAAGAGGAAATCACACAAATGCCCAGCATGGATCGAGTCTTCCATCAAATAGGTTTTGCTGGTTTGGTAGTGGACAGAGATGCAGGTGGGAAACGAATTTACCCCTGGCAGTTCTAAGCGTAAGCTGTTTCAACACGGACCAATTCATCTTGGTCCGTTTCTTTTTGTTTAATTTGCTTTAGGAAGTTTGAGATGGTCTTCGACACGAGTGACTCTTTTTTCTAAATCAATATATTCTTTGTCAAATAGGGAAATAATTGCTTTCTGATCTTTTTGGATTTTCTTTAAATCTTTCCTAATAGGCTTGAACTTTTCCTCAAACTTCTGTTCGAATTTCTCCTCAAACTTCTGTTCGAATTTCTCCTCAAACTTCTGTTCGAATTTCTCCTCAA
>CAYGGA010000002.1:0-47380 GCA_964349395.1 uncultured Gammaproteobacteria bacterium | reverse complement strand
ACTTCTGTTCGAATAAACCCTCAAATAATTTGCCTATGTCTTGGAGATCTTTTTTCGTAAGCATGGTATTAATTTAACAATAAACCAGTTGTTAAACAAGATATTAACGGATCTCTGCTGCAAGCTCTTTCTCTAAAGCTTTGGTGATTTTGGACCTGACTTTGGCAACCTCTTCATTGGTAAGAGTTTTACCCGTCCCATACACTAGTGAGAAAGCAATTGATTTTTTACCTTCCCCTATTTTTGAGCCAGTATAGTAGTCAAAGGGTTCAATTTTCTGCAGCAGGGGTTTACCAGTTTTTTGAATCAGATTGAGGATATTTTCAGTAGTGATTTGTTGATCTACAATTATGGCTAAATCTTCTTTAACTTCTGGGAATTTAGGCAGCGGAGTATATTTGGCTTCTAAAGAAGAATATTTAATGATTTTCTCCAGGTTGAGCTTGGCAAAAGTAGCTTGATTGGGAATATCAAAACTAGTTAAAAGCTCCCCCTTTAAAGACCCAATTTCCCCGATGATTTCTTTTCCTAAATAAACACTTCCTCCTGATTTAAAACTAGGACTCTGTAGCGGGTGGAAATTTAATTCGACACCCAATTTTTGAGCCAAAGCTAGAACATACCCTTTTAGGGTAGAAAAATCATGATTACTAACCAAAGCTAATTGCCTATCCTGATTGGGTAGGTCGTGGGTACTTTTCCCAAAGATCTTACCTACTTCAAAGAGGTTAACTTGAGGATAATTCTTTAAATTCAAACTTAAGGCTTGCAGCAGTGTGGGTAGAAGTGAAGGCCTTAAATAAACAAAATCTTCGGAGTTAGGGTTGAGAATCTTTACTATCTTGTCAGGGTCATGGCCTGATTTACGAATCAAATTTTCGGAAAGCAAGGTGTAACCTTGAACTTCCGTAAGCCCAAGACCAGCGAGTGTTTCTTTGACAACTCTTTCCCAATCCGGGTCAAAATTGTCTGGGTGGGTAGGTAAATCTCCTGAGGGGAGAGTTTTAGGGAAATTATCATAACCATAAAGTCTCGCCACTTCCTCGATGACGTCAACCTCACTTGTCACATCTGTTCTCCATGACGGCACGGTGACGCTGAACTTATCTATACCTTCCTGGGGGAGGTGTTTGACTAAAAAGCCTAAGTTGGTCAAATAATTTACCAAATTTTCACCCAAAATGGTGATTCCTAAATAGTCCTCGATCTTTGTCAAAGTCACCTCGATAGTTTTAAGCTGCACTGGGTCTTGGTGGAAAATTGTAACCTCACTGCTAAGGCGAGCTCCGCTACTTTCGAATAAAAGTTTAGCAATTCTATAAAACGCATCCTTGACCATTAGGGGGTCGAGGCTTTTCTCAAATCTAGATGAAGCCTCAGTACGCAAGCTGGTTGAGAGCGAGGTGCGTCTTATCTTGATGGGGTGGTAAATAGGCACCAAAAGAGCTACTTTGGTAGTATTTTTGTCAATCTGGGTGTTTTGTCCACCCATCAGACCGGCTAGATCAATCAGCTTTTCGGAATCTTCGATGATAACACTCCCTTCAGGGAGACTTCTTTTGACATTGTCTAAGGTAGTCACACTTTCTCCTTTTAAACTCCCCCTTAAGACCATGCGGTGGTCTTTAACTTTGTCATAATCAAATGCGTGGTTGGGTTGGCCAGTTTCGAGCATGACATAATTGGTCACATCCACCACCGAGTCAATAGGTCTCATACCCGCTTTACTCAAACGGTCGGCAATCTTATCAGAACTTTTGGTGACTGTGACATTTTCAAAGACCCCAAGAGCATAGCTGAGAACTAAATCTTTTTGTTTGATATGGAGTTTGAGGTTAGTTGAAGGTTCACCTTCGACGTAGTGGAGCTGGGTATCTAAAGGTTTTAAATCTTGATCAGTTAAAGCCGCAATCTCTCTGGCTATTCCATAAACTGAGAAACAATCGGCACGGTTGGGGGTGATCTCAAATTCAAAAGTAGTATCCTCACCAACTTGGGAAATTTGGTCTACCTTAGTTCCCGACAAAGTAAGCATTTCGGCCAGTTTTTCCGGCTCAATTTCGATATCGACAAAATCTTTTATCCAGGAAAGTGGGAGTCTCATGAGTTAAAATTGGTTTAAGAAACGCAAGTCCCCACTATAAAAATGCCGTATGTCCTCAATACCGTATTTTAGCATGGCAATTCGCTCTGGACCCATACCAAAAGCCCACCCGCGGTAAGTTTTAGAATCTATGCCAGCATTGGACAATACCTCAGGATGCACCATGCCTGCGCCCAACATTTCTACCCATTTTTTAAGTTTGGGGTAGTAGACTTCAAGCTCAATTGAAGGTTCAGTGTAAGGAAAATTATGACCATAAATGCGGATTTTACTTCCGGAGCCAAACATTCTTTTGGCAAAAAAATCTAAAACACCAATTAAATCAGTCATTTTGGTATCCTTGTCGACTAGTAAACCCTCCAGTTGGTAAAAAGCCGGCAGATGGGTAGCGTCGATCTGATCCCGGCGGTAGACCCTACCAGGAGAGAGAATGCGCAATGGTGGGGCATGTTTCTCCATATAGCGCACTTGCATATTGGAGGTATGAGTGCGTAGGAGGACTTTTTGGTTGTCTGTTAAATAATAAGTTTGTTGGGTATCTCGGGCAGGGTGATCGGGATGAAGCCTGAGTTTTTGGAAATTATAAAGATCAAGTTCGGCCTCTGGCCCATCGACAAAGGAAAAACCAAGGTAGCGAAAAATATCTTTAATTTCACTTATAACTTGAGTAGTGGGATGTAAATGTCCTACAAGTGGCCTTTTGGCTGGTTGGGAGAGATCAAAAGTTGGTTGGTTGGTAGAATGATTAGTGGGTTTTTGGCTAGTTAATAAGTCCTCAATGGTTTTCTTGAGATTGTTAATCAGCGGGCCAAAGGTACGTTTGTCTTCAAGGCTCAACTTTGGCAACTCTTCAGTGAGCTTGTTAATAAGACCTTGTTTTCTGCCAAGGTATTTTATTTTTAGCTTTTCAATGTCTTCTGGGTTGACAGCAGTGTCGAAATCCTTTTTGGCTGCCTGTAAAAGCGCCTCAATGTCGTCTTTTCTCATCCTGGTGATAGGATACCAGATTTAGGTAAAAGTTAAAAGCTTATCTGCTGGTAGGCAAGCTTCAAGTCCTCCCTTGACATAGATCCCATAGTGTAGTATATCACTCTCAATTCTATGATGTCGGGGTTAAGGTCATAGAGGTTGCTTCTTCCCTCCCCTGGGATTTAGCGCCGTCAGTAGGTTTAGGGTCCACCACGAATCTAGCTGACGTTGGGTGGCGTAGGTAAGGGTTTGTAAGATCAGGTGACCATGTATGGAATGTGGCATCTCAGCTGTCCTCCATGCCCGGTCCTAGTGGAACCTCGTCTTGCGCAAAGCTGGGCCTGAGGGATCCCTGCCTGTACCCACCCAAATTGACCGCAGTACTAGATGCTTAAAAAGCTTTCTGGTCTGCGGTCTTTTCTTTTTTGATTTTTTACTTATAGGGAAAGCTTCTTTGAAAGTTTGAGAACTAAAAACGACTCCTAAATGGGAAGCACACGCCTGCCCTACATGTGCCTCCCATACAGGAGTCGTAGCAGAAAGTTTCAAACAGTGAAACTTGATTACTTATATAGTATACCAGAAGCTGTCAAGAAAGTCAAATACTATAGGTTCATAATCTTATTTACTATGAGATTATGAGCCTGCGTCCCAGGAAAGGCATAGCCTTTCCTGCTCCTAATGGACTTCAGTTTTTGACAGATTCGATGATTTTGTTAAAGGTCTCGCTGTCGTCTTGCGCCAGCTTAGAGAGCATCTTACGGTCAAGCTGAATCTCTTTGCTCTTTAGCTTATGAATAAGCTGAGAGTAAGAAATTGTTTCCCCTAGAACATTGCTGATCTGGGTAATCCAAAGAGCGCGGTTATCTCTTTTTCGCTGTCTACGGCCATTAAAGGCATATTGACCAGCGTGAAGAACTGCCTCTTTGGCGGTCCTGACCAGCCTAGAACGAGCGCCTCGGTAACCCTTGGCACTAGCTAATATCTTTTTATGTCGACTTCTTTTAGTTTCGCCTTTTTTGACTCGCATTGTTAATTACCGTAAGGGAGCATGATCTCCAGTTTTTTTAAATTGGTTGAGTCTACCTGCCTGGGCTCATCCTGGCGGCGGCGACGGGATTTACTTTTGTGGCTCTGCAAATGAGAAGTTAGACCATGCCCTTGCATGATCTTTCCATTTTTAGTGACCTTAAATCTTTTGTCAGCTGCTTTTTTCGTCTTTTGTTTCATTTATACTTTCGCTATTTGCTTTAACCTCAGGTGGTTTTTCCTGACTACTGTGGGATTTGTCGGGTAAAAAGCCAACTGCTAGGTTTCTGCCTAAAAATCTAGGCACTCCATCTTGGACAGCAATACCTTGGAGTCTTTCTTTAGTTTTTTCTATCACTCGGTGACCGAACTCTGGATGAGCCATCTCCCGGCCTGAGAATTTGACCGTAAATTTTACTCGATCACCGCTCAGTAAAAACTCTTTGGCGCGGCGCACTCGGTTGTCCAAGTCATGATCACTCATGAGTGGCCCGAGCCAAACTTCTTTGGTCGAGCTTTCATGGTTGTTACGACGAGAGAGGCGGAGTTTTTTGTTCTCCTCGTATTTAAACTTTTTAAAATCAATCAGTTTGGCGACCGGAGGATTTGCATTTGAAGCAACTTCTACCAAATCCACCCCTGCTTCTTTGGCTCTCGCTAAGGCCTCTTCCAAACTCAAAACACCTAGCTGTTTGCCTTCATTATCAATCACCCGCAGTTGCGGGGCTCTGATTTGATAATTTAACCGGTGAAATTTATTCGTAACTTCTACTCCTCCAAAGCTTTTCTGATAGCAGTTTCTGAGATCGGTCCACTGCGCAGGATTCTCCAATTATACCTGGAAACCTCCACAATTGTCGAGGGCATACTTCCAAGGGCATTTTGTTCGATTACGTAGTCTACCCTACCTTTTAGCGTTTTGTCAATCTGGCTCACCTTTATGGGTGGTTCCTCCCCCGCCAAGTTAGCCGAAGGACCCAAAACTCCCACCCCCAGCTGCTCAATAATCTCTAGTAAATCTTTGTGAGCCGGCATACGTATGCCGATATTTCTATCTTCATTTAAGATCTCTCTAGGTGCCCATTTAGCATGCGCGCCTACTACTAAAGTAAGTGGTCCGGGCCAAAAATTATGGATTAGGTCCAAAGCTTTAGGATTGTTGATGTAACCTAGTTTACCGGCCATAACGACATTACTGACCAAAACGTGAGTCGGTTGGTTTTGGGGACGGCCTTTGAGAGCATAAACTCGTCTAATACCTTCAGCACTAGTGATCGCGCAGCCAATTCCCATCACTGTTTCAGTAGGAAAAATGATGACTTGGCCTTCTTTAAATCTCTTTACCGCCTCTTTAATCTGCTCTTGGGTCATTTCTTTTCTTGGATTTCTGCACTTATTTTGGATTGAAATTCAGTGATTTTTAAAACTTGCTGCTCTTTGGATGAGTGGGCACGGACGGCGACAGTTTTACCTTCTTGTTCTCGTTCCCCAACCACCAAGAGATAAGGAATCTTTTGGATTTCTGATGCTCTGATTTTAGAGGACAAGGTGTCGTTTTTGGAGTCAACTTCGACTCGAATACCTTCTTCTGAGAGCTGTTTGGCCACCTCTTGGGCGTAACTTAAGACTTTGTCAGTAATTGGAATAATTTGAGCTTGAACAGGCGCTAGCCAGGTAGGAAAAGCTCCGGCGTAATGTTCAGTCAGAATACCTATAAATCTTTCAAAAGAGCCAAAAATCGCCCGGTGGATCATAACTGGCCGACTTTCACTACCATCTTGACTAGCATATTTTAAATCAAAAGCTTCTGGTTGGTGAAAATCTAGCTGCACCGTGGCTAGTTGCCATTCTCGACCCAAAGAGTCTTTGATATGAACATCAATCTTCGGGCCATAAAATGCACCGTCTTTATCTTTAATAGTGTATTTGAGTTTTTTGGCTTTTAAAGCCTCCTCGAGATCTTTTTCCGCTTTAGTCCAATTCTCCTGCGTTCCAGCAAATAATTCCGGCCTAGTAGCGAGCTTAAACTCGTAGCTGAAACCAAACTTATCATAAAACTCAATCATCATCTCCAAGATACTGGTGATCTCACCTAAAATTTGATCCTCAGTCGCGTAGATATGAGCATCATCCATAGTGAGCTGCCTAACTCTTAGCAAACCATTTACCTCACCGGATTTTTCGCGGCGGTGCAGTCTGCCGATTTCAGAAAACCTTAGCGGCAGCTCGCGGTAGCTACGGTTACGAAAACGGTACAAAACCGTAGATTCTGGACAATTCATGGGTTTTAGGGAGTAAGTTGATGGTTTGGAACCATCTTCTTCGTCGCTTAACTCCAAGTTGTACATATTGTGGGCACCAAATTTTTCCCAATGGCCAGATTGTTTAAACAAATCACTTTTGACCATAATGGGGGTAGAAGTTTCTTGATAGCCCGCCTCGAGAGTAAGTTCGCGAATGTATTTCTCGAGTTCTTTAAAAATAACCATCCCCCTTGGCAGCCAAAAGGGAGCACCAGGGGCGAGCTCATGAGTAAAAAAGAGTTCTAGTTGTATCCCGAGAGCTTTATGATCCAGCTCGTTGGTGTTTTCTGACATGGGTAGATTTTACTCTAGAGGTCAATTAGTTGCAAGGAGATTACTCGGTTAGTCGGGATGGGTCGATTTGATCAAGGATGTTGTTGACTACATCCCCAATAAAAGGAACGGCCCCTAAGATACCTAGGACCCAAATAACTAGCGCAAAGACGACCGTTGCCCCTAAGGCTGAGCCAAAACCCCAGGCTAAACCACCAAAGAAATTATTAGCCACTAAGGAGCGTCGGCTCATGGAGACTTTAGCAAAACCTTTATCTGTGTCTTGGATAGCCATGGGTTAAGTATGGGAAAAAAGGGTCAGGGTGTCAAGGAAGGAGAAATTGAATTTATAATGTTAAAATGGTAAGATAGCCAAACTTTAGGGCACTTAGCTCAGTGGTAGAGCGCTACATTGACATTGTAGAAGTCAGAGGTTCAAATCCTCTAGTGCCCACCATACAATTCACTATACAATGGCTACTTCCTCAGAAGAACAAACTTTACTCTCAGTATTAAATCCCAGAAACTGGAAGTTTAAAAAAAGCCACCAAGAAGAAATCGCCGACCTTAAAATTAAAAAATACCTCTGGGTCTTCCCGGTTTTAACTGTGCTGGTTTTTTCTGTTTACCTAAATAGTCTGGGAAATTCTTTAGTCTCTGATGACAAAGGGCTGCTGGAAGAAGGAGCCAATCTAGCCCAACTGCAGTATATTTTTGCCGACCCCCTCTCAATTATTAGATCCATTTTTTATGCTCTTCTTTACCAAATAGATGGAGTTAATCCCCCTATCTTTAGGCTGCTAAACATCTTTTTCCACCTGGGGAATACTTTTTTAGTCTTTACCATTGTTTCTCTACTTATTAAACCAAGAGTCGGGATGATCACTGCCGCGCTTTTTGCGGTTCACCCGCTTTTGACTGAGAGCGTGACTTGGATATCAGGTGGGCCTTATTCTCAATACACTTTTTTCTTTTTGCTCTCCTTTTTACTATACATTTTGTTTAGGAGAAATAAATTGCAGCGCTATTACTGGTTATCACTGGGGACTTTTCTGGTAGGTTTGTTATCTTCAAATAGAGTCTTAACCTTGTCTTTAGTCTTTCTAGTTTACGAATGGGCTATGGGGGATGTGCGGGTTAATTGGCGAAGACTACTTCCTTATTTCAGCCTTAGCATCTTTTGGGGGCTCGCTTACCTTTTTCAAATTGGGGGAAGGAGTACCAATCTAGCGGAGATGACTTTTTCTTCTGGCGGCACCTTTAACCCATTTATTCAAATACCTTTTGCGATCACCAGTTATTTAGAATTGATTTTCTATCCACTAGAGCTAACTTTTTACCACTCAGACTTGAAACTAAATGGCCTGAGAATTGCAGAAAAATGGCTGGGATTAGTTCTTCTGTTAGTTGGTATGTGGGTGAGTTTTAGACTAAACAGGAAACTTTTCTTTTGGCTGACCTTTTTTGTTATTAGTTTACTGATCACTCTCACTCCTTTTAAGATTTCCCAGATTGTGGCGGAGAGATATGTCTACCTAGGAACGATCGGAATTTTGGTTGTGGGCTCATACTTCCTCGATAAACTAATAAGTATTAAGGAAACTAAAGTCGTTGGTTTTTTGTTGGTGGGGCTGCTAGTTCTGGGTTTGGGAATCAGAACAATTTATAGAAATACTGACTGGAAAGACACTGACACTCTAATGCTGGCGACAGTGGCTACTACTCCTGAAAGTCCGAGAGCCCAAAACAATGTGGGAGCTTATTATTACAATTTAGGTGACCTTCAGAAGGCCGAAGAGCATTTTAAGGCCGCGATTGCCAACAACCCCAGATTTCTGGATGCCTATCGAAACTTGGTGATAATGTACTCTAAAAATGGGGAAAAAGAAAAAGCAGTCCAACTGATAAACCAAGGCTTGCAGTATAGCCCTCATTCACCTTTACTTAAAAACTTACTTCTTTCGTTGAGTCAAGATAGCGTCAATTAGGCCGTATTTTTTAGCTTCTTCCGAAGTCATGAAAAAGTCTCTCTCGGTGTCTTTTTCGACTCTAGTGAGAGGTTGTCCACTGTCACGAGAAAGCATATTGTTTAGTTTCTTTTTAGTTTTGATGATTTCCTCTGCATGGATTTGGATATCAGTGGCCTGACCACTGATTTCTGACAAGGGTTGATGAATCATCACTTGGGCATTCGGCAAGGCACTTCTTTTTCCTTTCTCACCGCCAGCCAGTAGCACAGCCGCACCAGAGGCAGCCATCCCCACACATACCGTCGCCACGTTTGGTTTGATGTATCGCATGGTGTCGTAGATGGCTAAAGTAGAGTGAACATGGCCACCAGGGCTATTTATATACATATAAATGTCTTTTTCAATGGATTCATTTTCTAAATATAATAGTTCGGCAATGATAATATTGGCGACTTGGTCATCAATGGCCGTGCCAAGGAAAATAATTCTGTCTTCCAGAAGTTTGGAGTAGATGTCATAAGCTCTTTCCCCCCGCGGGTCTCTTTTGATGACCATGGGGACGAGCTGGTCTTGAGTAATTGAAGTTTTCATTTAAGAAGCAGGATAGCTTAATTATAGATAAATTACAAGCAAAAGGAAGAGACAGTTGGAGCCACACAACTGTCTCTTTTTGGGTCTCTCTTACCCTCAAAACCATACCAGCGAACACGAATGGCTCATCCAGACTGGTACGGGGATCTCCTAGGCAGGCACCGGGCGGGGCATCTTTGACACACTCTGCACACCGATCATTCCTTTGATCAAGCTGATCAGAACTCCAAGCATCTCCATGGAATCAGCGATCACGTGGGCAATCAGGTTGGCGTCTTGGCGCTTCGTTGATAGGACCATGACCGGCTTTTCGAACAGGATGCCCCTCATCTGGAGTTGGTTCAGTGCATTCTGGACCGACTCGGGATCGGCCGCCTTGACCTTGACAATGCTTCGGACCTTTACTGCGCTGGTGACCTGTGACATTGTGCCTCTCCTTCTTTGCTTACTCGACCTTGGCCGAGGAATAGCTGACTGGACATCTGGTGCGCAAGGTGCTTGGCTAGACTGCCAAGGCAGGCACTTGCTCTGTCGGCGCGAGTTCATGGACCCGGGCGGTGAGGTCACGCAGCCTTTGTGACCATCTCCGAACAGCACTGCTTGATAGGAGACGCTCGTCAAGGTAGCCAAAGATCGTATTGCGGCAGAGCGTCAGTTGCCGATGCAGGTCTTCTTGGGTGCCAGCGTCCGGTTGGCTCAGGAAGCGGGCGATTGCACTTTCGACAGTACCCAGCTCTTCCTCCATGATCGCCTCGATCGACTGTGTGTCTTGCATGATCTTTCTCTCCTGGCTCTTTTGAAAATTTCTTTTGCTCTTCAAATGCGGTGTCTTAAAGAGCAAATTTTGTCATCAAAAAACCCCCGTTCTCCTGGGGGTTTGTGTTTGCTTGGTTTTTTCTAAAACTTAAGCCCTACCCCCAACATTACTACCCCCTTTAAAGAGGTTAATAATTCTGAGTTTGAGGGTAAATCTTGCGTCCATTGAACATAGAATATCAAAATACATCAAAACTGTCAAGGGCTTAGTTGACTACTACTTTAGCATTCCCTGGATTGATATTTATTTCTAGTTTATCTTTGGCTTTATCAAAGTCCTCAGTTAGATACCCATCACCACTTTTGGTGAATCTCGTCGCAATTTCTACTTGGCTACCTTCTGGCAAGCTTATTTTAGTAGCTTTCTCCCCGTGCGCGGTGATGACTACTTGTCCTTCACTAGCACTAATCTCGACTTTAGGGCTACCTAGTCTGCCAAAAACTAGTACTGTATTGGTTTTTCCTAAATCAAGATTAAGTTTTTCAATCTCCAGATTCTGGACATCTAGATTTACATTTCCACTACTGCTTTTAACCACTATTTGCAAGGGTACTACTTGGCTAAAAGCTAGATCCCAATTGCTCAGAGCGAGATCTACTGGCAGATTACTTCCACCCGCGGTGATATCCAAACCCGCAATGCCATCTTTTGGATCAAAATTTACACTGGGAGTTTTACCTAGTTTGGAGTACCCCAAATTGCCTTTGACAAGTAAAGTAGAGGTTTTTTCTAAGGAGTTTATTTTCAAATCACCACTTTTGAGATCGAGATTGACTTTGGACCCAATCAAAGTGCCTAGTTTTTTCTCCAAAGCTAAAGTTGAAGTCCCACCCGCACCTTGAAAGAAATTCAAGTTAAAAGGCAGATTCTGACCTTGCAAGACAAATGGTAAAACAATAATCAAAATAATCGCCGCTACTAGGAGCCGTGGGGATCCATTTTTGGTAAAGAGAGTTTCTAATCCAATGACAATGAGCAGAATTGGCCAGAATTTAAAAACATCAGTCCACATACTCCAAGGGAGATAACCCAGGTTGTTCAATAGGAAAATAGTACCCAGTATTAAAAGTAACAAGCTAGAGAGAGGAGCTTTGGTCACTAACTAATTATACTTATTGACGAGCGTCAATGACAAGCTAAACTAGGTCAAGACCCGCAGGTACTGAGCCATCAATCTTGATGATTCTTTTGTCACTGAGCACCTTACCATCCTGGAGTCTGATGATACGGTTGGTAGCGTGGGCAACTAAGGGGTCATGAGTCACAATGACAAAAGTGGTTCCAAATTTCTTGTTTAGATCTTTCATGAGATCAATAATTTCTCCTGAGGTTTGAGAGTCTACTTCCCCAGTTGGTTCATCGGCTAAGACTAAAGAAGGGTTATTTACTAAAGCTCGAGCAATCGTCACTCTTTGGGCTTCTCCCCCGGAGAGCTGAGAAGGAAAATGATTTACTCTTTTTTTCAAACCCACGTTTTCCAAGGCCTTTAGCGCCCTTTCTTTCTTTTCTTTACCAGGAATGCGAGCATATTTGAGGGGCAGCTCGACATTTTCCAAGGCTGTCAACGAGGGGATCAGATTGGATTCCTGGAAAATAAAGCCAATTTTTTGGTTTCTTAATTTACTTAGAGGACCACTTTTTAGAGTGCTCAGATCATCCCCATCCAGATAAATAACCCCACTAGTAGGTTTATCTAGTCCTCCTAAGAGGTTTAAAAGCGAAGATTTACCACTACCACTTCTGCCCATGACCGCCAGAAATTCGCCAGCACGGATATCCAAAGTTGGGATATCTACAGCTCTGATTTTCTCGCTGCCAGATGGGTATTCTTTAACTAATTGGGTTATCTCCACCCCAGTGGTAGTTTTATTGGTTGTTTTGGTTTTATCTTTTACCTCAGGACTAATGGGCCATTGAAAGTTGGGTAGAGAGAAGTTTGGTAGTGAGATTTTAGGTAAGGACAATTTTTGCACACTCCCCATCTTGGGCAGACTGAATTTAGGCCAAGCCCACTCTCCGGTTTGGAAACTCTTGAGTAAGAAATTAATAACTGCCCACAAACCTAAAAAGGCAATGATAAAAAGGATAAAAATCAAGTTTTTGATCCTTTCGGATTAAATATCATAGTTCTTTTAAGGCCTTTACTATATTCATACGGGAGGCATTAATGGCGGGCAGAAGACCGGCTAAACTACCCAAAAAGGTAGCAAAGAGGAGAGTAATGATCGCTAGTCTTGGGGTGAGAGAAAAAATTTCCAAGCCATTGGCCAGATTTTTGGTCGTTTGGTTGATTGCAATAGTTCCCAAGTACCCTAGACCTAAACCCAAAAGTCCACCTAGGAAACCAATAAAAGCGGATTCAAATAAATACTCTTTCAAAATAGTGATCTGAGAGGCCCCAATGGCTTTTTTAATACCTATCTCGCGAGTTCTTTCAGTGATGGACATAATCATCGTATTTAGAGTGGAAAATCCTCCCACGATCACGGCTAGAAAAGTTCCAGCCAGGATTATAACATTAAAAATCAAAAGCCCGCGGCGGGTTTCATTCACTACATCTTCAGGAGACAAAGCATTATATTGGGGAAATCTTTTTTGACAGTATTGGCAATTTTTTGAGTATCTTTGGTCTCTTTTGGTACCAAAATCAAAGCATTGGCAAACCCCGGAAGACGGGAAAATTCTTGGACATAAGAAAGAGGCAAAATAGCTAGGTTATCAATCTGGTCGATTTGAGTTTTCTGGATGATGCCCACTACTTCAAATTCTTTATCTCTGATTTTTTCTTTGCCCCCGATTTTGGCTGAGAGTTTGGAGGCTAAACCCCCTCCCAAAATCACCTGATTAGTGTCCTCTTTCTTCAAAAAGCGGCCACCTTTAAGCTGCGTCCCACCTAGGATGGCGGCACTGCTTTCTGGAGGCAAACCCACGATTGAATCGTTAGTTAAGAAATTGACTCCTGAGTCTTCTTCAAAAGAGGTAAAGAGAGCGGGGGCAACATCTTTAACTTCCGGAATTTTTTTAAATAAGTCCGCGTCAGTGGTAGGTAAAATACCAGGACCAGCAGCGGATTTGGGAAAGACACGGACAATCGCCGCACTGTATTTGAGCGACCTTGATACTAAATTATTGAAATATTCGCTCATACTTCCCATCACTGTGACCGCAAAAATACCCACCGCGATACCAAAAATGGTGAGAAAAGAACGGAGTTTTCTTCTGAGAATATTGCGAAGAATTTCCATTAGGCTCGCATTTTACTCTTTTACCAGCCTAGTGTCAATTTAAAAGGGAAGATTTGTATTTGTGGGGTTCATGGGGTTTAAGTCTGACAATTTTAATATCTTCCAGACCAGTGGTGTCCAACTTTTGTCTGAGAGTGCTCTCGTCAAATTTTTGATCATAACCAAGAGCCAAGATTTCGGGGGCCTCTACTTTTAGAGTCGTAATATAATCCATGGTTTCTGACCCCAGTAGCGCTTTATCCACTAAAGGGTCCCTTTCAACACCTGCTAGTCGCTCCTCTTGAGTCAGTTTTGGTAGAGAACCTTTGGCTTTTAAAACATTTTGATCAGTAGCAACCACTACTATTAGATAGTCCCCGAGGTTTTTTGCTTGTGAGAAAAAATTAACATGGCCGGGATGGAGGCGGTCAAAAGTTCCAAAAACAATTACCTTCTTCATTGCTCGTCTTTTGCCTCTGGCTACTGCTCAACTGTAACAGATTTGATTTTATCACCAATTGCAATCTCTAAAACTTTTTCCATGCCCGAAACGACGTCCCCAAAATTAGTGTAATTGGTATCTAGAAAAGCGGAGTCTTTGGTGGTGATAAAAAACTGAGAATCATTGTTTATATTTGGATCCCCACCGCGAGCAACACCCATTGAGCCCACTTTAAAAGTGCGAGTATTGTATTCAGCGGCAATCTCACCACCCCCACTACCAGTCCCTTCCGGATCCCCACCTTGGACCACCCAGTCTTCGACGCGGTGGAAAGTCAGATCATTAAAAAAGCCACTTTTGGCTTTATTAATAAAATTCTGCACGGTGTTGGGAGCAATCTCCGGATATAAAGCAATCTTAATCTGGCCACCTTTTTCCAATTCAATAGTAGCCATAATCTTCGTAGAACTTTCATTTTTATCAATTCTAGTTAAAGTCATTTGGTTTCCCTTCTCAGATGATGATGTACTAGTTTGCTCTGTTGCTTTCTCTGTCGGGGCTTTGTCATGAGAGCAACCAGTTAATAATAGTAAAAGTGGGATTAAAAGTAAAAGTTTTTTCATAACCTTAAACTAGCAGAAAACTGCTTTTACTGTCAAACTAAAAAGTAATTTCTAAGCTGTCATAAGGAACATGGATTTGGGGGGCATTGGTTTTCAGGTAGTCTTCAAACTCAGCGTGCAGTTTGGTGCGGTGGCCAATGTGAGTGAAATAAGCTTGTCTTACTCCTAGCTCTTTAGCTAGTTCAATTCCCTGCAAGACGGTTTGGTGACTACTACTGGGAATCGCCCACTCAGCACCGTCCATAACCAGCAGGTCCACACCCTTAATTTTATTTTTGGTTGTATCTGGTAAGGTCTTAAAATCGGGCATGTAAAACAACTTGGAATTTTGGTCTTTAACCAAAATTCCATAGGAGGTGTCTTTGGTATGGTGAACCCAGCTATTGGAGATGGTAAGCTCTTCAGCGATAAATTCCATCCCCTCTTCGAGTAAAATAGTTTTAAACTCCCCTTTTTGCACCCATCTGGAGATTGTTTTGTAAGTATTGGGATGGATAATCAACTTGGGCTTGCTACCATAAATATGGGACAGGTCCCACAGTCCAGCGTAATGATCAGGGTGGTCATGAGTGATGTACACATATTTTATTTGAGTGGGATCAGCATGTTTTCGGAGCTCATCATAAGTATCAAAACCACTATCAATGAGAAAGAAATCATTTACCAAAGCTGAAGCTCGTCTTCTGGTGTCTTTAGGATCAGTGGAAATACACACCTCACAATTACAACCAAGTCTAGGTAGTGGCCATGCAGCGGATGTTCCTAAGAATTTAAGCTTCATAAATATAATGGTGCGGACGAGAGGAGTTGAACCTCCACACCTTTTGGGTACTAGGTCCTAAACCTAGCGCGTCTGCCGTTCCGCCACGTCCGCAAGATGGGTGTATTTTACCAAAATAAAAGTTATTTGGCCAGGGAGATAACCCATAATATTGAAATTCTTGTTGCAAAGTGATATAATCCTCCCATCTGAAATACGGAGCAAAGAAGTGGAGATAGAGGATATTGAGGCGGCCGTCAAAGAATCTCGTGATCACATGGGTCCGGTGGGCGAGTTTGAGGCACTTCAAGCAATCATGACGATGCTTAGTTTTCGTTACTTGATCAGACCGGGCCTCACCCGATACAGAGTGATTTACGTTTGGTACCTGGAGCGCCTCGTGGCTCTTCAGGAAGAGCTAGTCAGACAAATTAACCAAAGTATCCCTTATCGACTATCAAGATATGAGCCGATGAGGATGACCGTTCTAAAGATCCGAGCGATACTAGATGCTTCTCCGGAGAGCGCCCGCGATCAACTTCCAAGTCAGGTAGAGATCGCCGAGGGTAAGGGTTAAAAAAACCGGCTCGTAACTCAACTGGTAGAGTCCTGACTCTTAATCAGGGAGATGGAAGTTCGACTCTTCCCGAGCCGGCCAGTTTTTGGTAGTTTCCTGAGGGACGTGAAGGTCTCCCAGGTCTACAGTGCGGGTGGCAAGGGGCACAAGCTAGATTTACTCCCACAGCGCGGCTGTGAAAGCTGGGGTCGTTCACTACCCATCAGCTTTACCTAGCTCAATCCGGTGACACCTCCTTCGGGCAGTGTCGAAGGACATCAAATCCTGGATGCCCGCAAAAAGAGATCAGACATGGATGGCAAGGGGCACAAGGAAAAACCAACCGGGAGATTGGCGCAAGATTGGTCTCCCCGTCCCATTGCTGCGCCAAGCATAATTGGGAAGTTTTGCTGGTTGTACTCAATCTTGTGACAAATCAAGATGTCCATGGGTGATCTCGACTGCAGGTCAGGTGAGTTTTAATACTCCTTGACCTGCTTTTTCTTTACTCTACCTGATATAATTTAGCTAACTACCAAAGACGATTGGGGTGAGGTCATTGTTTGTCTTCTCAAAGGAAGCAATTTTGGCTGATTTGGAAGTGTTGGTTGGGTCGCTCGTAAAGCAAATTGGCGAATTGTGTCAGTTTCCATTGGAAATCAGCCATGGTCGGGTAAGTCATTCCCCACCGTGTAGAGGGTATCCACAGTGGGTGATCGAGGAAGTTTACCGGGTCAGAAAAGGACGTATCTTTTCCAAGGAGGTGGTCGAAAGGAGGCTAATTTTTTGGATTGAGGAAGATGTGGATGGTCAGAGATACATGAAAGCTGGGATAGCCGATCGGCGTGTCAAAGATAGGATTCTGGCGGAGTTGGCGTCTTTTAAGGAGCGTCACAATCTGATCCGAGTTGACGTCATCAACCCTCCCTGAATTTTCATCAAGCAGGTGTGTACCTAGTGCATACCTGCTTTTTTTATCCAAAAAGTTTGACTGCTTGGTGGTGAGCAGCTAATTCCACTTTGTCATCCAAGGGTGAAAGTTTAAAATTAGGATCTCTTCTTTTTAGGGCCAACTCTATTAGATAATCAGCAAAGTGAGGGTTTTTGGGAAGTAAACTGCCATGCAAATAACACCCAAAGAAAGTTTTAAACCAAGCTCCTTCAAAAGAGTCCTCCCCATTGTTTCCAGATCCTTTTATCACTTTACCTAAAGGTTGTACCCCTGAGCCTAAATAAGTTTTCCCACTATGGTTTTCAAAACCAACTAAAGTTTTGGGAGTAAAATCTGCCAACTGGGGATTGATTTTTAGTATTAGATTCCCAATCATCCTTTTCTCCCCGGCTACTGTATAAGTGTCTACCAACCCAATCCCAGGCAGTTTTTTACCAGAGCTGTCCTGGTAGTAATTGCCTAAGAGCTGATAGCCACCACAAATACTGAGAAAAACAGCACCATTATTAAAATCTTCTTTTAAAACCTGTTCCTTGGCTTGCAAATCTTGACTAGCCAGAATTTGTTCTCTATCCTGTCCCCCTCCAAAAAAATACAAATCATTCACACCTAGTGGGATTTTACTACCAAGGTCATATTCGTTCACCACCACTTCAATACCTCGCCACTGGCATCTTTTTTGCAGGGTGATGATATTTCCTCGGTCTCCATAAATATTCATCTGGTGTGGATACAAGTAGCCAATTGTTAGTTTCATATTTAGCCTGTCTTTATTACTCCCAAAAACTTTTGGTCATACCTTTACTGGAAATTAATTTTTGTAAACTGAGCATGGCAGTATAAGTAGGTAGGACAAACAGGGTTTCACCTTCTTTGGTATTGGTCAGAGCCCTCTCTAAGGCTCTTTCTTTATCATCTTCTACTTTTACTTCACTATCAAAAACAGAGGCATATTTTAGTCGGTTGGCTAGTTCTGCTCCCCTGGTGCCAGAGACCACTACACTTTTGATTTTGCCTTCTAAAGTCTCAAAATCCACATCCCAAATCCAACTCACGTCTGTCCCATCCGCTAATTTGTCATTCAGAAAAAATAGTAAATTCAAATCTTTTTGAGTGGTCAATATCCTTAGGACTTCATTAAACCCGACGGGGTTTTTCACTAGATTCAAAACTACTTTTTTCTCCCCTACCTGTAGGGTTTGCTGTCTGCCAAACACATTTAGAGGAGACTCCAGACCTGATTTAACCAAGGAATTGCTGATCCCCATCTCATGGGTCAGACTAGCTGCAGCTAAACTATTGTAGATGTTATAGATTCCTGACAGTGGGAGGTTGATCTCAAACTCAGGGCCACTAAAATTTATGGTAAAGGAAGCCGAATTTAGTCCCCTCAAAGCAATTCTTTCACCACTGATTGTGGGAGCAGGACGGGTGAAGTCGCCACTACTACATCTGTAAATTCCCAAATGAGCTAGGTAAAAAGCCTCGTATTCCAGAGGGTTTCCATCTAGGGGACAGACCCGAGCATCAATCGTGTGAGGTGGAATTTTAGTGGTTAATTTTGTGTCTTCCAAACCAAAAAAGACGACCTGAGCAGCAACTTCTCTGCCCAAATCAGCAATGTTTGGGTCATCACTGTTTAAAAGCACAGTAGTAGATTCTGGTAGTTTTTTGATAGCTTCTTTCCATAGTTTTTGAATGGCGCTCACTTCCCCGTATCTGTCCAACTGGTCTCTAAACAGATTATTTACCAATAAATAATCTGGGGTAAGGTGGTCCAAAACTAAAGGTAGAACTGCCTCATCCACCTCAAAAATAGCGGTGAGGCCACTTTTTAGTGGGTAATCTTGGATGAGAGTGGAGACTAGACCTCGGAGGAGGTTCGACCCAGCTTTATTGTGAATTATTTCTACTCCGGCTTTTTCTAGGATAGTAGCAATAAAGCGGCTGGTAGTGGTTTTGCCATTGGTGCCGGTGACTAAAATAACTTGGTCAAGATTTGCTGCTAGGTGTTCTAGTAAATTTGGATCTACTTTTAGAGCATAGTAGCCTGGGGCAGCGGTAGCTCCGCGACCAGAGGTTTTTAAGATAAAGTTCACCGTTTTGCCAATAAATACGGCTAATAATGTTCTTGGAGTCATTGTAGATATTGTAGCAGAGAATCAAGAATCAGGAATTAAGAATCAAGCAAAACCCGTAATACTTAATACTTACTTCTTAATTCTAGAGTGGAGTGTTTTCGATTTGGAGCATGAAGGAAGTGACTCTTGTGGCCCAGGTAGGCGAAGATGCATAAGTAGGACCCACGGCGGCGGGTGTGACTTTACCCACTCGGACGTAGCGAGTACGGATACCAGACGCGACAGTTTCAAAAGCCTGAGGCCAAGAATTAAATCTGATGTGAGGCCCCCAACCAAAGGGATTGTGGCTGTTTGCAGGTTGGAAGAGCCCGCAAGAAGACTCCAGACAAGAGATTGCTGGTAAGAAACGATAGTCAAGATCAAACTTGTCAGCTACTTCTACAAACTCCTTAGCATAAGCAGCTAAAGGAGACCCGCGTCTTTGCAAGAACTGGGTTAAAATGAGTTCTCGCTCGTCCATTTGCTCCGTGGTGACAACTCCATCAATCACCCAAACTTTTTCAGTTTCTTTAGGGTTGGTTGGTAAGTTTTGGTTAGGTTGACTGAGTGTCTGCGGAGCAGAACTAGTCGAGGCCAAAACTGGCGCTGTAGTAAGCGCCATAATAATCAGAGAGATAATGAATGAAGTTTTCTTGGTGTCGACCATTTGCCCTGAGATTCAGCTTGAGCAGCCTTCCTCAGGAAAAGGGAACCTTTAAAAAGAAACCTACGAACTTGCAGGTTAACGGAATAATAGCATAATTAGCTTGACTAGTCAACTAGAAATAGAATTGCGACGAGCGTAGCGAGGTGGCAACCCCCTTGAGATTGCTTCGCCAATGCGCGCCATGACAACGGTGGGGTTTAGTAGTTCCCTGACTCAATTTGGTCCATGGTAAAAGAGACATCAGCGGCCCAAGATCCATCTGAGCTCGGAGTATATCGAGACATAATTTGCTCGACACTTTTAAGTCCTCGGTCGACATAATCTTTCTTTATACCTTTGGCCACCGTCTCAATCGCGTGCTCCCAGGAATCAAAAGCAGCCCCGCTATTTTTGCCGGTAAATACTGCCCAACCCCAGGCATTGTAGGACCCAGTGGGGATTACTCTACCAAGGCCGGATTCTTTTTGGGCAATAGCCGGTAGGAGACGGTAGTCTAGACTATATTTATCGGCAATTTTGACATAGTGCTCCCCTAGGCCTACCATGGGTGATTTATTTCGGGAAAGAAATCTCTCCAGCAGCACTGCTCGGGCGTCACCTGTAGTAACAGCGGTGACTAAGTCAAAAGTAGCTGGTCTGGAAGAAGAATAAAGTTGCAGGGTAGGTTTTAGATCAGAGGAAAGATTTCTTAGGAGGACATCAAGCTTTTTAGTCTGTGTGGTTTGGTAAAATAAACCTAAAGTAAGGATAAATAGGAGTGTGGATATAAAAAACCAACCAAAAACAATACCAACTAGAGGCAGCACCCTCGTCATCTTATCTTTAAATTTACCCTTTATTTAGACTTTAGTCAAGTTTTCCCTGGTGGGCGATTAGGGACTCGAACCCCAAACCTCCTCGGTGTAAACGAGGCGCTCTAGCCAATTGAGCTAATCGCCCTTGGTGCGGATGAGAGGAGTTGAACCTCCACGCCTTTTGAAGGGCACTGGCTCCTGAAGCCAGCGCGTCTGCCATTCCGCCACATCCGCTCGTTCTCTACAATTTTGGAACAGAAGTGGGCAAAGCCCAGCTTCCCTTCCGCCACATCCGCTGGTGCAGGCGAGAGGACTTGAACCTCCACAGCCTTGCGGCCACAAGCACCTCAAGCTTGCGCGTATACCAGTTCCGCCACGCCTGCAAATGAACTAAGCCATTTTACCAGAAATAGCTACCCTAAACAACTTTAGAGGCTCTCTTTTAGGTAATTTTTTAAGTAGGTGAGACCAAGGGTTGGGAAAAGTTGGATAATCTTGTTTCTTAGGATGCGGATTTGTGGGGACTGAACTCTCATAAAGTAATTTTCAGTAACCTTGATAAACTTTCTTGCATATTTTAGTTTTCTTTCCCGACGAGTCACAAAATTATTTATCGCGCTATCAATATATTTAGCCTCCCCGATCTTTCCCAACTCCTCTCCCAGTACAAACCCATCCTCCAGGGCCAGAGAAGCCCCTAGACCTGAGATGGGTGAAACCCCGTGTTGACTGTCACCAATATACACTACCCTCTGATTATTCCATTTCCCCACCTTTGCATATTTTAAAGAATCCTGATAAATAGTTGAAAAGTCAGCTAAAGAAGAGGCTGCTTTTTCTACAAATGGTCCCATACCACTAGTAAAGTCTTTCAGCCACCCAGCAGTGATATTTTTAGGCGCAGAAAAATCACTAGCTACTTTTTTGATTATACCCATGGCCGCCCGCTCTTTGGCAGGGATAATAAAAGCCATGAAACTCTCCCCATCAATATGGGTGAGGTTTGAGGGGGCCATACCTGCAGGTAGCCAAAAAGCGATCAAGTACCAGTGGTAAGATTTTTTGGCATTAGCCTGATTGACAAGCAGACGGGTGGCTGAATTGACCCCATCCCCAGCTACCACCAAATCAAAAATTTCTTCCCTTCGTTGGTTTGTTAAAACCTGCACATTATTTCTACCAATCTTGAGGTCTTGAACCTGAGTGTTAAATCTGACCTCTACTTCTTTTAGAGAATTTATAAGGATTTTATGTAAATCAGACCTGGAGATGGAGGCATTTAGGCCAAAGGTTCCTACTGAATTAAAAGAGATTCTAGAAATTAGCTTACCTGTGTGGTCATACAGGTCACTAAAATTCATCGGAAGGGATTTTTCCTTAAATTTCTCAAGTAACCCCAGTTGTGCAAGAATCTCTGTACCTGAGGCCCAAAGGGCAATATTAAAGCCAATATCTTGCCACTTTTTACTTTTCTCAATCAAAGTTACTTGCCATTGTTTTTGGTGCTGCAAGTAGGAAGCTAGGGTCAAACCAGCTATGCCCCCACCCACAATCAAAATCTTCATAAATATAGTTTAGCAGTTTGGCCTAAATTTGACTCAGGTTGCATACCTATAGTAAAATGTATCACCACAAAGGAGAAATGTCGTGCCAAAATTGGAAGGACATCGGGTTTCTACTCGAGTAGAGGTTCACGGGTTCACTTGCGAGATCATTCACGAGTGCGGCCCATCGAGAATGGATAACAACTTCCTAATGGATTGGACGCGCCCCAATGGGTCAGGCTCCTCTACCAGTGTTCTGGAACCTTACACTTTCGAACGGATTGAAGAGGAAATCCGATCTTGGTTGACGTACGAAAAGGTGGACCCTGAAGTCAGCGAAGCGATTGTGGATGAGGTTATGCAAGAGGTGTTGTGGCTAAATGGTAATGAGTTCACTTTTAAGCCAAATTTCCTTCCTGATGAAAAGTCGGACTAAATGTCAAGAGTTACTACCCCTCACCGTAGATTTCTTTCCTGACAGTAGTGAGATTGTTAATGACCCCAAGTCACATGATTTGGGGTTCTTCTTTTTTGATTGACACTGCTTCTCTACTCCCTTATTCTTTAGCCAATGATATACACAACCACGGTTCCTTTTACCAATGAGGAAATTGAAAAACTGAAAGAGGAATTTGATCCTTACATAAAAACTGTTATTGATATTGACCAGAGGATCTGCTCGGCCGGAAGTAACCGCCATTTTGAGTCTGAGCAAATTCTCATTAAACAAGGATCTAGACAAACAGATATTTGGGGTGGAGGTGTAGATCTAGAAACAAAAACAATTGATTTTAACTCTTTTATTAATATAAGGCCAAATGATCAAAATACTAGCAATGAAATTCAGGACAGTTCAAAAAGAGAGCAATATAGAAAACTAACCGAATATTTTTTTCAGGAAGTTCTGTGACCACCAAGGATATCAACAAAATTGCTCTTGAGTCACTGGCCATGGATTTAAAAAGAGTGGCTTTAGGCTATCATCAGGGCTCATTTAAAATGGCAGACCGTTTTTCCCAAGAGGTTTTAAAAAGAAAGGAGGAGGTGGAACTACAAGAAGTTAGACCCTATCTTAGAAAATTAATAATCTCCTTACCTGAAATTTTAGATCAAAAAGATAACGGGAAAAAAGCAGAAGACCTCTTGATGTACAGCACTCTTTTTCAAAACTATGTCTTGACGAATTGACACCTATCTCCTGTTGATCTATTGTAAGTTTGATGAAGCGCTTGTTAGTTTTGCTCTCAACCCTCTTTTTCTTCTTTATCTCTCTAAACAGTGTCCATGCCTTGACTGAAAAAAGTATTGCTCCCTACCCTGCCCCTGATTTACTCAATGGTGAAAGTCATAATTATTCATTGATACTCAAAGGCAATGGTACCTCCTCAGTTTTAGGCAGAATTAATTTTACCAATACTGAAAAAACTGACTTATCTACCTACAATTTAGAGTTCCCCAATACGAGGATTGAAAATTTGGTAATTTACCAAGAAATCCCTAGGCAAGTTTGTGTAGAGTATGGCCCAACTTCTGTTTCAAGTCGTGAACCTCCCTGTTTAAGTTACTCACTACCAAATTATCCAGATCCTTACAATTCTGACTACAAAAAACTAGAACCGACAGTAGATGGGAATAAAATCAGTGTGAATTTGGCAGAAAAAGTTAAAGAAGCCTCACTGTCTGGTCTAGTGCTGTCTTTTAATTCAAATGCCTCTGTAGAAAAAGAGTGGGGAAAGTATAAATTCAGTTTTGAAACTCCCAAGATAGACAACACTATTCAAAATGCCCAAGTCAGTATTACGACTGACAATAAATCTCTTTATCTGCAGGTAGACAAAGAAACAGTAAATTATGATAGTAATCCGGAAATTGCTACGGCCAGTTTTGATAGAAGTGATAGTGTGAGCAATATCGCCCCACTGATTGGTCAAAGTGGCAGGGCTTACAAGCGGGCTAGTAATCTCAGTCCTGGAGAGACTCTGAAGGTAAAAGGGAGTTACTCAGACAATCTCTTGCTTATGAATCTGGAGAAAATTGGTCTTTTCTTACTGGTTATTCTGGGATTACTGATCGTTGTTTACTTGCTAATCAAAGTGAATCTTTTTGGCAAATTGATGACTCTACTAGAAAGTAAAGTGAGTGGTAGTAGAAATCTGTTGTTAACTGAAGCCCTGGTGAGCTTTCTATCTTCAGCAGCAGTTTTTGGGGTAGTTCTGCTGACAGGGTATTTCATGAGGAATTCATATAATATTTTTCCTCAAGGGGACAGTGTTTTATACCTACTGATTCTCATTGTAGTTATAGGGTTAATTGTACTTTTGCTGGGGTTACCTGCGATTATCTTTGGAGTAAAATTTGGATGGAGACATCTATTTAGCTACCTCGCTTTTGAATTTTTCTGGTTGATAGTTTTGATTTTTACCTATGCTTTGATTTTCTTACCTTTTAGGCAAGAAATAGGTGGGCCAGTAATCATGACTTCTGAACCAGTGAAGCTAGACTCACGGGAGGAACCTCAAACTACCCAAGACCTTGAGCTTGTAGACTGATTTTCTTGAAATAACCTCTTAAATCCAGTAAAATCACTACGTTGTTTGCCGAGGTAGATCAGTGGTGAAGTCTCAACTGCTTGAGACTGATGGGAATTTTAGCGAAGCTGTCTGAGCGTCAAAAAGTTCCCTGGAAGAGCACGCGCCTTAATTGCTTAATATTTGTACATATGCCGAGGTAGCTCAGTGGTAGAGCACGCGCCTGAAGAGCGTGGTGTCGACAGTTCGATTCTGTCTCTCGGCACCAGTAGTACATATAGCCCAAATAATAGAGGATAATTCAAAAATGAAAACAGTTGGTGTAATCGGTGGGCTTGGTCCTGAAACCACGGCCGAATTCTATTTAGAGTTGGTTTTTTCCACCCAAAAATTAAATAACGAAAAAAGACCCCCAGTAATTATTTCCAGTGTACCCATTCCTTACGAAATCGAGGAAGATGCTATTTCACGTGGCCATGGTGAGGAAAGATGTGTTCCACTACTTTTAGATAGCGCATCTAGACTTGAGAAGGCAGGTGCTGATTTTATTGTTATGCCCTGTAACTCGTTACATACATTTATTCAGGAGATAAGAAATTCAGTAAAAATACCTGTTCTTAGTATTGTTGAGGAAACAACCAAGTTTTTAAACAAGGAAAATATTTCTAAAGTTGGTATTATCGCTACCTCAATCACCATAAACAAGAAATTATATGAAAGTGAGTTTTCGAAAAATGGGATCGAGCAAGTAATACCCGATGGTTTTCAGCAAGCGAAAATTGGGAAAATGATTCACAATTTAGTCTCAAATCGGCATAACAACGATGATCGAGAGGAGCTGCTAAGTATAATCGATGGTTTTGAAAGCAAAGGCATTGAGTTTGTAATTTTAGCCTGTACTGACTTGCAATTGTTGATACCGCAGCACCCGAAACTAAGAATTCACGACACCATGAAAATCTTTGCTGATGCTACTGTACAAAAGTTAATTACTTGAAAGTCTATCGATATTTTGTTAGAATGCCTCTGCCATTGGCGGGAGTAGCGCAGTGGTAGCGCGTCTCCTTGCCAAGGAGAAGGCCGCGGGTTCAAATCCCGTCTCCCGCTCCAACTTCTTGCCTTGCTTGCTTTCCCCCAACAATTCTTGTAAAGTTTATTTAATGCTCAGTCCAGATTTACTAGACTATATTAAAGACCAGAGAGCTAAAGGAGTGGATGACAATACGATCCGCACCTCTCTTTTAACAGCTGGTTGGGTAGAGGGAGATGTAAATATGGCTCTTAGTCAATCATTTACTACCCCTGCGACTCCGCCCGCCATTGTGACTGAACCCACTCCCCCACCGTCAGGTCGAGGATTACACAAATTACTAATCCCCTTAATTATTATCATTTTACTAGTTGGTGCTGCAGCTGGGGCATACGCTTACCTGAATATTTTCCAATCCCCTATCAAAAAAATTGAAGCTGCTTTAAAAAAGGCTGAAGATGTCAAATCCGTGGTCTTTGATGGAGAAATGAAAATCCAAGTCTCCACCGATGGTCTTTTAGGACTTCCTGAAGTGCAGTCGAGCCGAGAGCTTTTGGGTGATGACACCTCCGTGTTGGCTGCTAAACAGGTTACCTTGGGGCTAAATTTTGACGGGAAAGTAGATGCCACTGATAAAGATAAACCAAATTATGAACTCAATGTGGGTCTGGATATGGGGGCGATCGTGCCTGGGATGTCAAAAATTGAAATAGAGACGCGCGGGGTGGCCAAGGACTTTTACGTAAGGGTAAAGGATATTCCCCAACTAGGTATCTATGATTTAAGCTTCCTTGCCAATAAATGGATAAAAGCTGATTTGAAAGATTTGGAAAAACAGTTTTCTGGCACTAGTTCTAGCACCTCGACTCTAGATGCCCTGGAGTCAGAAAAGCTGAACAAGATTTTTGCGAAGTACAAAGTTATTAAAGAGGTCAAAAGTGTGGGGAGTGAGACTGTCAATAGTGTCGAGACTGATAAATTCCAAATTGTGATTGATAAAGAAGAATTGATAAAGTTCTACCGAGAATTTTATAAAAATATTGGAACATTGACTGATACCCAGATTGAGGATATTATGACTATGTTTAAGAATATGGAAATTCAGGAATTTGACCTAAACTTGGGCAAAAAAGATCAAATGATTTACCGCTTTCTGCTGAGTGGCACTTTTACTGATCGTGCTAGTTCTAAAAGTAAAATTTCCCTACTTATGAATTTTAAAGATTACAATAAACCAGTTACGATCGAGGTTCCAGAGGGAGCAAAGAGTTTTGAAGAAATCGTGGCTGATTTCCAGAGAGTGCTGCTGAGGCAGCAAGATAATATTTATCCAGAAACCTTGCGTTCTACACCAAGGCCCACTTTGCAGGTAAACTAAAATGACAGTCAATACTGAGTTTCCCGAACAACCTAAACCGCAAATCTCACCGACGTCTTTTACTTCTGCTACTCCTCAAATCGTCTCAGGTAGTACTGACAGTCCTATCTTCCCCTCCGTTCAGACCCATTTAACTTCCGATGAACTCAAAAGAGACAGTTCTAATTGGGTGAAAGTTTTAATTATAACCGCGATTTTGCTCTTTCTTTTAGATGCTGGAGTGTATGGTTACAATCTCATGCGTGGCGTGCCAAATCCTGATCTTTTAGCCCCTCTAAACACTTTTCTGAATCGTTAACATCGTAAAGATTTTTTGAAATATTTTGAGTTCTATTGTTTCTTACCAAAATTTCTTATGAAATTCTGAATAGAAGCTGTTTCTTCGAAACACTTCTGCGCCTAGGCAAGACAGGCTAAAAAAAGGGCCCCTCAAATGGTATGAGGGACCCTGAGCTGCTCGGACAGTACCTGATGCTGCTGCAACAAGTTTTGGTAGAGCTGGGAGCTGCGTCGATGAGTATTGCGGCCCACAAACACCTGACCTTTTGGAATCTGCAGGTGCACTCCAAAGTACCAGGGAGCAAATACACGCTCGAGGTACTCACTGCGCTGCTCAGTGTTGGCAAAAAACTGAGTTGAACGACAACGACCGGCAGAATAATAACGACTACTCACCCCTTCTCGAACCAATCGGCACAAGTACGCAGCTTCACTGGTGTAATAGCGCTGGACCGCCGTGATCCCACCCCCAGAGATGTCCAAATCTCCTTCAGGCAGCAGTACGTCTGTCCCTCTTCTCTCGAGGATCTCGACTTTCAGGTCGGGTCGGTACTGGAAATGAGTCCGGACCCGCTTCGCTTTTCTCCCTAGGGCGGTGCTTGAAGTTAGTAGCATAAAGCTCACCTGACCTTTCAAATGAGCAAACTCTCCCACTCCTTTTCCAAGCTGCTCCAGTACAGTATCGCCTCTCCCCACCATGCCCGGGGCCTCGACGATGATGAACTGGCCCCTCCTCACTGATGCATGGTAAATAGAGTGAGCAAAGATCGCATTACTGACTTGGTAATGCTTTCTGGTCTGCCAGGAATTCTCGGCGTCAGTTCGACTGTACCCTAGCTTACCTGCTCGCCGCTGGGCTACTTCGTAAGCAAAGTAATGCACGCGCGCGGTGAGTGCTTGCTCGTCCAACCCATGCAATAAACCTCGATACCGAATGCAAGCGAGTAATTCTGACAGTATCGTCGTCTTCCCGCTTCCAGGTCCGCCCGCAAAGACCATGACATGACTCTCGTGGCGGCAGAAAACTCTGACAATCACTTGGTTGATGAGTTTACTGATGCTCTTAGTCCCATAAATTGGGCGACTGATCCCACCTTCCACTACCGTGGCAGCTCTCAGGTGGGGAAGCAAAAGTAGTTTGGGTTCTACCACTTCCCTGGTCATCTCTCCTCCGTTAGGAATTTGTAAGCCAATATTAACTGATTTTTTGGAATTTTGGCAAGAGGACAGAAAAAGTGGTCCCCACCCCTACTTTGGAAGTGATTTTCATAGTACCCTGGTGGTTGGCAACAATTGTTTTGACAATATATAGTCCTAGACCCAGTCCTTCTTGAGTTTCACTCAGGGAGCGATAGTATTTTTGGAAAAGATTCTTCACTTCGGTTTTTTCTATACCTTTTCCCAAATCCTTAATACTAATTCTAAACACTGAACCTTGGTCTTTTAAAGTAATTTTGATTTTGGAAGTTGGGGGTGAATATTTGCCACTGTTGTCTAAAATATTTGTGAAAACCTGCAGTAGTTTATCAAAATCTCCCCAGACAAATGCTTCTTTGGTGGACACCAAATCTCTGAAAATTACCTCATGGGTTGGGTGAACAAAGGAAAAATTGGTGACCGCGCGCTCAATTAATTCACGGAGGTCACATTTTTTCCAAGAGTAGGATTTGAGGGTCAGATTGGGATCTCTTTTGTCCAATAGCTCTGCGACCAGGTAGGTGAGCCTTTTTGCCTCGGAGTGAAGTTTCTGTACAATTCCTAAATGATCAGCTCCCGCAGCTTCGGCCTTTCGCTCCAAGACTTGGATATATGTCAAAATGGCCGTCAAAGGGGTTTTAATCTCATGTGACGCCAGGGATAGAAATAAATTTTGGTTTTCCAGCGAAGTTTTAGTTTCTGAATACAGCTGGGCTTTATTAATGGCGAGAGATGCTAGCGAGCCAAAAAGTTTTAAAAAGTTTAGCTCTTGAGAACTATAACTTGTTTCTTTTAAAGACAGTATATTCATTACTCCGATAGCGTTTCCTTGATAGTGAAGAGGGATGTAAATACAAGTTTTTATACCCATCCGAATGAGCTGGGGGTGAGGTTCTGCCACCTTCTGAACTTTGTAGTAAGAAGCCTCTTTCTTTAAGAAAGCCTGATAAGTACGTCCCTTTTTTCGGGGTCGGACCTTACCAAGTACCGGATAAGATGTATACACTCGGTGTAGGGCAGACTGCCGCCATAAAAAGATGGACCCGTAGTCAGCACCCAGTAGCGCTAACGCTTCCCTGACTATTTTTAGATAAGTTTCCTCTGGTTCGATGGCGGTGAGAAAATTGGACGCGGCAATATTTATCCTAGCCAGCATTTCACTAGGTTGGTCATTTGGTCTATTCGTAGAAAAGCTCTGCTTATTTGTAGAAAAGCTACGTTTATACATATATACTCACTACTCAATCAAAAATACCATAACAGTTCTTGAGTAGTTTTAAAACCCGGTGTGACAGCCTCTGTAGACTTTAAATAAAGAAAAGCCCTCTGACTGGTGTAGAAAGAGGGCTTGATGGCCGGTGCGGTGGTCCTAATTAGTTTGTCTGAATTGACGTACGCGGATGAGCTCCTTGAACTTTCCCAAAACCTCATCGGGCATAAGATGTTCTGGAAACCAAAGGTGTACCGCGTGAGTTTCATCTTCAGCAAACCTGCAATGTAAGAAAAAAGCAATCGGCAGCCCAAGTGTGTGAGACTTGGCATACGCTAACTCCCAGGAAACAAACTCCCCCAACGTCCCTCTAGAGGTATCAACAGTAACGAATTCTCTGACAATTGCCTGGTGCCTCCGCAGGTAATCCGGACGTATCGTGTAGCCCAGTATGCGCCGTATCACCTCAGCACCAGTCAAGTTACTAGCTTCTGGTCCAATGGCGAGTACGCGGTAGGTTGGTTCGGTGGTGTACAAACAGACCGCAGCGTAAGGATGCATGGGTTTATCTTGGTTGATACCTTCTACACAAACATTGGTGAAGCCCAATTCATCCAATCGCCCCTCTTTGAGGGTGCGCACTAATCTCTCTGCATCCGCCCTTATGGACGGGGTCATGATTCTACCTCCCAGTGGTAGAGGGAAGTATATTCGAAATAGTGGAGAAAATCAACTTCTATAGGTTAGCTAGGCAGGTGGTATTCTTGACGGGGATCGTCGGGGAAGTTTTTTTCATCAAATAAGACAAATAAAGTGGGACGGATGATATAAAGTACATGCCCATCTGTACCAGATAGAAGTTTTTTCATTCTTTCCTCAGGCAACCAAAATCTTTCACTATAAACTTTTAAACCTTCATCAATGCCTTCTGCTCCCATTTCCTCGGCCCTGCCCTCGAGTTGTAAACCTCGGACTTTATCTCCATGGACATGAGGCAGCACCACTACTCCAGCCACTTTTGGATTCTCACTGATTTCTCGTGAGTGTCTTCGGTCTGGTTTGGAGATCCAGTAAAGATTTAGATTTTTGTCAAAAGCAAAATACACCGTTGCAGCCCAAGGTTGATTGTCTTTGGCGGTTACTACTTGGAGCATATTGGCTTCTTTTAAATAGTCTTCAATTAAACTTCTTAAATCCATTTTGACCTATTTAAAAATAAGAAAAGGTTTGAGAGTAAAGGCACCTTCTTCAATTACTAGTTGTCGGACAGATCCTTTTTCAGGATATTCCTCAGATTGTTTGGTGGCAATTAAATGGTCTTCAGTTCCAAGTGGTTTTTTGGATAAGTACAAATACAAGGTATACAAAGGATCTCCATGAGAAACCACTAAAATATTATTCCCTTCATTTTTTACATCTTCAAAGAAAGAAACCATTCTTTCTTGGACATCTTTATAACTCTCCCCTCCAAGTTCTTTCAAGTGACCATAAAAATGATCAAAATCCACTCCATCTTTAAAGGTATATCCTTGGTAAGCTGTAAAAACCTCCAAAAGTCGTATGTCATATACAATTGGAGTTTGACCATGAGAGATGATCTCACTGGTCTGCTGACACCGCAGTACTGCACTACTATAAATTTTGGAAATATCTTTGTCTTGGAAAAAATCAGCCAGCTTTTGGGCGTGTTGCTTGCCTAGATCAGATAAAGGGACAGGTAACCGACCTGGAATTAATTTATCAGGGTCTACATACTCACAATGTCTAACAAAGTAAATATTCACGTGGGGTTACTCAAAATCTTTGACATCGTGAACTTCATCTTTGCTTACTAAGATGGTGATTCCCCGGCTGCCATCTTTTGTTTTGGTAAAGACAATATATGGATTGGCTTCAAAAATAGCCACGATTTCATTTTTCTTACCCATCTGGTCGAGCTTGCCTACCTCGGCATACCACTCTCTTTTATCATGGGTGTAGCTGATGCTAAAAATTTTACGGTTGGTAATAGTAATTCTTAATTGGTCTTTGAGAGTAGCAGCCAGATCAGTATAAACTGCCTCATGTTCGGCCTTTTTAGTATTGGGGATAAAAAATTTCACTAACCTATTATATCACGAAAACCAATGCTGGCCTAATCTTAGGCTAGCAGATAGCTTCGAGGATCAGTCAAATTGGAGATTCTCAAGCCCCGGGATATCCGATTGTCTGCATAGCTTGGGTTTTGTTTTGCTCTAAGTAATACCGGCTTAGGAAACCTGAGTGCCGGATCTCTCCACGTGCTGCCAGCTAGCTTTATTTAAAGCCAGACTTTTTTTGAGGTCTTTTAGATTTACTAAAGTCTTGATCAAAGCTACATACTCCACAAAACTCAAAATATAGAAAAGAAAATACATAGTAGGGGCTAGTAGAATCATAAGAACCTTGTCTTTTAACTTTATGGTGTCCTCAGCCAAAATATTAATACTAATATAAGCAGAGATGACGACAAACGCAGTTAGCAATGTAATTAAGTCCCCGAATTTAATAAGTAGGAATAAAATATAAGTGACCAAAAGAGGCTCAAAAAAGAAAGCGATATCAGAGTAAATCGCAAAGGGCAGGTAGAAAAAAGTCAGTCCCTTTGAGTACTTTGAATCTCGGTTGAAAAACATCTTTTTATTTTTCCAGAAAGTCTGAGTACGTCCATATTTCCAGCGAAATCTTTGGGAAATAAGCGCCTCTAGTGATAGTACGCTTTCAGTATAAGCAATCACGTCCGCACCATACACAACACGATTGGCTTTGTTCCCCTCCCGGAGAATTTTCATCGTCAAGTCAATATCTTCAGTAACAGTGTTGCCATCATAAAAACCAACCTTTTTCAAACTGTCATAGCGAAAAGTTGACCCAATGCCCCCAATAATGTATTCAATGTTAAATATTGTCTGAGCCCTTTTCATTTGGTAACAGATAATGTACTCAAATTTTTGGACTAGATTTAAAAGACCCTCAGTATCAATAATTTTGACATTGGAAGCAACCGCCATTACCCTTTTGTCGTCGAAATAAGCAACTGCTTTTCTTAAGGAGTCTTTGGCCAAATAAGAATCAGCATCGAGACACATAACTAGTTTCCCACTCACATGGTTTTTCAAACCATTATTTAAAGCACTAGCTTTGCCACTATTTTTCTGGGAAACTATTGATAGATTGGTAAGTTTGTGGGTTTTTTTAAAGTCTTTTATCAGGGCTAAAGTTTTATCGGTAGACCCATCATCCACAAAGACCACTTCCAGCCTGTCTTTGGGATAATCATTTGAGTAAATGGATTTTAAATTCCTCAGGATGGTTTTTTCCTCATTGTGAGCCGGGATGATAACACTAAATTTTGGTAAAGTAGAACTTTTTTTGATTTTCTTTACCTGGAAATGACGGTGCAAGCCGTAAATATCAGACCCCACCAAAAACATGGTCATACGCAAAAGATTGAGGACTCCGAAAATTAGGATCAAATAAGCGACTAAATTCATAGATTTTTAACCTCATTGAGTTTGAAAAACATCAGTCGTCTTTGGGAGTCCCAAGAGCCAGCACAGGTCAAAAGCACTAGTTTTGGTGTCGCCTCAGCGCGAAAAACAGACAAATCAGAAGGCAAAACTACCTGGTCAGAAACATACTCGTATTCAAATAGAAGATGATTATCAGTCTGAATTAGGGCTTTATCCCCTACTTTTAATTTTTCCGTCAAGCCAAATAAGCTCTTTTTTCGGTGAGCATAGATCAGTGTGATACCCCGTGTGTTGTTCGGGGCGGCGGTGATAGTTGCGAAGTCAGCTTTATCTTCGGAGACCACCCATTGTCTTTTTTGGTTGTTATAGACACCTTTTCCCACTGGTAGATCAATCTGAACTTCGGGCAAGGTGATCTGGACTGGGTACCCAGTCAGATTTGTAGCGGACGTAGGTAAGGTTGGTTTATTTTCTAGCTGACTGACAGACCTTTCCAGTCTTTGAAGTGACTGAGAATGGCTAAAGATTGCAAAAAAGACCAAGCTGATAATAACCGCATAAAACGGCAAAATCTTCGCTACAGTTGAAGCTTTCATTAACGAGTGAATTTTTTGATAAGTCTGCTAGTAACAAAGCTAGCCAAAACAATAACCCCGAGCGAAATCGCTAAGAGGGCTAAACCTGAGGCTAAAATATTGTCACCAGTGTTAGGCAACACAGCAATCCCACTAACTAGAGCGGTGCTGGCACCTAAAACTTGACCAGTTGAGTCATTAGTACTCATAAATTGTCCTTAAAAATAAGACCTATAAAGCAGGTCTTTAACTTGGGCAATATGATAGCATAATAATGACTTATAGTCAAGTAGTAGGTTGGTTGTTATCACTTTTGCTTTCATTTATACTAAATTTAGTCCATATTTTAGGTTCAAAACATGAACAAGGTCGTGGCTTTATTTTTAATCTGGTTCCTGGTCATAAACTTCTTTGGCCTAGTTGCCAACAATCGTGTTAATCTAAAGGCGGATACTGCCTTTGACTGGATAAATCCTGATTTTACTTTTCAAAAACAGGATTGGGACTTGATTGATACGCACTCTCGCTGGGATTCCTACTGGTTTTTGGATATTACCCAAAATGGCTATTACCTTCGGGGAGAACATGAGTTGGCCAATGTTGCCTTTTTCCCTTTGTACCCACTTTTAATGGGCTTTACTAGCCTATTTTTCTCTGATCTAGTCTTCTCTGGTTGGTTAGTAAGTAGTGTGTTTACCTTACTAGCAGTAATTTTTCTCTACAAGCTGGTTGATGAGTTCCACAAAGACAGTGATCCCATTCTTGCTTGTTTTTTACTTTTAATTTTCCCAACTGCCTTTTTCTTAAACTCAATTTATAGTGAGTCTACCTACTTATTTTTCTCGATTTTGGCTTTTTATTATGCTAGAAAGCAAAACTATCTAGTTTCTGGTGTTACTGGTATGTTGGCCAGCTTGACTAGAATCACTGGGGTGCTACTGTTTTTACCTCTCCTACTGGAGTATTTCCAGAATCAAAAAAGGAAAGTGGCTGATTTCAAACTTGGGGCTTTGCTGCTAGTACCCCTGGGTACGACTCTTTTTTTCCTTTATCATTTCTTCCGCTTTGGAGACTTTTTCTTGTATTTAAAGATAGAGGAGCTGTGGGGTAGGGGTTTCAATTTTGATATGAGTAAACTGTCTTCACTGACCAACCCAGCCATTTCTAACTATTCTTTAGACAGTCTGTTTGTGGTTTTGGGGATAGTTTCTACAATCCTAGTTTTCCTAAAAGTGAGAAAATCCTATGCTCTCTATATGGCTTCTGTGCTGTTTGTGGCTCTCAGTAGTGGGACTACCATGAGTATTGGGAGATATATTTTACTCCTGTTTCCAATTTACATTTTAGTAGCTTCAACCAAAAATAATGTTGTTAAGTATAGTTGGATATTTTTCTCTACCCTTTTGCTTGGTCTTTATACTCTCCTTTTTGTAGCTCACTACTGGGCTGGCTAAATCTTTCCTTTGATTGCCTGTAGAATCTGCACCCTTAATTGGTCAGAAAAATATGTTTGTGACGCTTTTAGAAAAAGGAAAACAAGTAAGATTTCTTCCAAGATGACGCCGTTTATGGTAAAATCTTAAGTCCCATTGGGGAGTCGTCTAATGGTAGGACAACAGCCTTTGGAGCTGTCTATTGGGGTTCGAATCCCTGCTCCCCAGCCAGGATTTATCTTTTTGGTAGTTTACCACCGCTTGAAAAACCTCACTGAGGCTAAATTCCACTTTTTTATCCTTTAAAGATAGGTTCGAAAATACCAGATTTAGCAGGTATCGTTTTTCCTCACTCTCTCGAACCTTAAAGATTTCCGCAGCCTTATTGGCTACATCAAGTATCAAACAGCCAAAATCAGTGTAACTTTTGTCCGCGGAGTTGTGCCTTTTGAGCGATTCCATGGTCTCTTCTTGCTCTTTCAAGAGGGGGTCCCGTTTTTCAAGGTAAGTAGTCTCGTCAATGTAACCATCAAGCCGGTCATCATAAAGACGGTTGAGTTTTCCTTTTATTCTAAGATGTCGCTCGTTAAGCTCCTTGATCGCATCTACATTAAAGGCCATCTCTTCCTGGTGGCTTTCTTTAAGCTTATTCTTAAGCCACTCAGTGGTGTGCGGCCCAAGAGTAAGCGTTCGCAACACCATCAGGATTTGGTCTTCGATTATCTCTTCTCGCACCATGCCTTTTTGACTGCATTTCTTGTAGTGGGTGCAGTGGTAATAAACCCAGCGGTGCTCGCGACCATTTCCTTTGTTAACCTTCTTTTTCTCCTCGGCAGTAATTTTGCCTCCACACTCACCGCAGGAGAGGCTACCACGGTAGGTAAAATCGTGCTTGGCGTAAACAGGCATTACCTTTCCATTTTTGGATCTTTGTAGCATGGCTTGAACCTGATCGAATAGGCCCTTAGAGATCAGTGGTTCATGGTTTCCCAGATAAAGCTGTTTATTCCACCTATTCATTCCGTAATAAATTGGGTTTTTAAGTATTATGTGAAAATTACCTACCGTTAACAGCCTGTCTTTATATGAACGAAAGCCTTCGATTTCGAGCTTCTTTTTGAGGGAAAGGAGAGAAAATGCACCTGTGGCGTAAAGCTCAAATGCGCGCCTCACAAATGTCGCATGAGGCTCTTTGGGAACCAGCCGTTTATTCATTTTTAAATACCCAGTGGGAGTTGTTCCGCCCGGCCAACCCCCGTCTTCTAGCATGCCTCTCTGACCTTTCTTAACCTCGTCAGACAGATTATCCACATAATTCTTGGCTAGAACTGCCTTGATATCGAACTGAAATTTGGCATGGGAGTTTGAGGCTTTATTCAAAACAAAATTGTCCCGAGTAAAAACGAATGAAATATCAAAATTATTAACCAGATCGTAGGCCAAAACGGTGTCTTTTAAGTTTCGGGTGAGCCGGTCGGTTTTCTCAATGTAAACGAATTTGATATTTGGGTTCTTTTTTAAGTAGTCGACCGCCTGATAAAAATCATCGCGCTTATCACTTTGGCGCGCAGATTCAATAATAAAAAACTCATGAGCAATCTTACGGCCATCGTTAGTCGCGCAGTCCCGGTTTAGCTTTGCCTGTTGAGGCAAAGAGTAGCCCTCGTCTTGGCGTTGAGAGCTTATTCGATTAATCGATACGGCTTCTTCCATGGCTATATTTTGAGCTTGCTAGCCTCTTTGTTCAAGGGTTCGTCTGATACGACTTTAGAACCTTTCTTCATATTGTCAACTTGATAAAACTTGATTATTTCGCTCGTAAAACTTAAGAGGTTTGTCGCACCTCTAACCAGTTCCTTTTCTCCTAACCTAATTCCATAGTCTTTGAATATCGCTTCCCCAAAAGCGGCGATATCAGTTTCGCCTAGCTCAATCATCTAGCTCTTGGTCTCCTTTAAGTACACCTGGACCTTGTGGTTGAAAGTCGCACCTTTGTTTTTAACACTCGGGTCCTGGTCAATTTCAGCCGCAAATTCATAAAATTTATCAGCTGTGAGCCCTTGCTTCAAAGCCCAAAGATAGAAGTTAAAACTGTTAGTCTTATCTGGCTCAATTTTCTTCCAAGCCTCTAGGGCTGCAACCTGACCTTCAGTCACGGGAACAAAGGTGAAAGGGTTGGTCTCAATCGATCTTTTAGAAGAAGAATTAACAGCGATACTTTCTAAACTTTCTTCGCTTTTATTAGTTTCTATTAAATTATTTTCTATTATCTTATCTTCGGTAGGATTCGGGTTGGCATCTGGTTGACCTAAGTCTGACATTTGGTTGTCAGAGCCTTCGTTAAATGAAGGTAAAACTGATGGTGTTGACCTGTCCGAGCGAATGGTTTGGTAATCGTCCCATTTTACAAATTCAACAAACCAATCATTATTTAATTGCCAGTAGTGAATCAATCCCAAATCATGCATTGAGTTGAGGTACCTTTGGATTGAATTTGATGACCAGTTGGTAAACGGAACCACCATGGCTTTTATGTAACCCGGATCGCCCTTGAGTCTACCACGGTCGTCAGCATGGGGAATCATCCATGTAAAAAGGAGGCGCGCAGGAAGCGGTAGCTTGTTAACATCCACTGAAATAGAGACCTTTCGGTGAAGCATTCGTGCCTTAGCCATTACCGTCCCCGTAAATCTTGCTTTTTAGGAATCTCATGGCCTCAAAAAACGAATTAGGTTCCACTCTAAGGTCTTTTTTCCAGAAAGACTCAAGTAGAGGGTCTAGTTCTTCTGTACGCGCAAAAATGAAAATCGCGCGGCCGTTTGGACTTTGTAAGGAGGAATTGAGCGGGAAACCAAGGCAAATAAGAGTTGAAGCCAGGACCAGTGATTTAGTTTGATATTCATTCATGTTGCCATTTTCTTGCAATCTAAAATGGAAATCAAAATTTGGAGATGCGATTTTCTAGGAACGAATTTAATTTCAAGTAATTATTGAAATGCGAGATTTCGATCGATTATGCGAAACTCCAGAAAAGAGTTGTGACGCTTAAGTTTTATTGAGACTAGAAATTGATAGTCGGTAAAAGCCCTCAATTTTCTTGTCTTTACAGCTCTTGATTAAAACCTGCTCCGCCATATCCGAAGCTTTCAACCGCTCGTTCGTATCCCTAACTAAGCTGACAATTTGGTCGGATCCTGTCGCTAGTCTTAGGGCTTGCACACTGACTGGTTCAAGTTTTGCGTTAATAAGCGCGACTAGCAATTTCCATTGTTTCCCTTTAATTTGCTGGGTGTCCAGATGTGCAATGAAGCTCTTTTTGAAGATATTTTTGCTACCTTTGTGGCTGGTAAGTTGATCAATTCTCTTTTCTTGGTCTTGCATTAGCCTTTGGAGGTCGATCACCTTTGTTGCCAACGAGCGGAGAGTAAGGGTTTTGGGGTCAATACCGCTTAGTTCCAAGATCCTATCCTGGAGCGTTCCCATGAATACTGATTCTTCTAATTCTTTTTCTAGCTTCATTTTAATAATAAACCGCCTTTGGGCAGGAGTAGTTTACCCCAAACGATTGGTAAATTCTACTTGCTTAATGCCTCTTATCTTACCAGCGGGTATTTGACCACGAGGAGCATCTTCTCACAGTTTGGGCACGAGACATCAAGCAGATCATCGTAGTGCTCAATCCAACCACTCTCTTCTGGAGTCCCTTTCCAACCGCACACGGAACACTGGAGCGGCATATTCTCGCTGTAGTCGGCATACTCAATGATTTGAGCTGGAAGCTGGTTCATGAACTGCCACCTGCCGATTGACTGGAGCTCGCGGGCCAACCGCTGCAAGTCCTCTGCAAAAGGATTAGCTGACCATTTCTCAATGATGGCGGCAATCACCCGCAAGTAGTGCTGAAGGATTTTCTCTTTGGACGCGTTGAAACGGGCAAAGACCTCATCACCACCAATTTCGTAATCCTCGACTAGGTCTGAAGTGTTGCTGATTATGTCGGCTGATTTTACAAGAAGAGAGTTGGTCGAGAAAGTCTTGATATGCTCATAGGCTTGCTGTTTACGGACTTCCCACGAAAGTTCTTTGTTGAATTCGGTTACACTAGCCACGAGCTGGGCAACCTCTTTGCCAAAACTTTCTTCAAGCATAACTTGAGAGACTTTATTCTCAGGAGTGCTGTCTTCAATGGTATCGTGGAGTATCCCAGCCACAATCGTATCTTCGTCCGCGCCAGCCTGAGATAAACTGAGGCCCACAGCCAAAGGATGGGTAATGTAGGCAGTCTCTTTGCCTTTACGAAACTGTCCTTGGTGAACTTTGGTAGCAAAACTAATTGCTTTTTGGATTTTCGGTGTATAAATCATTTTTTATCACCTCCTTGATATTTAATTTTAGCTGGGGTTTAAAAACAAAAATGCAGCCCCAACCAATGGTAGCTGCAATGGACTCCTGAGATAAACTCAAGACGCTAAAGCTACTTTCAATATACCATATTTCTCTCTAAAAGTAAATCGAAAGTGCCAAACACTTTAATATGAATCTGGGGATAAGTTATAATGGAAAAGTGACTAAACGGCTAAATAACTACACTTTTATTGACCTTTTTGCTGGTATCGGCGGTTTTCACATAGCCTTCTCAAATCTGGGGTGTAAATGTGTTTATGTTTCCGAGTGGGAAAAATACTGTCGGGTTACCTACGAACACAATTTTAAAAAGAAGCACCCTGAGCTTTTTAAGGACCCAAAACATTTCGGTAGTGATATCACCAAAGTTACTGATACAAAAGAAAAAATCGAAGAAAATATACCTGATTTTGATATTCTTACAGGTGGGTTTCCATGTCAGCCGTTCAGTCAGGCTGGTCACAAAAAGGGTTTTCTTGATGAAACCCGAGGTACTTTGTTTTTTAACATTGCTAAAATACTTGAAACCAAAAGGCCAAAGGCATTTTTTATTGAGAATGTCAGGGGGTTGCTCAACCATGACAATGGGAAAACTCTTGAGGTGATGGATGATGTACTGCACCGACTCGGCTATTCGCTTCATTATAAAGTGATAAAGGCCTCTGACTTCGGTACACCTACTCATAGACCGAGACTTTACATGGTGGGGTTCAGAAATGACTCTAAACATAAGATTCCGTTTAGGTTCCCTGATCCCATTGAGCTGAAAACGACAATGTCGGATATTCTGGGAGGGAAAACTGATAAAGTTATCGGATACACCCTCAGAGTCGGCGGAGTAAGCTCAGGGATAAATGACCGAAGGAACTGGGACAGTTACATTGTGGACGGAAAAGTCAGAAAAATAACAGTGAAACAAGCAGCCAGACTAATGGGTTTTCCAGATGACTTTGAATTCCCAGTCTCCGATCGTCAGGCCATGAAGCAGTTGGGGAACAGTGTTGCAATACCTGCAATTCAGGCTACGGCAGCAAAACTACTGGAGGTGATTGACCAAGTAAAATGAGTGCAATTAAGGTGAACAAAGGTGAATGGAGCGAATTTTACACACTCTTAAAGATTCTGGATGAACAAAAACTTTATGCGGCTGACGAGAATCTTGAAAAATTAAAGGACATTTTTTACCCTGTTTTGAAAGTAATAACCGCCAAAGACTCGGACAAGGAATTGTCTTACGAAATTGACGGAAGTGACGACATTAAATTTATAAATCCCAAAACCTCCAGCGTTACCCTGGTGAAAAAATCAGCCATCCGAGAAAGGGTTGCCCAGATTTTCGAGGCTATAAAAGCCGGAGATACAGCTTCTTTTGAAATTCCCATAGCCGAAAAGATACTTAACGATCTGGGTAGACCAGTAATAAAAGGATACTCCACAAGGAAGTCTGATATAGTTCTGGTTATTCACGACATCAGGACTGGTATAAATCCAGAGGTCGGATTTAGTATAAAATCCCAACTTGGCGGGGCCTCAACTTTACTTAACTCAGGGGAAGCGACAAATTTTATCTACGAAATTGAGAACTTTTCAGGAGACCCAGGCAAAATAAACTCAATCGACTCATCCTCCAAAGTTAGAGACCGAATTAAAGCGATTTTTGATTCAGGTGCCTCTTTAAAATTCGTCGGTGTGGCAAGTGAAGTTTTCTCAGAAAACCTTACCAAAATCGACAGTCTTCTCCCAGCTTTGGTAGCCGAAATGTTGGTGGTCTATTATAAAGGTGAAGCGAATTTAATCCCCGAAATAGATAAAAAACTTGAAGCGGGCGGTTTTTCTTTAATCCCTGGTTTCTCGCCCAAACCTGGATTTTATGAATTCAAAATCAAGCACTTTCTTATGAACACTGCTTTAGGATTAACTCCAGCCAGGCCTTGGGATGGTCTTTTGGAAGCAAACGGAGGTTACATTGTCGTTAGAGAGGACGGAGAAATTGTCTGTTATCATGTCTACAATCAGGATGCTTTCAGAGACTATTTGTACGCTCACACCCGGCTAGAAACACCAAGTACCTCAAGATACGGGTTCGGGAGTATCTACCAGGAAAAAGGCAAATACTTTATTAAGCTAAACCTCCAAGTCCGATTTACTGACTGAATTTCTCCCCAGGGCACGCATTATTTTGTTTAGCTCCCTTTTGGGGTGCTTCTTGATATCCTTATCCCATATTTTAACCACGAACCAACCTTCTTCCCGCAAAAGTTTGTAATTCTTTTTATCTCTCAGGATATTACCCTGAATTTTCTTTATCCAGAAATCCTTATAGGCAGGTTTTTCTTTACCGAATCGTCGTCCGTGCCAAAATTCTCCGTTAATAAAAACTGCTATCCTCTTTTGAGGAAAGGCTAGATCTGGTTTTCCAGGTACGGGGTAGTGTTTTTCATAGTCGATTTTTAGTTTATCCAAAACTCCGAAGGTAAAGACCTCTGGTTTAGTATTTTTGGATAGCACACGGGACATGTTAAAACTTCTTTGAATTGGCGTATGTCTGTCCACGGCATTATTTTACTTTAAATCGAAAATTTATAAAGCCAGCAAATGAGTTAATGTGTGTATTTTTAACAATTATCAAAGACTTGCAATGCTGTGTTACGAATTTTCTCGTGCGTAGTACATCCGCAAATTCCACATTTGCAAAGCTACTTGCTCGAAAAGGTTAATCTGTGGTATAAATGGGCAAAATCCGCCGCGAAAAAAAGCTTGTAAAAGCGAGCATCGAACTCCTAAAGGGGCAACTCTTATAAGGTTCGATGCTTCGCGGCGGAGAATACTGGGGGTTGTCCCTTTTGTTATCTCCGGGCGAGAAGCGTCTACTAGAAAGGATCTATGGGTATTATCTTAGGAATTATTATTTGGGTACTTTTGATTATCTTCGGCTTTAGTATTCATTGGGCGGCTGGACTTGTTGTACTGATTGCACCAATATTTTGGCTTTTTCGAGATGTTTAGTGGATTAAAAGTGGATCTCTATTTGGGGGATAACAACCTTAGGTAGATTTATTCCGCTTTGTTATCTCCCAAGTGGCATTGCCAGAAAGGACATTAAAATGATAGTAGTAGCTGTATTTCTTTTGATCGGTATAGTATGGGCTTTGGCCGAAGTTTTCCATGAAACATCAGGCGGTAGAAAATACCAACAGAATCCAGACGGGACAATGAAGTTTGAGGACCCAAACGACGAGTACGCTGACTAACGGTTCTGCTTCCCCATGTTAATTTTCCTGCTTTGAAGAAATCTTTCCTTGGTAGATTTTGTTATGGCTGGTACCACAAACAGGTCACCAACTATCTCGAGAAAAATTGCACGCAGATCCTGAGCATCTGTCTCTGTGAAATCAAGTAAATCAATATCCTTATCTGGATGAGCGGCCTGGTTTCCAGCCTCTTTGACTATGAAAGCATTTTCCTCAAACCTACCAGTAAGTTTGCCACCGTTAAACTCCTTACCTCTGAGCTGTTTAAGCTCGCTTGCCAATGTACCAGCCTTGGCACCTAAAACTTCTCTGGTAATGATTTGCAAAGCCTTGCGAAACATTGCAGCCGCTGCTGGATAAGCGCCAGCGTTCATTGCTAAAGTCGCCTGCCGGTACGCTTCGCGTAGACCTACAGGTCGATCTGGCAATTCCGGAATATCCTCGAAACCATCACCCGGTAAGCTGGTAACTTTAAAGTATCTTTCAACTTCTTCACCAGTACCCGCCCCATCCTCGTCGATCGCCACCTCAGTAATTTGAAATAAAATCCAAACTTGGTGTCTGTCACAAACTGGACATCTAAAAATGATAGTTACCGGGGTGGCTGCTTCACTGTTGTACGAAGAGTAAATTCCGCTACTTCGAGATTGAGTTTTTATGATAACCTCAAAGCCTCGGACAATCTGACACTCACTGCACTGAAGATCCCATTGATTCTGGTTCTTCCTGAAAGCTGTGACCTCCGGGTAAACTTCCTTGATGTATTCTTTTTGTTCTTCAACATCTTTAAACATACTGGCGACATTTTACTACCAAAGACGCGCCAGCGAAAGGGGTCTAACCAGACGGCTAGGATTATGGTCCTTTGAAGCTAAGCACATCTGAAAAATCCGCATTTGCAAAGATTAGCTTGATAGAAGGTCGGATTAATGATATAAATGGCCAACAATCAAGTACCGTTGGATTTCTGTCTTCTCTCGAGTTTTAAATTTACTAAGGAGTTAAATGGCTAAGGCTAAAACTACTTATTCGGTCATCTTTGATACCAATTCCCTTATTTATGGTAATCCGTTGCGGGATAATGTTCGAGCTCTAATCTCTCGTTATCAAAATCATGATGACGTTGAATTAAAATATTACATTCCAGAGGTGGTTGAGGAAGAAGTTAAGTCCAAAGCTGTTAATCAGTTCAGTGCCGCTATAAAGTCCTATGGGAGAGTAATAAAAGAGCTTAATGGGTTACTCGGTAGTAACTTGGAGCAAAAAAGTCTCTCCTTTACTGATGATGAGATTCACGCTGCTATGGAAAAAGTTCTTAGAGATTTAGATATTGGACGGTTAGATACCCCAGGGATAAGTATTAAGACCCTACTTCAAAAAGCAGTAAACCATGACTCGCCCTTCCATTCGGAGAAAGACTCAGGTTTCAAGGACGCCGTAATTGCGGAGACTGTTATTCACCATGCTCCCGGATTATCCAATACAAGCGAAGTGGTTTTTATCTCCTCGGATAACGATTTTAGAGGATATATGGAAACTATTGCCAAAGAATATAAGTTCAGAGTCTACCCTTCAATTGAGGATTTTGAGTCAGAACTTAAGTTGAATTTGCTTCTTTCAGGCACTGATGAAAGGATCGCGGACAGACTTAAGGAGGAGGCAGATAGGGCATTTTTTAGGGAAGATGACGCCAAAACTCTTTTTTATAGTGAAGCTCTCGATCGTCTCCATAAGACCTTTCCAACCTTATTTTCTAACCCGCGACCACAAACCTACAGTCACTATGTCGGGGCATCCTCCCCATTTCGTGAAGGGCAGTGGATACCAACAGATAAACCTCGCTACGAATTTTATAAACCGCTTTTTATTAAAAAACTGGACTCAAATACTCTCGAATGGGAATCCACAGTTGTTTATAGTCAAACTTTCCGAGACCAAAGAGACCCAAGAATACTTTCATTTAATACTATGCCAGGCGAAGTTGTAGGGGATTATAACTTGAAGTTTGCGATTCGCTGGTTAATTAAGGTTACCAGCGAAGGAGTTTTGGATCCAACTACGGCTAAGGTTTTGGATATTGAGCATTTTAGTGACGATATTTCCAATTCCCCGTCTTACGAAGCATTGCCAACCATATATTCGGGTACGGCGATCTCGCCTAGTGTGTCACCATCACCAAGTATGTCACCATCACCAAGTATGGCCGATCTCGAAGATGAGATTAAAAAGGGTACTGATTAGTCAAAATGAACAAGTCCCTTCTAATCACTGGCATTCCTGGTACCGGCAAAACGGAAACAGGTGATTTTCTGAGAGATAACCACGGTTATGACCACTTAGATATTGAAGTTATTCTTAATACTGGTAAATTTGGCCCACAATGGCTCGATAAAGTTGAAGAGATGATTAAAAATAATAGCTCCAAGACTGGAACGGTTGTTACCTGGGGGTTTAGACCACCAGATGATGTGGCCCACATTGAACGTTTGCGATCAACCGGTTTAACCATGTTTTGGTTTGATGGCAACAGAACCGGTGCCAGAAAAGCCTTTAATGAACGTGGTACCGTGCAAGAAGTGTATTTAGATATTCAATTAAAATTCATCAATCAATTCGATATTAAGGGGCACTTTAACCCAATTGTTTACAATTCTTTCGATGAGGCTGGCAGTTTTAAGCCAAAGAAGCAAATAGTTGAGGAAATACTGGATTTACTGGAAAAAGACTCCTAAGCTACTTAATTGTGGTTGGTAAGTAGGTTGAGTATAATAGGTTCTAAACGCTCGTGTCAGAGCCAGCCAAGGACTACTTTGATTTTCACTAGTTGTTAAATCTGTAAGAAAAAACACGAAGCTTGGGACTTCGTGTTTCTGTTGAGCTACCTATTATTGCTTGAATAACAGGGCTTGTGATACCTGTGGTATGAACCCCATCTCCTTGAAAACCTCTCTGTAGAGCTGCAGTATTTTTGCTAACCTCTCACTGGCAGCATCAGGGGTGATTTCGCCCTTGATTAAGTCTTGAACAACCTGCTTTATCGACTCTGGTAACAGTCGCACTGCTTCTTCATCGGTGTAAAGAATTTCAAGAACTCTTGGTTTATCAAGACGCCTCATCAAGATTTCAACGGACTGAAGTACCAGTTGGGCGGCTCGGTCCCGTTCGTTTCCAGGACCAATGCTGTCAAAAGTCATCATGACCTTGCGGATGTCTTCTCGAGCAGTTTCAGGAGTGATTTCAGGCACTTCCAATCTCAGACCTCTATCCTATTTTGATTTGTGGATTATACCACTTGATAATAATTCCGAACATAGTCCCACTTGGCCAGCCACTGTTCATATATTACTTAATATATCAGTATATTAATTAAATCCTATGGGGAAGATAGCCTATTTGTATGGTGTAGTTCTGTCTTGGGAAAACATTTTAATGATAGATCTGTGAAGTTGCCTGAGGTAATTTTTGCAAAAGAGCATGGATGAGAAGCCTTTCCCCGCCATCGGGAAAACGCAAAACGACTTGGACGGCATTAAGTATTTTGAAGTAAGGTAGTAATAGTCTTGCTCCTTCTCGGGGGGTGATAACATCCGCAAAGACCAAAAGAGACAAAAAACCGTTTGGAGACAATACCCTTCTTATTTCAAACGCATAAAGATTACGATTGCCAGGGTCCAAATGGTGCAGACAACCTCGGTCATACACCAGGTCAAATTGTCCATAATCAAAGGGCATTTTGGTCACATCACCCACCACAAAATTGACTTTTACTCCAGAAGCTGCCGCTAGATCTTGGGCTCTATTTATAGCTGTTTTCGAAATATCAATGCCGGTCACAGCGAAACCCAGTTTGGCCAGATAGATAGCCTGAGTTCCCAGACCACACCCCACATCCAGAATTTTAGCCCCTTTCATTATAGCTTTGCTCTCTACCAAGCGTACGAGTTGGTCATCCGGTTTTCCGTCATCCCAGGGGACGCTTACGGCCGGAGTTTCCCGGTAGAACTTTTCCCAATCCAATTGTTGAATACTTTCATCATCCATAATGTTATTTTACCTTAATTTAATATATTACGTAAAATTAAGCTAATCTTGGATTGTTATCTTTACAAATCCTTCCGCGAATTCAAAGCCGTGCAGTTTTCCAAGCTGTCCAATATGTATTCGCTTTCGCATTCATCCGTGGACTAAAGTCCACGGTGTTCTGCGAGCGAATATAAAACCAAGTTTGGCAGAATAAACAAAGGTCGGATCCATAGTAACCACCGTGTCCGGTTTTAGTTTTCTAATATAATAAACGATTTCCTCTTTGAGCTTGTAATCGGCGACAAGTTGCGTACCCGGGTGGTTCAGAAAAAAGACCTCTTTAAGACCTATTATCTTTCCTGCCTCAATGTTCCTGCCTCCTTATTTTAACAAGCATTTCCTCGGTCATTTTAGGGTAGTCAGAACCCTTACGGCCATCGGTGCAGATCAAATAGGCAGGCTGTAGGCAATAATTCCTACCAGCGCGCCAATCGCAAACGAATAGGCGCTAATTTGCAGGGCTTTTTGGCGATCTTTTTGGCGGAATTCCTTTTGCTGGACAGTCTCGGTTTGTCCGGCTGGTTTGGCTAGGTTATAGACCCCTTTAAAACCAAAGCCAGCACAAAAATGAAAGTAAGCTTGTAGAAAACCGGTGGCCGCGCTCATTACCGGCAGTGCCACTAACAGTCGCCAGACTGGGTCCGCTTGAATTACAAGCAGAAAAACCAGTAGCCCGACGCTAAGAACCAGACCGAGTATTCCTGACTGGCGTCGCCTTCTGATTTCCGCCGGTCCGATATTGCAAACCCCGGGAATATACTCATCCATTTAAACCTCCTATTC
>CAYGGA010000001.1:0-148812 GCA_964349395.1 uncultured Gammaproteobacteria bacterium | reverse complement strand
GTTTATACGCAAGCTAAAAAATTTCTTAAATTTCCGCAGGGACCTTTAATTTTGATAGTTTTTGTAGCCTTTGTAACTCGAGTTTATAATCTTAATTACAATTCCCCTTTCTTAGATGAAGCCCAATACCTAGTCTTGGGTAGGAAGGTTTTGTCAGGACACTGGCAAGAAGCAAGTCCTTTTTCTTGGGTGGGTGGCTTACCTTTATTTTATCCGCCTTTAGTTGCCATTTTTGGTTTTTTCGGAGTTGTCGGAGCTAGATTTCTTAGTGTTATCTTGGGGACAGCTTCAGTTTATCTTATTTATGAGTTTGCAAAAAGCCTGAAACTCTCAAAGCAGGATAATTTTAATCAAAAGATTGGTTTGATTTCCGCCGCATTATTGGGGGTGTTAGCAATTCCAATTTACCTTAGTCGTTTTGCAATTTACGATATGCTTTCTTTCAGCCTCTTTTTGGCAGGATTGGTATTTTTACAAAAAGGGTTACTTATTGAAAAACCCAATCTTTGGGATAGAGAAAACAGGTTTTTTATTGCTGCTAGCTTTTTCTTTCTCTCTTTTCTTGCAAAGTACGTTACGCTTGTGTTCTTCCCTTTTCTAGTTCTTTGGCTTGTATATAACGCATGGAAAATTAGTAAGGAAACTCTCTTGCTCGGTTTGAAATATTTTGTAACTCCTTTAATAATTGCTACTTTGGTTTACATTTCATGGAATTTCGGGGAGTTAAGGCATTTTTACACCGACCAAGTAGGTGACAAACAATCTAGCTTTAATGAGATCTTAACTCGCCTAAAAGACTACTCACTTATACCAGTAATTCTCGGTTTGGGAGGGTACCTTATTTTAATCTTTAGGAAAAGACTTATCACTTCATCTGCATTGATCATTGCAACTTCTATCATCCCAACCGTTCATATTGTTACCAATAGTTTACCAGCCGTCCACCAACATTCTTTTCTGGTTCTTATATTTGTCTTGCCGCTTGCAGCGTACTTATTAGCTGACTTTTCAGAAAGACTAAGAACCGTAGGGTATGTTTTACTGATTATTGTGGTAACTGGGTTATTTATTTTCTCTCAGCCCTATATCCGCCAGCTTGAAACATCATGGCAAAACACGAACAGTGTAATGCCTCACCTAAAAAACTCTACAACTAACCACGAAAGAGTCCTTTCGTCTGAGGATGATGTGACTGTTTTGAGTTTAACAAACTTAAAAGAACAAAATATTGTAGGAGTTTTCAACTTCACATATAAAGATTTATCCAGCAACGATGCTTACCGACAGGCACTTAAAGATGGTTATTTTGATGTGGTTTTATTCAGTGAGGATGGTCAGAACGAACTTACTACAATTATAAAAAACGAACTTACCAATCACTACATTCCTACCTATAACAGCCACCCATTTGTAGTATACAAACAAAATGTTAAGTAAATTTTCGGTCAATAAAATTTTAGTTGGACTAACAGGCATAATTGTAATAGGTGTCATCATGTCTATATTTTTAAATTATCTTAGGAATACTTCTGAAGGCGACTTGGCTTTTCCTGCACCTAATCCCACACATAAGTTAATTTACTCAGGGGCCATCAGCTACTTTGCAGCAGAAGATGGTGTGAGATCCTTTAAGGAAAATTATCAGAAACTGGACAACATCTCCTTATTTTGGTACTCGCTCAAAAGCGATGGTAGCATTTCTCGACACGATGTTATCTCTGCCGATTTAGAAAGTACAACCTTGGCTTTTGCTAAGGAAAAGCAGAAAAAAGTTTTGGTGGGTATTGAAAATAATATGGAGGGTGAAAAGGTTAAGTTAATTCTTGATAATGAAAGCTTACGGAAAGCTCACATTTCAAAAATCCTAGAGTTAATTCGCGAAAAAGGCTACGACGGAATAGTGGTCGATTATGAGGGCTTAGAACAAAACCAGGCAGAGGCTTTTACTCAATACATTAAAGAACTTTCAACTGCAGTTCATAAACAAGGTAAAATTGTTTCCATAGCTGTAGAGATAGAGACTACAGGTAATGTCTTTCATGGGATGAATGTTACAGAACTAAGTAAAATTGTTGATAGACTTGAATTAAGCCTTTACGAAGAATACGGGGAAGAAACAGGATCTGGACCCATAGCTTCGATTGGCTGGGTAAATAAAATACTGAAGAATATTATTAAGCAAGGGGTTCCACCAGAAAAAATTATTTTTGGAACTGCACATTCGGGGCACGACTGGTTAAAAAGCGGACAGTTTATTAAAGATACAACTGCCAAAGAAGTTTTATTAATTTTGGATAAAAATAAGAAAGCGTTATCTTTTGATGATAAACAGGACTCCAGTTTTTTTGAATATATAGATGATAGTGGTAAGGATCACATAGTCTGGGTGGAAGACGTAAAAGGGTATCAGTCTAAGTTAGAGCTGGCCAAAAGCTATAAAGTCCTGGGAGTATTTATTTGGTATTTAGGTGGCGAAGACACAAAGATTTGGGAGTGAGTTTATTTCAGTCCACATTGCTCTTGAAGGGTGGGTGATCGACCCTGTCGGAGCTTTAGGATCGTAACCAGTTTGCTGCGCAAACTAGGTTCGCGCTTATGCAGCCTAGCTTAGCTAGGCGCAGTTAGCCAAAAGCTTTAGCTCCAGCACCCTGCCTGCCCCTCAGCAACCATCATTAACCATGGTTGTTATCACTTCTTTCTTTCAGCCAGTTCTTTTACTTTATCCAGAGCTTTGGGGTAGTTGACCTTGAAATATTCTTCCAATTCAGGAGGGACATCAAAGGTAACGGTTAAAGTGGTGGTTTTGCCATTCTCATTCAGTCTGTAACTTTCCGTACCACCAGTCCACTCCTGGGCGCGTTCCCTCTTGCCGTCATCTTGGGTGTCTGCATGGTGTCTGAGCAGCAAAAATTCTCCTGGGGTTAACTTCTCTACTAAACTGGTTACGCCATACCCGTTTCCAGAGATAAACTGTATTTTATTGCCAACTTTGAGTTCCCCAACCATGTATGTTCCCGTATCAATGATACCTGCCCACTGCCGCAATGTTTTGTCTTGCCACAGAATATCCCAAACCTTCTCTTTAGTAGCATAAATCTCAATGGCGAATTGCATTTCTTTCACAGTTTTATCTTAGCATAAAATTTGAAGAGTTTAGGGCATCACAAATCAATCGTTAAGAAAGCATCAAGAATGTTCACCCAATGCTCTAGCTCGGATTCGAACCTGCTATAATTACCCTATGAAACTTTTACTTACCTCAAATGGTATTTGTAACAGCTCTATCAAGAAAGCCTTGTCAGAATTGATTGACAAACCTTTTTCCGAGACTACTATTGCTTTTATCCCCACAGCTGCTAATGCTGATCCAACCAACAAAGAGTACGTAGTTGATGATCTGGTGAATATCAAAAATTTAAAACTCAAAATGCTCGATATTGTTGATATTTCAGCTCTACCCAGGAGATTGTGGCTCCCAAGATTGGAGAAATCCGATGTCCTTTTCTTTTCAGGTGGGATGACCCCTCATTTGATGTATTGGATTAATAAATCTGGTCTTGCGGAGCTACTACCAAAAATGTTAGAGACCAGAGTTTATGCGGGTATCAGTGCCGGCAGTATGGTCAGTGGACCATCAATTGTCTTGAGTAATCAGGATAAGAAAATCTACTATGAAAAATGGACTGGGTACGGTAGTGACAAAGGATTGCATTTAGTGGATTTCTATGTGCGTCCACACCTAAATTCACGCTTCTTCCCCCTGGCCAACCCAAGCTTTTTTGCTGACCTTGCCAAGTCCCTAAAAGATCCCATTTACGTCCTAGATGATCAATCAGCTCTTAAAGTAGTTAATAATAAAATTGAAATTATCAGTGAAGGTGATTTCTTAGTATTTAATGAAAGAAAATAAACTAGTTGTCCAGATAGCGTTATTTGTATTCTAGAATATCTCCAGGTTGGCAATCTAAGGCCTTGCAGATTGCCTCCAGAGTGGAAAACCTAATTGCTTTTGCCTTGTCATTCTTCAGAATAGACAGATTGGCCATAGTGATTCCTACTTTCTCGGAAAGTTCAGTTACACTCATTTTTCTTTTTGCTAGCATCACATCAATATTTATGACTATAGCCATTTTGTTTACAAAACGAGCTGTTTACAGCTCCTAATTTCCTTAAACTGTTAGGTCATTCTCAGATTTTATGTCCACCGCATTTTGCAATAGTTTTTGAAAAACAGCTGCAGCGGTGGCAATGACAGCGGCTGCAAAAGATGAAAAAATTCCAAGTGCCGTCGGACCGGCTGGGTCATCACCATGAGCATTGAAACGGATGTAAAACAATGCTACTGCAATAAAACCAATAAGACTCAACGCAGCAAATTTCATATTCCTAAGTGTATTAACAGCACCTTGGGAAAAGGCGCGATTTGCATCAATGAGATTTAATAGTTTGAATGCTTGGTATAACCCAACAAAAAATGGTGTTGAAGCGAAATAAAGGTAGATGATAAACGGATCTTTATAAATACTGATCAGATCTAAGTTTTTAGCTCTTCCTTCAGTTTGTGGGAACCAAATCATCCCGATCAGGGTTCCGATTCCGATAAGCAAAAGAACCACTTTTAAAAATAATGTTGAACTAGATTTCATATACACCTCCATTTTAATTGGCTAAATCATACCATAAAACATATCGTTTGACAATAAATAATTATCGTTATACAATATGATGTATTTGTTAGTCGTTAACTGATAAAATCATTATATATCTATAAGGAGTCACTATGAATACAAAAATTAAGCAAAGCTTGCGTTCTGACGAACTAAAGCAAAGCTTTTCTGCGAATAATGACATTATTATGCAAAACCGCATCTTTGCCTACTTGGCATTGGTGACTGGTGGTATCTTATCAATACCGTTGATTGCTATGTTGTTTACTACTGAAGTCCAGTGGGGAGCTGAAGATTTTATAATCATGGGTATTATCTTATTTGGCATGGGGTCTTTGTTTGTGTCTATCGCCCGAGTAATACTACGCAATTACCGGCTCTTAGTGGGTATTCGGATCCTCTTTTTGACTCTCTATATTTGGGCTGAGCTCGCGGTCGGGATCTTCACAAATTTGGGCAGCTAAATTATTATTGTAGTATGAATACAAATCCCATTACTGTTGAAACTGTTGTAAATGCGCCCATTGAAAAAGTTTGGGAATACTGGAATAAACCAGAGCATATCACCAAATGGGCTTTTGCTGATGACAGTTGGGAAGCACCTGAGGCTGAAAATGACCTAAAGACAGGTGGTAAATTTCGAACCAAAATGGCTGCCAAAGATGGTAGTACCAGATTTGACTTTACGGGTGTCTATACAAGCGTTGAAGAGCACAAACTCATTGAGTATGAAATGGATGGGGATGGTCGCCATGTCAAAGTCGAGTTTGTCACTACCCCAGAAGGGACGACCAAAGTGATAGAAACTTTCGATCCTGAGCAAGAAAATACTGAAGAAGTCCAAAGAAGTGGTTGGCAGTCAATTTTGGACAATTTCAAAAAACATACTGAAGGCCTTCAGTAGTAGGGCGCAAAGTGGTTAAGTCCTTTTCTGTTTACATACTCAGAACCTCTTCCAATACTCTTTATACTGGTCAAACCAACAATCTTGAGAAAAGGTTGATAGAACATAAACTCAAGAAGGGTAAAGGTTCCAAGTATGTCCGTTCCTTTACATCATTTGAATTGGTGTATACTGAAGCCTATCCCACGAGGTCCCAGGCTATGCAGCGCGAGGCCCAGCTTAAAAAATTAACTCGCCTTAAAAAGGACATTTTAATAAACCAATGGAAGATGTTGTGATACCTAAAACTAAATACAGCTGTCCCATGCATCCAGAGATTGTCTCTGATGAACCCAAAAGATGTTGGAAATGTGGTATGAAGCTAGAATCTTTCCAACCCAGAGCACCGCAAACTCCCCAACCCTAACTAGTATTGTCAAAACCTCCTTTTCTTTGTTAACATATGAGATTGGCAAGCATGCGCTTACTTGGTTAAAATGTATGAGTTCTGAAAACGCAATTGTCGTCAAAAATTTACAGAAATCCTTTAAAAATCTTAAAGTCCTAAAAGGAATTGATTTTGAGGTAAAAAGAGGGAGTATTTTGGCTCTCCTAGGTCCCAATGGGGCTGGAAAAACCACTACTATTCGTATCCTTAGTACCCTGCTTGCCCCGGACGGTGGTCAGGCTAGTATTGACGGTTATGATGTGGTGAAAGAGGCCGCAAAAGTTAAAGGTGTGATTGGATTGACTGGCCAATATGCGGCCGTGGATGACTATCTCACGGCGACTGAAAATTTGTATATGATCGGTCGGCTTTATCGCCTGGGTGTCACTGACACCAAAATCCGCTCTAAAGAGTTATTGAATCAATTTGACCTAGAAGGTGCCGCCAGCCGCATTGTTAAAACTTACTCAGGCGGTATGCGTCGTCGGCTGGACTTGGCAATGAGTTTGATCGCTTCCCCACCCGTGTTATTTTTAGATGAACCCACTACTGGTCTAGATCCAAGAAGCAGGCTTACAATGTGGGCGATTATAAAAAAACTAGCTGCCAGTGGCACCACGATTTTATTCACCACCCAATATATGGATGAAGCTGATCAACTTGCTGACAAAATTGTGGTGATAGATGATGGTAAGGTGATTGCTGAAGGTACTTCTGATAGTCTAAAAGGCAAAGTCGGTTCTGACCGTCTGGAAGTAACCATAAAGAATAAAAACGATTTTGAAGAAGCAGTTGGTTTGGTTGATGGTAAATCCTTACAATCAGATAGTGAAAGACTCGCCTTGAGTATTGCCACTAAAGGCGGGGTGCATGATTTGCGGGAAATCCTCAAAAAATTTGAAGAAAAAGAAATTGAAGTGGAGAGCGTCTCCTTGCATCGACCGACTCTAGATGATGTTTTCTTGTCTTTGACCGGGCACACGGCTACCAAAGAAGCAGAATCTGTGAAGGAGAAAAAGTGACCCAAGAAAAGCATTCTTCACTTTACTGGGCCGCTAGTGATTCCTGGCTGATGGCCACTCGCAGTATCAAACATATTACCAGAAGCCTGGATCAGCTCCTCAATGTGGCGCTTTTCCCCATCATGTTTATGCTTTTAAATAGATATGTTTTTGGTGGTGCCATCAATACGGGTGATATCAGTTACGTTAACTTCCTAGTAGCCGGAATTTTGGTGCAAATGTTGGCCTTTGGAGCCAATTACACCACGATTAACTTAGCTGTGGATTTGCAACAAGGGGTCGTGGATCGCTTCCGCTCGCTTCCGATGTTTGATAGCGCTTTATTAATCGGTCACGTCACGGCCGATCTTTTCCGTAATATGGTGTCGGCAGTGATTGTCTTTATCGTGGCTTTCATTGTCGGCTTTCGGCCTACCGCTGACTTGTTAGAGTGGGTTTTGGTGCTTCTTTTGGCGATCCTTTTTACCATGGCTATCTCTTGGTTGTCAGCAATCTTGGGATTGTTTGTCAAAACTATTGAGGCCGCACAGTGGGTTGGTTTTGTGGTAATTTTCCCCCTGACTTTTGCTAGTAGCGCCTTTGTGCCGACGGAGACTATGCCGTCTGCTTTAAGGGCTTTTGCCGAAAATCAACCGCTCACTCATGTCATTAATGCCATGCGTGCCTATTTGGTAGGTTCCCCGATTGGCAACTCTGGTTTCTGGGCCTTTGCTTGGTGTATTGGAATTATCGTGGTGTCCATGCCCTTGGCCACTTGGCTTTTCAAACGTCATACCAGCAAGTAATTCATTGAAGTTCTCCTTTAATACCATTAAGATTAGTTAGTGCCACACCTGTCAATCTCTAGAATCTTTTGGTCGGTTGTCTTAGTTGGTTTGATCTCGTGGTCTATTCCCAACTACCCCTATATCAAAACAATTGTTTACTCTTCCCCTTGTGAAACACCACTTACTTACCGAATTGATACTGTCGATCCTAGATTTAAAATTTCCAAAGAAAAATTTGCGCAGCACCTAGAAAAGGCCGAAGTAATTTGGGAGAAAAATAGCCCGTACAATTTATTTCAAAATACCCCCGGTGGAGAAATTAGTGTCAATTTAGTTTTTGACGAGCGTCAAAATCTCACTAACCAAATCAATCAGTTGGATAATAATCTAGAAATTGGTCAAGAAGACTTGCAGGCTCAGGAGAGTGAGTACAATAAATTAGCTGCTTCGTTTAGACAAAAGCTAGATGCTTTTAATAAAGAAGTAGCCTACTACAACTCTGAGGGAGGAGCCCCTTTCAGTGAGTATGAACGGCTGCTTAAAGAACAAGAGGAGTTAAAATCTGAGGGGGCTAAGCTTGACGAGCTGGCCAAAAAACTAAATAAAACTGTCAGTGCTTTTAATCAACAAGTAGGTAATCTAAATAAAACTATTGATAATCTGACCACTACTTTAGAGAAAAAACCAGAAGAAGGAATTTATATTGGGTCAGAGAAGAGAATTGAGATTTACTTTAATGTGACCGAAAGTGAGCTAGTTCACACTATTGCTCATGAAATTGGTCATGCTTTGGGAATAAATCATAATGAAAATGAAAGAAGTATTATGTATCCCTTCACTACCCGTGAACTAGCTTTAAGTAAAGATGATCAGGAGGCACTTGATAAAGTGTGTAAAAAATTAACCATTTTTGACCGGTTAAAAAATAATCTTGAGTTCCTGACTAATAAATATGTAAGACAAGAAAGTCGAAGCTTTGCTCCGCAAACTTCTGCGCTTCGCTAGAGACAAGATAAAAAGACCCCTCACACTAGAACTAGTGATATTGGGGTCAGAGAGATCTTTGCCCTACTTTTTCTTGGTTGGGTCCAGAGTGGCGAGGAAAGCTAGATCACTTTCGTTGTACCCCTCGATTTTTGCATGAGTTGACCGACTCTTCTCCAGACTAACCAGGTTTTGATCAGGAAGGTTCGGGCCAACTCGTGTAGTTTGGCCTCGCGCGTTCCTACCAGGAGCTGAGACAATGCGTGGCGACCCCCCAACCGGTGCATAAGTTTTAGCACGTTTTTTGGGTCTTAGCCGCAGATAGAGGTAGGTAACCAGTGCAAAAAGTAAACCTCCGACCACCGCGGCACCAATAGTCTGCAATATCAGCTCCAAGATCAACCAGCCATTGATCGTGGGCAGCTGGAAAGTTAACCCTTCAAAAATCTCCACTACCTCTTCCTTTCTGCTTAAGTAGTGTTATTTTACTAAAATGGCCTTTTTATTGCATCTACATGCTTAGTTGTCAAATAAGAGTAAAAGTGGTATAATTAGGGAGTAGGTATTGATTTAAATATTAAACCGCAGGGGCGGTTTTTTTAATGGAAAAACAATAATGGAATTTAAGGAGAGCTTGTCCTACGGACAACTCTCGTAATTTTTTGCAAAAATTATGAATATACGTAACGTTGCCATAATTGCTCATGTTGACCATGGGAAGACCACTTTGGTCGATGCGCTCTTGAGGCAATCAAATACAAAACTTAATAAAGATGTCCAAGATACTACCCTGATCATGGATTCCAACGAACTTGAAAAAGAGCGTGGTATCACTATTTTCTCAAAAAATGCCTCGGTTATCTGGAAAGATACTAAAATCAATATTATTGACACCCCGGGTCATGCGGATTTTGGCGGTGAGGTGGAAAGAGTTTTGAAGATGGCTGATGGCGCCTTGCTGCTGGTGGATGCCAAAGAAGGACCTATGCCCCAGACTAGATTTGTATTAAAACGCGCCTTAGAGATGGGTCTGAAGGTCATTGTGGTCATAAACAAAATTGATAAAGTTGCCTTGCGGTCAGTTGAAACTGACCTAAAAGTCGACAAGGAAGCGGTGGATCGAGTGGTTGGCAAAGTATTTGACTTGTTTGTGGAACTAGGTGCCAGCGAGGAAAGTGCTTTTTTCCCGATTGTTTACGCCTCAGGACGGGATGGTTTGGCAGGGATTGAGCCAGATTTGGATAAAATGACTGATATCTCCCCTATTTTTGAGGCGATTTTTAATCATATTCCTTCCCCTGGCGGCCACTCAGATGCTCCATTGCAAATGCTCGTAACCAATATTACTGGTGATAATTTTAAGGGTCGAATCGCGACTGGTAGGATCTACAATGGTGTTTTGCGCTCCGGTAGTGAGATCAGTCATATTAACCGTGAAGGTGTTATCAAAAAAGCTCGCCTCACCTCACTCATGGGTTTTGAAGGGCTGGGTCGCGTGGATATCGCAGAAGCCAGCGCCGGTGATATTGTGGCGGTGTCGGGTATCGAGGACATTAATATTGGGGAAACTATCGCTGACAATGTGAATCCGGCAGCTTTGCCCTTAATCGACGTCGATGAACCCACGATTCAGATGACTTTCTCGGTCAACTCTTCGCCTTTTGCTGGCAAAGAAGGCGAGTTTAAAACTTCCCGGCAAATTCGGGAAAGACTGTTTAAAGAATTAGAAACTGATCAAGCTCTAAAAGTAGAAGACAATAGCGAAGGCGGGCCAGCCTCGCAGCTAGGCGGGTGGGTGGTGTCCGGTCGTGGTGAACTCCACTTGGCTATATTGATTGAAAGACTAAGACGAGAAGGATATGAATTCCAAGTCGCCCGTCCTCAAGTCATTACCAAAGAAGTGAATGGTCAAAAATTGGCCCCTTACGAACGCGTATTTGTCGAAGTCAGTGATGATTACAGCGGTATTGTGATGCAAAAAATGGGTATCAGACATGGACAGATGGAAGAAATGAGAGTGGACAAAGGGGTGACTTATTTAAGTTTTGTCATCGCCACTCGCGAATTTTTTGGCTACCGCAGTGAATTTCTGACTGACACTCGTGGCACCGGTATCATTAATACTCTCTTTTATCAGTTTCAACCCGATTCGGGTACTAATTATAAAAGGGAGCGTGGGTCTCTGATTGCTCACGAAAGCGGTGTCTCTAAACAGCACGGTCTGATAAATGCCCAAGAGCGCGGTACACTCTTTATTGGTCCTGCAACTCCAGTGTATCGTGGTCAGGTGATTGGCCAAAACGCTCGTGGGGACGACATGAAAGTCAATGTTTGTAAAGAAAAGCAACTCACCAATCATCGCAGTAAGGGCGAGGGTGTCGGCGAGCATTTTGACCAGCCAAAACTGATGACTTTAGAAGATTCTCTAGAATACATTGACGACACTGAGCTCGTCGAGGTCACCCCAAATAATATTCGCATCCGCAAAATCAATCTTTAACTAAACGTTGTTTTTTCTTGCTGAGACAGTATATAATAGGTGGCAATATGAGTGTACGAGCCGCAACAATCATTATTGGTCTGCTTTTAGTCGCATTAATCGCGTTTTTACTATTTAATTTTATCAGTGCTTTTTTCCGTAATGAAAAATTACTGACTGTAAAAGACGGGCCTATTTTTGAATCTACTGAGATACGGGTCGACAATGGCGCGACCGTCAAAATCAAAAACCAAGATTCAGTCCGTCACGAAATCGTAACTGAAGACACCAATAAAACTTTGGTGACAGTGGAGGAAGGAAAAACCTCAGACAAATTAGATTTGGAAGATGACACTATTTATGATTTGGTTCTTGCTGAAGACAGCACTGCAAAAACTAAATTAATCGTGGGTACTCCAGAAGAAGAACCAACCCCTACGGAAACTGATTTGTCTGCCATTTCCACCCCTACTCCTACGCTGACCATCACCCCGACAGTTACCACTACTCCAACTCCTATCTCCACTCCCACTCCAACTCGAGAATCCACCTCCTCTGCTACTGGCCGGCCACTTCCTAATACCGGGCCTGAAGATGATCTCAAGATTTTCTTGCTCATGATCTTAGGCGGTTTCTTTGCTCTCAAAGTCTCTAAAAAGCTTGCCTGAATGTAGGTAATCTCCCACTATTAAATTAAGATAGTTTTTGTGGATTATCACTTTAAGTTTGCTAAAACTCTCACCCATCTCCTGGACAAAAACTTCAAGTTCCTGGGATTTAGATTTGGTTTGGATCCTATTTTGGGATTGGTACCAATCCTTGGGGACCTAGTCAGTTTACTATTGTCCCTCTATATTGTGTGGATTGGGATTCAGTTGAGAGTGCCTCGAGAAATCATTACCCGTATGATCTCAAATGTGGTTTTTGATTTTACTTTGGGTCTGATACCAGTAGTCGGAGACCTAGCGGACTTTCTTTATAAAGCCAATTCAAGAAATCTTGATCTTTTGGAAAAGTATGCTCCGATCAGAGGTCAAGTCCTCAAAATTTAATTCACCAGTAATGAGCTTGCGTCGTTATTCGTGAACGAATATATTCGCAATGAGTTGCTCATTAGTTGCAATGCAACTATAATCTTCCTCACAAATAGAGAGGTAAGAGAGATGGCCCTGGAGAAGCAAGTAGTCTTGGTAGTTGATGATGAGCCTGGCATACTAAGACTTCTGAAACTGGAACTTAAAACCCAAGATTTTCAGGTCTTTACTGCTGGCAGTGCTGAAGAAGCCCGAAAGATTCTCTCAGAGCAAACAGTCGATCTGATCTTGCTTGATATCCTGATGCCAGGTGAAAGCGGTCTAGAGTTTTTGAAGTCGCTGCGCTTGACTTCCAGGGTTCCCGTTATCATCATTTCTGCCAAAGAAGGCACTAATACCAAAGTTTACGCATTGGACTGCGGAGCAGATGATTATGTTACTAAGCCATTCAGTCTGAGCGAACTGGTTGCCCGGATCCGAGTCGTATTGCGTCGTACTTCAGCCACCGAAGAATACATTCCTCTCATAATTGGTAACCTGAAGATACACCTGCAGGAGAGATATGTAAGCAAAGACGGTGACATTGTTACCCTGACACGAACTGAGTTGGTTCTCCTCGCTAAGTTGGCAGAGCGACCAAATCAGATAATACCTGACTCTGAGCTTTTATCAATAGTTTGGGGACCTGAATACCGTGAAGATCTGCAGTATTTGCGACTCTGGACAACACGTTTGCGGCAGAAACTGGAGGTAGATCCCCAAAATCCGCGAGTCATTGTCAAAGTAGAGTTAAAGCAAGGCAGCGGTTACATGCTGGTTGTACCTGTACCAGAAGTTTTGTCCACCTAATTTTTCTACCAAAGCCTCTTGAAGATTCAGGAGGCTTTTTTATAACCAATAGACCAATCGAGACTTCTAAGGAGTAATCTTAGCCAAAAACTGATCTAAGTTGGGGATTGTTTCAAAGACACTTTCATAAAGACGGCGTGAAAATCTAGATATTGATTTGGGATACAATATATCAGGCTTTATCAACTGTTCCTTAAAAGCATTGACTGCAATGTCGACCCCCAACTTATTACTCTCCAAATCCCAGTGTAAAACCTGGCCATCAAAAGACCTAATCTCCCGTTCCCACCAATTTTTAATGAGTTCCTCTTGAGCTTCCTGACTAAGTAAGTGGTGAGAAGAACCAAAAAGTTTTTGGAGAATTTTCTCTCTGGCAATGGCCATAAACTCAGGTTGACCAGATGTAGCCATAAGACGTCCCTCTTTTAATGTTGCCAGGCGCATTTGTGGGCTATGCATAATAAAAGTTTGAGTAATCGGGCGGTATTTTTCTAGATCCACAAAGATATTTTCACCACGCTGATCAAAAAGAGGTGCTTCCACAATTATCCTAAAATGAGGGTTTAAGTACTTTAGAGCATAAACCACTAAATCTGTCAAAACTTGGCTGATTTTGCTTCTCGCCTCTACTGGTGTTTCCCCCGGTGGGAGTGGCAAAGTCGTACCGGCTTCGACCGAGGCCTCCTCGTAAAAAGCCTGGTGTGCCCGGTCCCAGGAGATTACTACCAAGGGAGCAGGGAATTCATTTGGAAACAGTAAACTTAGATCTTTCTGAAAAAGGCGTAAACTAGCAACCAACAAACTCTTACCCATGCCACTTTCACCACCCACTATCAATATCCTTTTTTTACCAGTCAGAAAATCAATCAATTTATCGCTAAAATGTGGGTTATTATTGATTAAAGTTGGCAGTAAAGATTCGGAATGTTTTAAAGCAAAGCTGATTTTAACTTTTGGATTATCCCACTCATGCGGTGGCCATTTGAGTAGTTCTTGAAGGTAACTGGGGTATTGGTCCAGATTTGGGCTACCTCTGGTAAGGGTAGGTTTTATAAGGGCAGAGTTTTTCTTTGATTTTTTGGAAATCATTTTTTGCCCACTCTCATTATAGCACAACCTACAAGCCAATTTTTAAGTAGTGGTTAAGGCAATTTCGTGTAGTTCAGTCAAAATAATTTTGTTAGTTTTGATGATACCGACTTGGGTATACTCCACGCCTGCGTCCGCTGATGCTTGTATAACATACGGAATAAGTAAATGTAACTTGTTTCTGGGACAATTGGGGAAAAGATGGTGCTCAATTTGGTTATTTAAACCTAAATACAAGAAGTCAGTTAACCAGTTGGAATGAATATTTCTGGAAGTCATAATCTGTTGTTCTAGGAAAGAAAGTTTGACGTTCTTGCTAAGTTTTGGCATACCTTTGTGGTTGGGAGCAAAAATATTGAATAGGTAAAAACCAGTCACCCCATTTACAACTGTGAAAATAAGCACTGCTTTACCAAGTGGAAAAAATACAAATGGTAAGATAAACCAAGTAATAAAAACACTCATAAAGATAGCCAGTTCCCAAAGCTCTTTCCACCTAAAATCAGTAACAAATTCCCGAATACTTCTAAACCTGGTAGTGAAAACCACAAACAGCCCAATAGGGAAATACATATAAGCTTGGTATTTTCTCAACCACTTCCCCAAACCTTTTTTACGTTTAAATTCGTCGTGGGTAAAAGCTAGAAAAGGCAAGGCAAAATCAGGGTCCTGGTCCTCAGTATTGGGGTGAGCATGGTGCTCATTGTGTTTCATGCGCCAAGATTCATACCGCATGGCAATAAAACTCGAGGCAAATTTACCAAAAAGATCATTGGCCCAGACGGTTTTAAAAATGGCTCGGTGCCCGCTGTCATGCACTAAACCAGCAATCTGCACAGCAAAAAAGGAAAAGGTGATGCTCCAGAATACAATCTGCAAGATAGAATTTTGAGTAATCAGCTGGTAAATGCTGGTGAAGTAGCCGAGAAAAACCAGAGTCACTAACACTGCGTAGTACTGGTAGGACCTATCTAGTAGACCTTGGGCCATGATTTTTTCTCTCAGCAATTGGTAAGCCTTGGCCCCATCAAAACCGGTAATTTTGGGGCTGTATTTTTGAATTATTTTTCTATCTTTGGTCATGTTTTAAGATAATTATGCACAATCTTTTTAGGAATTGCTAGAGCCCAGCTTTTCTAATCTAAGGAGTTAGAATATACTTATGGTTGCAAAATGAAAACACTCAAACTTACCCTTGCTGCCTTTGCCACCCTTGTTTTTTTGTTTACCCCCACGCATGCGTCAGCTCATGTAGGCGGGGTGCCCTTTTTGAAAATAAATGGCCAGTTTGCTCCCGCCAATGTTGCCTATTTCACTAACCCTAATCTGAAGGTGGAGCTGCCGCAAGATATGGGGTATGAAAAATATTTAGTTAATACCCCCATTAGTTTTGAGATTGACCGTGAAGCTATCCCCGTGCAGAAAGACCTGCTAGACAGCGCTACGTTTAGATGGAGCTTTGAAGAAGGCAGACCTCCGTATAGTTTTGGGTTAAAAACTGCTCACACCTATACTAGCGTTGGTTCTCAACAGATTTATTTATGGATAAAAGCTCCCGATGAATTAGAATTTACCCTCTATGATGTCATCCAAGTAGAAGTGGTTGATAATCTAAATTACCAGTTGCCACAAGCGGTTATCCAAATACCCACCAAGTCCTTGAAACCAGATGTGCCCATTGATTTTAGAGCCCAAATCATTACCAATCCAGGAAATAAAATCACCTCTTACTATTGGTTCGTGGGGGACAACAAAATCGAGAATACTCCCCAGATTACACACATCTTTACTGGTCGTGACTTTTTTGACCTCGTGTTTTTAAGCTACCAAGATGACTTGGGGTTTGTGGGTTACCGGGCCATCTGGCTAGAAGAAGACCAAGGCAAGATCAATTTACCATTTCCTCCAAACTCAAAAGAAGAAGTGATTTTAGCCCAGGAAAATGCGGATGCTGGCTCTGATAAGAAAAACTTCTCCCCGTACTACCTAATCCTGCTGCCTACAGTTCTAGTTTTAATTCTTGGTATAATTTTGTTTAGAAGGAAAAGGGCATGACTTTTTTGACTAGGTACATTCGTTACATTGTCTTAATTGGGAATTTTATTTTAGGATTCTCTATTTTTCTCTATGTGTTCTCAACTATCCCAGAAGGCAGCCTGAGGATTATTCGTCTAGTTGAGACCTATGCCCTCCTTGCCCTAACTTTCCTCTACTTTTCACTACTGGTTAGCCCCTTTTACTCTGCTTTCCCAACTTTGCCCCTAAGAGGATTGATGGTCAAAGCGCGTCGAGCTACAGGAGTGTCAGCCTACTTTTACAGTCTTACCCATGCTAGTTTTGCCTTTTTTGGCCTGTTGGGTGGTTTTGAAGGGCTACAGTACCTCGACTCTAAATACCTACTCGCGATCACCTTGAGCTTTACCGCCCTTATTATTTTGAGTGTCATGGCCCTGATTTCTTTTGACAGAATGGTGAATAAACTAGGTAGGACGTGGAAGACAATATCCAGGTTTGTCTACCTAGCAGCCCTGCTGATCACTATCCATGCCCTCATGTTAGGCAGTCATTTCCAGGATCTAAATGGTCTAATACCGCAAATCTTTCTTGTTCTGGGGTTGATTTTGCTGGTTCTTGAAGCAGTGAGACTTGATAAGTATCTAACTGCCAAACATAATTTTCCCCATTTTGGAATCTCCTTAGCGGTTGTTTTGGCCCTCACTGCCTCATTTTTTACCTATGTTTTAGTACCCGCCGGTGCCTTGTCACCTCTAGGAATTCACACGCAACATCAGAATATTGCTCAACAAAATCAACAATCCCAAAACTCGGCACTCCCCAATAATCCGGGTTTGGTAGGTGATAGGACAAAAAGATACACCGCTAGTTTCGCTACTGCCGGAGAGCTAGGGGCGGGTAAAGAGGTGACTTTGAAGTTTAAAATTTATGATGCCAACACTGGTAATGAAGTCAAAAGCTACAGTCTTCTATATGAAAAACTTATGCATTTGATTGTCGTGGATAGTAGTTTAAATTACTTCAGTCATATCCATCCGGAGCTAAATGGTGCGGAGTTCTCTATTACCCACAACTTTCCCACCGATGGTATTTATCATCTTTATATAGATTTCCAGCCACTTGGGGCGATTGAGCAGCAACTTGCCTTTACCTTAACTATCGGAGAGGGTGACAATCGGTTGGCTACCCAACCAGTGGATAGTGATTTTGCGAAAACTTTTGGAGACTACCAAGTCACGCTTGAGAAAACTGACTTCTCTGCTGCGAAAATGACATTGGGAACTCAACTCTTAACCTTCACTTTAAAAGACAAAGAAGGCAAGGACGTGACCAACCTAAGACCTTATTTGGCAGCTTTTGGGCATTTGGTGATGATCAAGCAAGACACTTATGATTACTCCCATGTTCACCCCACGCCCTTTACTCCCCCGCTCCCTGACGCTTTAGGTGGTCCAAAAGTGGAGTTTTACCCCCTTGGTCTTTACGCCCCGGTCAAACCAGGAATCTATCGAGTATTTGGTCAATTTAACCCTGACGGAAAGCTGTTTACCGCTGATTTTACGATTAATGTAAAATGAAATTACTAGTTTGCTTACTACTAGTTACTTGGTTTATTCTAACCCCGAAACTTACGTGGGCTCATCAGCTCAAGGCGGATGGCAGTATTGGCGCCATAGTGCATATTGACCCACAGGATGACCCGATTGTAGGTGAGCAAGCAACTTTTTATTTTGCCATTAAAGATACCGAAGGAAAATTTAGACCAGAGAGTTGCACATGCACGGGTAGGATTCTCCAAAATGGCCAAGAATTATTTAGCGCCGATCTGTTTATCACTGGAGATAATCAAGTTACTTCCCCCCAATTCAACTTCACCTTCCCCGAAAAAGGGGTTTATACTATCCATGTGGAAGGGCATCCAAAGGAGGGCAGTTTTCAACCTTTTACTTTAAATTATGATTTGAGAGTGGATAGAATTTCCGCCATCTCCAATAGCTGGTCTACCTTGATTGCAAAAAAACATATGATCCATTATATTGGTCTAGCAATCATAACCTTCTTTTTGATTGCGCTTATTATTATCGACCGGCGAAGGATTAAAAATGTTAAAAGCTAAGTATTTCCTGTCAGTTTTTACTGCCACCACGGCTCTGTTAATCTCAGCTACTAGCACTTTTGCCCATGTTGTAGTCAAGCCTGACTTGGTTGGTCTCGCCAGTACGCAAGATTTTACAGTTGGTTTTGGGGTGGAGAAAGATGTTCCCACTAAAGCCGTGAGGCTTGTGGTTCCTGAAGGCGTTGAAAGCGTTAGTCCTTACCTAAAACAAGGCTGGAAAATTGAGATTAAGAAATCAGGTGAAGGGGAAAGTGCTAAAGTCACGGAAATCACCTGGTCGGAAGGTTCGGTACCAGCTGGGCTTCGAGAAACCTTTACCTTTAGAGCGACTGTACCCTCTGCTGAAGCCAAACTTCTCTGGAAAGCTTATCAGACTTATCAAGATGGGACTGAAGTAGCTTGGGACCAAGAAAACGTCTCTGAAGGTCACACCGAGGATGCAGAAAAGAAAGGGCCGGCCTCAGTAACTAAAGTAGTTGATGATCTAACAGCCAAAGCCAGCCCAGTGGATAAATTTGAATGGGTTTCTTGGTCAGCCTTAGCCATTTCTATACTCGCTTTATTTCTAATTGTCCGCAAAACTGTTTAAACCAGATAGCCGACTGGTTGAACTTATCTTTTTTAAGCTTCAATTAGTGCATAAACCCGAACCTATTAGATGCTTCTTTGTTGACAGTATTGGGTGCCAAGATTTAGATTAAGGTCCTGCTGCAAGAGGAGGTGAATAGTGATCGAAGAAAAAGCACGTCACCCAGTCTCGGTGGACTCAGAAAAGTTTCGAGAACTGAGCCCCACAAGTGAACGAGCCTCTCCTGATCAAGTCACGGCTCATGATATTGATATCACGGTGATTGATAGATTAAAAGAACCTCTTGAAAAAGAGAGTGTAGATTTTAACGACTAAGTAAAACTAGCCCCCACCCGGGGCTAGTTTTTTGGTCATGAAAGGAAATCTATTTATAAAAAGAAGAGGGCCGGTAGAGGTGAACAGAACTCAAACAAGTCGTCTGTACACATACCGACCCTATATTTATGCCCTACTGCTATCCGTGATTACAGTCGGGCAAGTGGTGTCTCCGGACCCTAGTGAGGGATCTCATCACCACTAGAGCAGAGTCTAGCAGAAGCTGTCACGGGGACTCTGGATCTCTTTTTACCTGCAGCTACCAAATCGCGATGGAAAGCTTGGGAGGTGCCTTTTATCGTGACGATAGACTGCAGGGCTCAGTGAAGAGCAAACTAATTTCAAATTTTGAAACCAATTTGCTTCTCATTAGCTCATATTAAAGAGGTAAGGCCGGTGTGAGTTCGTGGAGCGGACACAAAACTCAGCACCGGCCTTCTGAAATTGCCGAGGAAAGACTGCAGCTTTCAGCGGCGGAAAGCAGGAAGATCTGTTCGGATGAACAAATGTTCACTGCTAGATAACGGGATCTGACGCTTGCCTCACACATACACACGTAGTAAAAGCATCGTCAGCACGGACCCGGTGATCTCTCTCTACTTAGGAGGGGTTTACGGCGGGCTTGCTTCCAACCAGTGCAGCGGTCAGTTGCTTACCGAGGAGACGTGAGTCTCTTTTTGACACCATTACTATGTCATCTTTTCCCCAGCCTTTTTTATACCCCAGTACACGCGCTTCTTCCTGCTGACTCGGTTTAATCCGGGCCAGGTCCGCCAGGTATTGCCACTTGAAGGTATGCATCCTTTCGAAGCGGCTCAGAGAGTTTTGGGCTATTCTCTCACTTTGCTCTTACCTATCTCCAATTGCTTGGTTGACAGGTGACCGTGTGTCTGAGGGTCCTGCGCAGGACAAGCTGCTACCAAATTTTGGAAGCAATTTGTCCCCCGCAGGTGCCTCTCTCATCTTTTAGGAGATCAAATATATATTTTTTACAAGTATTTGTCAAGCGATCGCGCGAGCAACTGCGGGGACCACTTTTGGATCAAAAACATTGGGAATGATTTGGTTAGGGGTGGGTTTTTTCACTAAAGAGGCGAGGTTTTCTGCGGCTAGGATCTTCATCTCGTCGGTGATTTGGCTAACTTGGTGATCCAAAGCGCCTCGAAAAATGCCGGGAAAACATAAAGCGTTATTTAATTGATTAGGAAAGTCACTTCTACCAGTAGCCACTATCAGTGCGCCCCCTTTTTTAGCTACACTAGGTAAAATCTCAGGCACTGGATTGGCCATGCTAAAAACAATGGGCCCAGAGTTCATGGACCTTATGTCTTCCTTGGTAACTAGATTTGGTCCGGCCACCCCAATAAAAACATCCGCCCCAATCATGGCTTTCCTGAGATCTCCACCCAAATTGTCAGGATTAGTGATCTTAGCCAACTCTTTCTTCGAATTGTTGAGGTCGAACCTCGATTTAGACACTATTCCTTTGGAGTCGACAACCACAATGTTTCTGATACCGTAGAGAAGCAAAAGCTTAGAGATAGCCACGCCGGCTGCTCCGGCACCAAGGATTACTACTCTAATAGTTGTATAAGACTTTTGAACAATACTCAGGGAGTTAATTATTCCGGCTAAAACTGCTACGGCGGTGCCATGCTGATCATCATGCATAACTGGTATATCTAGTTCAGCCTTCAATCTTTCTTCGATTTCAAAACACCTAGGAGCAGCGATATCCTCTAGATTTATACCTCCAAAAACTGGAGCAATATTTTTGACAGTTCTGATAATTTCTTCGGTGTCTTGGGTGTCTAAACAAATGGGAAAGGCGTCAATATTGGCCAGTTCCTTGAACAATTGTGCCTTCCCTTCCATCACGGGCAAAGCAGCATAGGGTCCAATATTTCCAAGACCAAGGACTGCAGACCCATCAGTGACCACGGCCACTGTATTTTTTTTAATTGTTAAATTTCTGAATTCCTGGGGATTATCAGCAATATATTTGGACACTGCTCCTACACCTGGAGTGTAGTAGATACTTAAATCTTTTAAGGTAGAGATTTTACCCTTGCTTCTGACCTCAATCTTGCCATTGAGCTGCCTGTGTTTTTTAATTGCTTCCGACTTATTGTCAGCCATAGTTTTGCTTGGGCAAACGCGGGATTTCCCTTAAAGCTTGTATAAATCTATTTTAGGCTAAATAAGCAACCAAGACAATCAAATCCCTGCTCAAGAATTTTTCCTTGAGAATGGGTTCCACAGATAGATGTTTAAATTGACCTTATCTTTGATAAATAAAATCCCCTCTTTTTCTAAAAGCTTTTGCTGAGCCTTTCCCCCACCAAAGGCAAAGGTTTTAGCTACTTTTCCAGAACTTGAAACCACTCGGTGGCAGGGAACTTCACCTTCAAATGGATTTAGGTGCAAGATGTGTCCCACTTGCCTAGGATTAGATACTTCCGCTAACTGGGCAACTGCTTTATAGGTCAACACATATCCTTTAGGAATGTTTCTAACAATATTGTAAACAATTTCAGCTTGTTTATTTTGCATCAATTTATTATCCTCAAAGCATGAAAGTATTGAAACAAACATATCATATCCAAGCTCCAATTGAAAAAGTCTGGCAAGCACTAGTGGATCCAAAAGTTATTGAACTATGGTCTGGAACTGAAGCAGTGATGAGTGATATACCAAATTCTAGTTTTAAACTTTGGGGTGGAGATATTCATGGAGTAAATACAGAAGTGATCCCCAATCTGATGTTAAGTCAAGACTGGTATGGCGGAGAGTGGTCAAAACCCTCAAAAGTAGTGATTACCTTGGTGGCCAAAAATAAAGGAACCATGGTCAATCTTAAACATTGGGACATCCCTGAGGGTGAAGAAAAAGATTTTGATGAGGGGTGGAAGGATTTCTACTTTGGGCCTATAAAGGAGTTATTGGAGAGCTCTTAGATCTTCTAAAACCTGAGCAGGGTGGGTAAGTGGTCTGACATTCTCGTAAATCCTCGTAATTATTCCGCTCGGATTTATCAAAAAACTAGTCCTTTTAGTCCCTAAAAATTCTCTCCCAAACATTTTCTTTGGTGCCCAGACACCATATTTGTTAACAACTTCTTTTTCAGTATCAGCTAGTAGGGTAAAGGGAATCTGGTATTTAGAAGCAAATTTAGTGTGAGAAGCAGAATCTTGAGTGGAAATTCCCACTACTTCTGCTTTCAGGTCTTTAAATTTTGGGAGATTATCCCTAAAGGTGCAAGCTTCAGTGGTGCACCCTGGTGTATCATCAGTAGGGTAAAAATAGATCAGTAGCCATTTACCTTTGTAGTCGGTGAGGGAATGGGTTTTACCGTCTTTATCAGGAAGATTAAAATCAGGTGCTGGCTGTCCAGTGGTTAAGTTCATACCTATAGTTTACCAGGAAACACTTTTCTGGTAAAATATGTTGTGATATCGGGGCGTGGCGCAGTGGTGAGGAGACAACTGCTTGGCTCCGATCGGAATTTTAGTGAGGACTTCGCTCCGAGCGTAAAAATTCCGAGGAAGCCGCTCGCTTTTTAAAGCGTCTTAGTACAACTTTGAAGTGGAGAGGGTTTGTTAAATATCGGGGCGTGGCGCAGTGGTAGCGCGCTCGCTTTGGGAGCGAGAGGTCGCACGTTCAAATCGTGTCGCCCCGACCAGATAGTAGTTGGCGCTGTTTTAGTAGTGTAGCGAATGGCTCTTTGAGCTGATAGGACAGTACTTTCGCCTCATCTACAGTCAAGTTCAAGAATATTTCACGGCAAATAATGTCCTTAACACGCGCGTCTGCAGATTGGACTACTAGAGCAGCGTTTTTCGACAAGTTCAAAAACTGTTCTATGGATAGCCTGTCTGTTTCGGGATTCCTAATCTCGCTTTGTAGTTTTTCTATTTCTTGGATTAGCTCCCTCTCCTCGTACTCCAGCTCCTCAATCTTCGTTTGGTTTTCTTTGTACGCTCTGCTTTTGCTATCCAATTTGACCAGATTCAGACTTCGATCAGTAATCTCACCTTTCACAAACTTGAGAACACCTTGGCGATTATGTATCTCAGCTCGACTTTCTCGGCGGGTTTCCTCCGTTAGTCTTGCCATATTACTGTAGTAATCCTTATATTCCTTTTCGGACAGATTGAGTCCGTCCTCCAGGAATTCATAGACAAAATTAAAAATGATCTTTGATCTAATGGATTTTTTCTTTCTAGGACAGCCTTTAGTATCACAGCGAGCATACAGAAGTTTTTTACCACTCCCACCAGTTGATGGACCCACGGACATATCCTGGTTACAGAACGAACATAATATTAAACGGCTCAATGGGTAAAATGCTAATTTATGTGGTTTGGAAGGGCGTATGCGGCGGTAGGACAAGCGCTGTACTGCAATGAAATCTTCCTCACTTACTGCTGGTTATCAAGTCGTAGCTGTTAGTATTGCTGGAGCAATTATTGCGGCTCTGTCTTAACTTTTGAACTAATCTGCAGAAAGGCCATTCAGCTTGGGTGGCTTTTTTGTGTTTATAAACATAAAATACTAACTAGTGATCAAAGCCATAATTTTTGACTGGGGGAATGTTTTAATAGGGAATGGTGAAGTCGAAAGACTAAACTATTTTAGCAAGGTTCTCAATGTGTCAGAAGATAAGTTAAAGCCAGTACTTTCTAAATATATAACTTTATTTGATACGGGCGCTTTGGATGAGGAAACGCTTTGGATGAAGGTCCAAGAAGACTTGGGATCTCGTGACATCAAAGTCCTAACTATCTGGAAAAAAGCTTGGGACGAGATTTATTTTGAATTTGAGGAAATGTGGGAAATTGCCAGGAAACTAAAAAGCAACGGTTATAAACTAGCTCTTCTATCCAATACTGAAAAACCTACTACTGAGCTATCAGTATCTCCTGAATATGCTATTTTTGACGCCAAAGTTTTCTCATGTTTAGAGGGAGTGCGCAAACCCGATCGAAAAATCTACGAGATCACTTTAGGGAGATTGGGAGTAAAACCAGAAGAAGCAGTTTTTATTGATGATCGGGAAGATTATGTCGAAGGTGCCAAGATAGTCGGGCTCAGAGCTATTCACCACAACCCGGAAAATATTTCCAAAACAGTCAGTGAGCTAAAAAGCCACGGAGTAAAAGTTTAGGCGCCTGCGAGTCTTGAAGACTACAGCAAGCGCCTTAGCTGTTAGTTACTAAGCTCGTGAGACGGGACTCTTTGTCGGAGCAAAACTGCCTGGATGTCTCGAGCCATTTGAACTAAACACGGGTGGTATTTCTCTGGGTCAGAGATCAGTTCGTTCGGCTCAACCCACCTGTGAGCGCCATACTCCTCATTCAACCTGATCTGCTGATGCTCCTCCTCGGTCAATTGCAGATACATGGTGATTGAGAGCATGTGACAACCATGAGTCGTCGGCTCTTGGGCTCGCTTATCCCAGAGAAGGTTGTACGCGTTCAGGAAATTGAAGCGGTCAGGAGCGAATTCAACCTGAAGCTCACGCTTCATATTCCTCACAGCCGCCTCCTGGTAGAGATCACCTTTGCGCATGCGCCCACCAATGATCCACCAGTCGGGTTGGGGTTCGACGACCCTTTTGCCGATCAGCACTCGCCCTTCGAAGAGAACGACCGCATCGACACAGGCCAAGACTAGATGGTCGAGTGCCGAAGCGTAGATCTCATCGTCGACGAAACCCCCTTTGGTATGGGTTTCTCCAGTGAGGTACTGACGAGGTTCGTGCTCCTCAACCGGATACCAATAATTAGTCAAGGCAATTCCTCCAATAGAGATACGAAAAGTATATCAGTTTAGCATCAGTATGTCAACCTATAGTTATGAAGTTTGGAGCTTGTTATACTGTGGTGCCGAGGGGGAGAGCTGCCTACGCGAGTTTTGCTTCGCAAAAGCGAACTCCTCTGGTGGGCGGGGAGGGAATCGAACCCACACGGTATTGCTACCATTGGATTTTAAGTCCAACGCGTCTGCCTGTTCCGCCACCCGCCCACATACGTCTGCACTAGCGCAGCGCAGAAGTGGCTGCCACTTCTTTTCCGCCACCCCGGCAAGGGTTACTGCGAGCCTCTATTTTAACCCAAAATGATCCTCTTTTCAACGACTCAGCTTGTGGCAGAAGCTTGTTCCTGCTAAACTACTTACTCAGAGGACTTATATTTGCTAGATTTTATTTGGACGGAGTTATTTTACCGCCCCTTATACAATATTGTTATTTTTACCTATAATCTCACTCCTGGTCCAAACTTAGGGTGGGCTATTATCTCATTGGCTATTTTTATCAGACTACTTTTTCTTTATTTCTCCATCCGAGGATACAAAACTGATGCTATTTTAGAATCTCTGGCTCCTCAGATAAGTGCTATTGAAAATGATTCCATTCTGACTGGCAAGCAAAAAAGAGACCAGATCACCCTACTTTTAAAAGGCAAAGCCATTGACCCGATGGCTGAAATTTGGGCAGTCTTGGCCCAGTTAATTTTCCTGATTGGTCTTTACCAAGTTATTCAGAATGGCTTTGGCGAGAAACAAACTGACTTGCTTTACTCTTTTGTCCAACATCCCGAGCAGTTTAATTCTGAGTTTTATGGCTTTGACCTGGTCCAGACTAATGGCTTGCTGTCTGCTATCGCCGCGGGAATACTGTTCTTGGAACTGGTTTTGGAGTATAATTCTAAAAAGGATATCCCAAGATCCACAGTATCAGAAAAATGGTTTCCCCTTCTTTTGCCCATTTTTACTTTTATTCTACTGGTGATCTTGCCAGCCACCAAGGCTTTGTTTATTATTACATCAGTGCTTTTCAGCCTGATTCTGCGGGGTGTTATCACTCTCGCCTTAGGGAGTAAAAAAAGACGTCATGTTTGATAAATTAGTAGTATCTTTCCTGGTAGATGAGGTGGTCGGTGGTTTCTTTGTCTCGGTTCCACCCGGACATGTAGCCGCGGTTTATGATTGGGGACGTGGAGTCTTGCGTCACACTTGGGGACCAGGTCTTCATTTCAAACTCCCATTTTGGCAAACAGCCAAACTTTTTAATGCACAGACTCTAGAGTACACGGTGTCTTCCAGTTTTAGCATGACCAATAAAGAAAATCTGGGGGATGAGCCTATTAGTGCCAGTACTCAAGATGGGCATCAAGTCGTGATCCAAGGAACTATTTTATTCAAAATTGATAAAGATCACATTGTCCATCTTTGGGAAAATATTGGGGAAGATTTTGTCTCCAAAATTGTCAGACCATTTTCTAGAAGCAGAATCAGACAAGTCATTTCCCAGGTTTCTTCAGCTCAACTAGCTAGCTATAGAGGTGATATTGAAAGAAAGATCAAAGAAGAGCTGGAAAGTGAATTTGGGTCCAAAGGACTGATTGTAGAAGGTGTCTTGCTGTCTGATATTACTCCAGCAACACCAAGTTAAATATTTTTCAAACTCCTATTTTTCTGTTAAAATACCCCTGCAGTACAAGCGGGATTGGTAGGAAATTCTTACGAATTTCGTTTCTCGCTTTGCTCGAAAAAGTGGCAGTATTAATAAGCGGGTGTGGTATAACGGCTATTACATCACCCTTCCAAGGTGAAAACGACGGTTCGACTCCGTTCACCCGCTCCAGATAGATACGCAGGGGCTCGTTTCTGAGCATAGCGAAGAACTCAAGTAGTTAGTTCCACCTGCACGCTCCAACTGTATTCTCCACCCTCCCCCACTTACCTACTTAGCTTGGGCTAGCCAATTTGTTCCAAACAAACCCTAAAGGTTATTTAATAAACTAAGCTACTAATTGGCAAGATAGAGATGTCAAAACCCTCATTTCCCAATTGACAACAATCGCTTGCCCCGGGTAGTATGAAGTTATGAATTGCTTGCTCTGTATATCAATATGAGTCTGCCAACTGTTTACCCTCAAGGGGTTATCCATTTAAAAAAGGCACTAAAAAATAAATCTGCCAAGGTGGCGATCTTAGGTTTAGGTTATGTGGGTAGTGCTTTGGCCAAGGAGACCTCCAAAGCTGGGTACTTAACCTATGGACTAGGTATTGATAAGACTCGTATCCTCGCTGCCAAAAAGCTTGGTCTGGATAGACTTATTCCTACTATGGATTTTGCAGTCATCAGTCAAGCGCAGATTGTGTGTATCTGTGTACCTACTCCCGTCAAAGCCAACCACAAGCCTGACTTAAAATTTGTCAAACGCGCTTTTTTAGACACTGCCAAATACATTTCACCTGGCACCCTGGTAATTTTGGAAAGTTCAGTTTCCGTTGGGACTACCCGAAGGGTCGGCCTGCCGATCTTGGCCAAAAGTAAACTCGATTTGGATACTCAGGTTTATCTCGCTCACGCGCCGGAGCGGGTTGATCCAGGAAACAATAAGTATGATTTAGTAAACACACCTCGAATCGTGGCGGGCTTGACTCCAGATGCTACTAGGCTCGTAACTCTTTTCTACAAAAAATTTATCAAGAAGGTCGTCGAAGTCTCTACGGTCGAAGCAGCGGAGTTTACCAAACTTTTCGAGAATACCTTTAGAATGGTCAATATTAGTTTCATCAATGAACTAGCTAGGTATTCTTCAAAAATTGGCCTGGACATTCACGAAGTCATTGAGGCGGCAAAAACCAAACCCTACGGCTTCCTGGCTCACTACCCTTCGATTGGTGTGGGTGGGCATTGTATTCCTGTAGATCCCTTTTATCTACTTGATCATGCGCGCAAAAATGGCGTCAAACTAAAACTGGTTGAAGAAGCCCTAAAGATTAATGAGCATCAACCTAAACTTATGGCCAAGAAGATTTTTGAAATTGCCCAGTCTAAAGCCAACGGTCGTGCCCACTCACCCAAAATTCTTTTGCTAGGAATTACTTACAAACCCAACATCAGTGACACTCGCGAATCAGCCTCTCTCAAACTTTGGACAGCCTTAGAAAAGCTCAACGCCCAGGTAAGCTACTTTGATCCTCTGGTACCTACTTACAAAGGCACCACTTCACTGGCACTAACCAAGGAGAATCTGGAAGATCAGGACCTCATCGTGATCGCGACCAAACATGACCAAGTCGACTACCAGGAAGTTACCGCGTATAATCCCCAAGTCATTGCCTCACAAAAGACCGATTCTGATATCCTTAGCTTATATCGGCTATGAGAATTACATTTTACCAACCTCAGTATTGGCCAAGGCTTCATTATTTTGCCCGGGCCCTAAATTCCGATGTTTTTGTGTTGTCAGATTCAGCTCAATACACCAAAAAATTAGTATTTCAACTCCCCGATGGTCCCAAAAGATCATCGTCACACCAGGTTCATGCTCCCATCAAACTAGCGATTGGGTCCCACAATTTGAGTGTACCGGTAGTAAATGAACTCTCTCCAATTTCTGCTACTCAAGTGGGTTACCAGGTTGATTGGGTTACTACGCATCTTAACTCACTCTCTTCTGCTTATGGTAAAGCTAAATACTTTCCCGACTTCTTCCCCATTGTAGAGAAATTTTTGAAGACTCACCCAGCTTCTTTGGCTGATCTGAACTGTGGTACTATTGATTTGGCAATTAATTATCTCTTGGGGATAAAAACTGATTGGAAATCCCCGACTGAATCAATAACCAGCGAAAATCTTAAAAAAGCTGACAAGTTCCGCTTAAAATTATTGATGCGTGATTCAGACACGGGTATTAAAAAACCTGAGGGTAAAAACACCGCCAATGAGTGGATGGTTGAGATTTGTCAAAAATTTGGTGCGACGGAGTATTTTTGTGGTGGAACCGCGCATGAGGCCTATATGAAACCGGAAGTTTTTGAAGCCGCGGGAGTATCGATTAGCGTTCAGGATTGGAAATGCCTACCCTACACACAACGTTTTACCAAAGAAGTTGGTTTCCTACCGAACCTTTCGATTTTGGACCTCCTTTTTAATGTGGGGCCAGAGGAAGCAGCTGCAATTTTGCAGGATGATTAATGAAGAATCTCCCCCTTGTTTTGCTCTTGATAATAGTGTCAGGACTATTCTTTTATATGGTTAATCCGCAAACAAAGTCCCTGCCCAGTCCTAGTGTGGCTACACCTACCCAAAAAATTAAGATTGCCAATATTCCCTATTGGGAACAAGAAGCTGGCCTTGCCAGTATTAAAAATCACCAAGGCCAATTTGATTTTGTATCCCTATTTTGGTATTACTTGGACGATCAGGGCCAAATTACAAATTATCAGTTTGCTGATGACAATCCTAAAGTCGTAGATGATCTTAAAAAGAGTGGTACCAAGGTACTGGTCACACTCACTAACCTGCCTGACAAACAAGGTGATTGGGACCCAAAACGAGTGGGTCGGGTGCTTGGTAACCCCCAAGCGACCACAGCTCATATTGAGGATATTCTTACCTTACTTCGGGAGAAATATTTTGACGGGGTGAATATTGATTATGAGAATCTAAATAGTAACCAAAGAGAGTCATTTAGCCGTTTTATCGAAAGTTTAGCAGACAAATTACATAAACAAGGCAAGGTGCTACAGGTTTCACTGCACCCAAAGGTGGGTGAAAACAAAAAGGAGTGGCAAAATGGTTCTCAAGCTCAAGACTGGATTAGATTGGGAAAGGTCACCGATCAGCTGGTGATTATGGCTTTTGACCAGCACAGCCCCGGCACCAATCCTGGTCCAATCGCTTCTGTGCCATGGGTCGAAAATATCCTTAACTATGCTCTCACGCTCATACCGCAAGACAAGATCTTTTTGGCCTTACCGCTATTTGGGTATGATTATACCGATGGGGAATCCGTCGGGTTTACCTTGGGCCAAATAGAATCACTGATAAAGAGCACAGGTGTTAAAACTCGGACCGACTCTCACCAAAACCCTTACTTTTCATATAAAAAGGGTGAAGTAATTCACAAGGTGTGGTACGAGGATAAAGTTAGTCTTCAAAAAAAGATTGATTTGGTAAATTCCAAAAATCTAGGTGGAGTGAGTATCTGGCATCTAGGTAATGAGGGTGAAGCTATCTATCACGTTCTTGGCGGCCTAACGCCGACCAGGGCTCACCCATCTTCCGCTCGATAAAGTTAAGAATCCTTTGGGAATAGCTGCCAGGAGGACCATGGAATCCAAAAATCTCATGATAAAGAACAGCCACCCAAAGACTAAAAGCCAGGGTTTTCTGATCATCGCGGCTGCAAAAACTGTAAATATATAATCCAACACTATAAACCCAATTAGAATCTCTACATTAAACAAAAACACATCCGGCAAATAGTAGGAAATTTGCTGTGGAAAGAAAGCCATGAAAAGTGCAAAGTTGTATCCGCCTACCACGAGCACGAAGGAAAAACTATACGCCACTAGAATGGATGTCAGAATCATTTCAATGCTAAAGACAGCCAGAAATAGCCAGAAATATGAGGGCCAGACCTTGAAGTGTTTAATGGTTTGAAAAAACCCAAGATTCCACCGACTGACTTGACTGATGTAATCCTCAAAGGTAATTGGGTCAATAGCGGAAGCTCTAATAAAAGGGTAGTAAATGATTCTGCCAAGCTTCTTTTTATGGACCTGAAAAGCCATATTAAAATCCTCAATCGCCAAACCAGGAGTGTTTAGCTTAAGCTTTTTAAGAACTTTGGTAGGATAGAGAGAGGCAAATCCCGGGATTACTGGTTGCGCGTTTAGAGATGATGTTAGGCCGTACATCATCATAATCTGCAAGATGAAATACAGTCTGGACCTATACGAGCTGATCAGGAATTTAACCACCCCAAATTTCTTTGGCCAGAGTGAACTGGCATGCGCGGCGACAGCAACTATTTTAGGGTTTTCAAACAACGGGAGACTATATTTTAGGTAGTTTTTGTCGATTAAAGTATCAGCATCAACAATCAATAAATATTTGTAGCGGGTCAACAAATTGTATTTGCGAAACAACATTACGAGTGCTGAAGCTTTGCCAAGGCTTTTTTTGAGCTCAAATACAGTAACCCGGGTTTTGGCAGCCAGATAAGCAGTATGATCAGTGGACCCATCGGACACAACATAAATTTGGTCGACATGTACCAGTCTCGTAAGTCTCCTGATGGTCCCTCGGATGACTCGAGCTTCATTGTGAGCCGGTAGACAGACTGCGACTTGGCGAAGCTGGTCCTTGGAGGCCGCTAGCACTTTGGTATCGTAGCGGTCAGTTAGGGACCTGATAAACCCCACAAAGGTCCAAAAAGTGACACTGAGTCCAATTGGAAAGCCCCACTTCATATAATTACTCGCAAAGTTTGATAGGCTTCGGCTAGATTGGTCCCAATCAGACTGCCCCTCAATCTAGCCAAAGCTGTCACTGTCTGAGTATTTCTACCTTGGCCTTTAGTTTGCAACTGACTCTTGTAAATTCCCAGGGCGGTGACCTTTGCTCGCAATTGCGCCTCGGTTAAAGTTATGAAAAAATCTGGCTTTATAGGATTACCTTCAGTCCATTGATCAGTGCTCTCTTCATAAACTAAAACTATTGGCACGGGGCCTTTTTGAGGCTTCAAGGCACTTATGGCTGCCTGAGCCACCAACCGATGGTCTTGATGAGAAGCATGAGGAGAAGGTAACAGGACCAAACCAGGTTTTAGCTTAGCCAAACTCACCCCAGATTCATTGTCACTTATCGCATGGATCACCTCACGCATTCCGACTGGGTCTAGATACAGTGATTTTTGCGGTGGAAAAGCTAGGTGATAATCAGAGTATTTCAGAAATTTAGCACATTTTTCTAGTTCAGCCAGTCGGGTGGCAAGTCCCACTGAGGACAGTGGTGAAAATTCACGCAAGGCTCCTAAACTAAAATAAAGTACATAAATTTTGCACCCCTGGGACTGTAGTTTGGAAATCAACCCACCACATCCCAAGACTTCATCGTCTGGATGGGGAGCCAAAATTAAGATATTTTCATTTTTTAGGGTTAAAATATTACCTACCTTTATGGGCAGGTTGATGTGGTCCCTATTCTATTACATTCAGGCCCAATTGAGAATAGCCTGTCAGTTCACCTTTTTGTTCTCACTTCTACATTGCTTTCCCAATTGTCCCAATCAGAGACTGAGTTTGGAAAAGGTCCAGAATAGTTCAATCAAGGCAAAACCTTGGGGTGGTTCACAATTTTAGCTTAGGTTTCGTGTAGGGTTACGTCTATACTGGGGTGGCTGGGTAGACAAAGTTCGAACCTATTTTCTCACTTAACTTGTTCAACATAAACCTGTAGTACTTGACAACTAGCTTCATTTAGGCTATGATTTCCAAAATTCCTTGGAGGACTCCAATGGAAGATTGGAAGAAGAGAATACAGGATAGGTTGATGCAAGAAGAAGCGCGTAGATCAGCATCACATCAAGGAAAAAGTGACCATGAGATAGAGCAGGAAAAAGAAAAGGCAAAGAGAGAAAAGTGGTCTCGTGACATGACAGCGCACTACCATCGATATCCCTGTCATATCAATGGGTGTAATGAATCTGCCAGCAGTGGTCCAGTGAAAATTTTAGTTAGAAAGGGTTCATTTCACAACATGGGTGAAAACTCAACCTGGGATGCCCCTGTATTTGAGGAGGACTGGTCGAGGACAGTCGGTCTTCATAAATGCTCCAGATGCGGTAAACTGACTTGCTTGAAGCATCTGCATCGCGAAATTTGTAAATCCTGCGGAGAAAAAATGTAACTTTTTGTTAGTTAACCCCAACTTTACAAAACAGAGTTGGGGTTCTTTTATGCCTAAAAGGTTCAATTGTCTTATCAGGGGTATGTAAATTTGTGCCTAAAAACCGTGGGGTGGCTGGGTAGACAAAGTTCGAACCTATTTCCTTACTCTCTGATATACTTTGTTCATGAGCAGCTCAACTGGTGGGAAAGAATTTTATGATAAAGTAGCCAAGAAGTTTGGTGGTTACGCCTATGGAACTAATGACCCAAAATACTCTTCAGTTTACCAAAACGGTGTTCCCGAAGAAATTTTTAAGTCTAGGCTCTTGGAGCTGAGCAGTGATAAAAGGGTTGCTCTTGACGTTGGTTGCGGAGATGGTAAGTTTGCTTTTTCCGTTGCTGACCATTTTAATAAGATCGTCGGACTTGATTCCTCAGCCGAACTTTTGAAGGTCGCTAATCAAAAGCTTAAGGAACTTAATATCACTAGTGTTTCTTTTATATTGGGTGATGCCGAGAAAACCCCGTTTGAAGACTCTAGCTTTGATATTATCTTTAACCGCCGTGGGCCAAGTTTTTACCAAGAATACTTCCGTTTGTTGAACACTGATGGCTACTATTTAGAAATTGGGATTGGGGAAAAAGATGCTGTTGAGCTAAAGAAGAATTTTGAGCGTGGCCAGGACTACGGAAATTGGAACAAGTCTCGACTTGAAAAAGACAAATACGAATTAGAAAAGATTGGTTTCAAGATCATTTTGATTAAAGATTTTTACTATTCAGAGTACTACCTAGCACAGAAAGACCTGGATGCCTTTTTACAAGGTGTGCCCATTTTTGAAGATTACGACACCGGAAAGGATAAAGATTTGTTAGAAAGATACTCGCAGGAACATGAATCGGACAAAGGAATAGAGTTAAAAAGACATCGATTAGTTATCGTGGCACAAAAATAGGTTCAATCCTCTCATCAGTGATATTAAAATTCGTGCCTAAAAAGGCTGGGGTCCTTAAGAAGGCTGACTTCGAACCAATAATCCAGGCTCTAAGCCAAATGTAGAGCAGTTACTCCCATATTTCCTTGTAAGTTACCCATTAAATAGTATAATACAGCAAGAAAAAACAATGAGGTAGGGTGTGGTGAAAGTTTATTGCCTGACTGCCGCGGGTGACTACGCAGCCATTATTGGCGGTGTAAATGCACTCTTTGGAAAGGAATAGGAAGACCTGAACTATGATCCTGATGACTTCCCAGCGGAAGGCGTCCTGACCTATCTGGTTGCTGCCGAAGATGAAAGGCGGGCCAGAGAGCTTGTAGTAGACGATGCTCAAGTTATTGCCGTTGGGGATGGTAAACACCTCGACCCGCTCGCCTGGAAGCACCCTGGAAAGGCCCCAATGAAACTTTTGGGCAGACACCAAGGCGAGGAGGGGATTCTACTGCGGGTCTTTGGGATGATGGAGGATTGAGAGCAAACCACTGTATCAATAGTGTTACAGTGGTTTTTCTTTGGCTAAAGGTTCAATTGTCTTATCAGGGGTATCTAAATTTGTGCCTAAAAAGCTTGGGGTGGCTGGGTAGACAAAGTACGAACTTTCTATATCCTATAACAATTGACTTCGCTCGTTCTATGTGGTAAAATGTTTCTACCAAAAACAGGAGAAGTAGAGTGTCGATAACTGTTTATCTCAAAGAAGGCGTGGAGAGTATCTCGGGATACAAAGAACGAGTCATGAAAGATAGGGGTCAGGAATGGACAGTGTACTCCCTTCCTGAGCTCACTCTCTTTAGGGATAAAGGCAGATGGCACGTTTATCTTCATGAGCTGACCGAGCCAGTTCCCGAGATTATCAAGGATTACCTTGATGAAATCTCTTTCTACGAGTGGTTCCCCCTCCGACCCAAACGAATTTGTGGGATCTACAGAGTTGGGGACACCGAAGGTGATCTTGATGAACAGGGTGACCACTACGTCTTGCGGATTCGTGGACAAAGCATGGTAAGCATCCGGGAGATGTATCTCAAGCTGCGGTCAGGTAAACTCACCCCAAATATAAACTTTGAGGTGGCACAAGAAAGGGCACAAGAAGGATAACCCCCGAATAGCCACCCATTTTAGCCAACTTCGAGACTATACCCCAGCTTTGCAGCAATGCACTGTCTGGGGTTTCTTTATACCTAAAAGGTTCAATTGTCTTATCAGGGGTATGTAAATTTGTGCCTAAAAACCGTGGGGTGGCTGGGTAGACAGAGTTCGAATTTTTTATGTTAGCGAAAATAATTAAGGCCGTCGTACATTTCTGCGTTAACGGCCCGATTTTAGAGGTCGGTGTCGCGGGCCCAAGGAATATAGGGCTTGACTCTTTGCCATTGCTCCTCGTGGCGAATGATCTTTGGATTAGCAAGGCCATAGACACTTGCTAACAATTCTAGAAGCTTATCTTCAAAGACATCCCAGTCGATAGCTTCTCCGTGATGAACTTCCAGTAAGTTGGGGTCGACGGCAATATCCTCAACTCCATTTACTTGAAGAAGCCCATCGCCAAAGCGAACAACCTCTTCACCATAGGCTTCAGCAGCAAACTGGTGCCATGGATGCCGCACGGTCTCTCGGCTAACAAAATACCCACAATTGGTTAAATCAGACCAAAAGCGGTACTTCCTGCTCTTGATTAACTTACTCCATTCACCAGGGACATCTTCCCAAACCTCAGAAGAGGAATACAGCATTTGTTTCTCCAATGTGCAGATTGAATGAAGTATAAATTAAAGTTGGGAAAAAGTCAATACTATAGGTTCTTGGGGTGGCTGATGGGACTTGAACCCACAACCAGCAGATCCACAATCTGCTGCTCTGCCAATTGAGCTACAGCCACCAAGTGTAAAAGTCTATCCTTAGGCCCAGAAGGCCAGCTTCAGGGTTGATATTGGCGCGCCCAGAGGGATTCGAACCCCCGACCCCTTGGTTCGAAGCCAAGTACTCTAATCCGCTGAGCTATGGGCGCAATCCTTTTAATTATACCATTATATTAGTTTAGCCTCAATTTTTAATTCCCCTAATAAGTTAACTGAACCTCTGGTATGATGATTGTATGAAATACTGGCGAATTTGGAAATATAAAAATCTCCTCTTTCTTACAGTTGGTATTATGGCAGCTCTAGTGTTGTCTGGTTATGAAACATTCCACTCGTTTCTTTTAAACCTGGGAGATTTAGGTTATCTGGGCGCATTTCTTGCCGGTATGTTGTTTGTCTCTACATTTACTGTAACCACAGGGGCAATAATATTACTAATTCTAGCTGAAAGATTGTCAGCCATAGAACTTGGTATTGTTGCAGGTTTGGGTGCTGTTATAGGTGACCTAATAATTTTTAAGTTCCTGAAAGACAATCTTTTGGAGGAGATAACACCCATTTATGAAAGGTTAGGTGGCAACCACTTAACTAAGGCCTTGCATTCCAGATATTTTAGTTGGACACTACCAGTTATCGGTGCGATTATCATTGCTTCACCATTTCCTGATGAAGTTGGGGTGAGTTTGATGGGTATTTCCCAAATGAAGACTTATAAATTCCTGCTTGTTTCCTTTATTTTAAATGCCATTGGCATCTTTTTAGTAGTCTCAGCATCAACTTTTATAAAACCATAATTTAGGGCCTATAAACTTTGGTAGAAGGTTCGGACTTTGTCTACCCAACCATCTCATGGACCCATAGTATTGACTTTGGGGAAATAGTTTAGTAAAATGTCTACACTTGGAGGGAGAAAGTGACAGTTTACACGTGGGACGGGTCAGCCGAAGCTCACTACCAGGCAATTGGTGTCTTGGTGCACTCCTTTAGGGAAGGTGGAAAAGTTTCGGGTACTTCCCAGGAAGCACATCATTATGCACATTGTGTGGTTTGCGCTTCTGAGGTAGAATTCTTTAGTCACATGGAGTCAGGTGATTGCGTGTTTGCTAGGGTGATAGATCTGACACAGGATTGTCTGCCCGCGGTAGTGAAGCGCATCGAAATCCATGTGGCCCAATGTGCTCACTGCCAGGTGTAGTGGATTGTCAGGAGTTGGTATGTGAACTAGGAGTCATGACCAGGGGCGAAGTGCAAACTTCAAACCTGGTTTTTTATTTGGGATTATGAACAAATCTATTCAAACCTACCGCAATTCCCAAGCCCCAATAGACAAAGAAGTTTGTGAACTTTTGAGCTCTGAGATTGATAAAGGACTACCCGAAGCAGAGAGTAAGCTTTGGCACGGGCATCCAGTTTGGTTTCTAGAAGGTAACCCCATTGTGGGCTATTCTAAGCTTAAAGATTATGTCAGACTGCTTTTTTGGAGTGGCCAGAGTTTTAATGAACCTGATTTACAACAGGAGAGGTCTTTCAAGGCAGCAGAGGCTAGGTACACTACTGTTGATCAAGTAAAAACAGCTGCTTTACATAGATGGCTGAAGAAATCTAGGGATATTCAGTGGGACTACAAAAATATAGTCAAAAGACGCGGCGAGTTGAGAAGACTAAAATAGACCTCCGATCAACCCGCTTGGTTCAAATACTGAGCGGGTTTTTCAAGTCTCCTTGATTTAAATTCAAATTAACTTTATACTCTGTCGACAAAACTTGGGAGAGATCAAAATGCAACTAGAACCTACTATCTTGGTCGTGGATCCTGACGAAGTCATTGTGCGCTGGCTGAGAATGGAGTTAAAGAATCGAGGTTTCCGGGTCATCACGTCATCCAATCAGGAAGAAGCCTCACAGATAGCCATGGAGCGGCAACCTGATCTGATACTATCTGAGCTCAAGTTTCCTAGGGGCAGTGGGATGGACCTGATGGAATCAGTAAGGCGGCTCGGTAATGTGCCTTTCATCATCGTCACAGCGAATGCCACCCCAAGTGTAATCTGCGCCACGCTGGACGAAGGTGCAGATAACTACATCACCAAGCCTTTCGATATAGACGAGGTTTTGGCTCGGGTGAGAGCAGTCTTGCGTCGGGCCAGAGGTGCTTACCAACTCCGCTCCTTTAGTCTAGGCAATTTTATTTTTGACCAGCGGACGCACACCTTGACGAAAGCTGGAAAAATGATTCGCCTAACTCCGACTGAGACCAAAGTATTGGAATATCTGGTTAGGAATGCTGGTAGGTTGCTTTCAAATGTGGAGATTGTGACCAAAATTTGGGGGCCAGAGTACCGCGATGATTTGGCCTACCTTCGTCAATGGATAGGTAGACTACGTCAAAAATTGGATGATTCCGCAAGGCAGATTATCGTCACGCACGAAGGTATTGGTTACCGTTTGGTTGCCTCGGCAATCAACCCCACCTAATTTCACCCCGAACCCTTCTGAATTTCAGAGGGGTTCTTTTTTTAATCTGGCAGATTGGATATAAAAAGCCCCAGCTGTTCAGTTGGGGCTTGTCAGAAGGTTTAGGCTGGCTGCATCAGGAGTTCATTGATCTCACGAGCCAGTGCAACGGCGGGACTAGCAGGACCGGCCATCTCCTCGCACTCCTGCTCAATATTGACAGGAAAACGGCAAGTTGCCTTGAAGAGGTTACAAAAGCCAAGGGCATATTCCAAATGTTCCTCGCGGCAGATCATAATCTCCTTAGGATCTCTCCAGAAAGAGTAGACACGAGTGGCTCGAAATTCTTCGGGGGCTCCGCTCAATAAAATGTCGTACCCATACCTAGATGGCCTGATGTGCAAGGTCAGCTCAGGCACTGTTTCCCCCATCACAATTTGGACCTCTCTTTTGATTTGACCCATTATACTACGCAGAAAAAAATAAAAGTATTATTTAAATTAAGGATTCCAGGATTTTGATCACTTCTTTTTGATCAGGAAGATAGTATTTGGCCGAAGACTGCTGCTGGCCAACACTCACCGTAATCGCCTTGGGAGGCAACATACTAAACAAGTCTTCATCCGCCTTGCCATCGCCAATCGAGAAAATAAATTCATAACTCTTTTGACTTAAAAGGTGGTAACCTACCGCTGCTTTACTCACCAAAGAACTTTTGACTTCCACTACTTTATGCTCCAGCAAAACTTGAAGATTCATATTGGAAGTTAAGCTTTTTAAATCATCCGCTAGTTCTAAAGCAACTATCTCAGCGATTTTGGGATCGCTTTTGCGATAGTGCCAGACAATAGAAAATTCTTTTTCCTCAATAAAAGACTCGGGCAAGCGGTCGCAAGCTTTTTCAAAAAAGGGTCGAATTTTTTCCTTCCAGGATTTTTCGATAGTATGTAGAAATTGCCACCCTTCTGTGACATCTTTGATAAAAGCACCGTGCTCTGCGACCAGCCCGACTTTTAGATTGCTAAACCAAGTATCCAAACTGAACCGGTCACGAGCGCTGACAATATAGACGGTATTTTTTTCATCTTTTACTAGTTTTCTCAAAATCGAGGCAGCTTTAGAAGGCAATTTTGCTAAATTTGGATGAGAATAAAAAGGCGTTAAAGTGCCATCATAATCAATTAAAAATAGTCGATTGGTAGCGCGCTGATATTTTTGCTGCAGGGAGACTAGATTTTTTTCCTCTTGCAAGTAGCGCAGTTTGGGTTGATCTTGCCTGACCGTGAGGATTTGGTCAATGAATTCCGCGGCCCAGTGTTTGACATCATAATATTTTAGCCTTGCCTGCATTGCAGTGAGATTTTCCTTCTGTTTCGTAGGGCTTATTTGCAAACTTTCGTAGATAGCGTCAGCAATTTCGGTGATACTATGAGGATTGACGATGATCGCTTCTTTTAGTTCCTGGGCACTACCAGCAAATTCAGACAGTATGAGAACCCCGGTTCTTCTTTTAGAGGCAATAAATTCTTTGGCAACTAAATTCATTCCATCTCTCAGGGGAGTCACTAGACTAATGTCGGCCAAGTCATACAAAGCCGTCAATTCTTCTTCAGTTAAGGATCTATAGAGGTAATTTATGGGTGTCCAGTCTAGATCCCCAAACTGGCCATTGATCTTGCTGATTAGAAGCTCAATATCTTGTCTGATCTGGAAATACTGAGGGATATCTTGCCTAGAGGGAATAACTACCATGACTAAGGTGACTTTTTTATGAAAAGCGGGGTGTTTTTTTAAAAAGAGTTCAAACCCCTCCAACCTTTGTTTGAGGCCTTTGGTGTAATCAAGTCTATCCAATGAAAAAATTGTCTTTCGATCACCAATGAGTTTTTTAAGTCTTTTCTCCTCTTTTTTGACTTTAGGTTGCTTGAAAGACGTATGAAACTTATCAAAATTAATGCCAATTGGTAAAACAGATGTCTCTACCACTCTTTCTTGATAGGAAAAGCGCCCCAGCTGGTGTTCTTGACCTAAAATTCGGGAAACACATCGCAAAAAATGATCACTATAGTCTTGGGTATGAAAACCAATCAGGTCACTTCCCAGTAAACCTTCCAAAATCGCTTCACGCCAGCTTTTGGGCAAAAGACGAAAAATCTCAAAAGAGGGGAAAGGGGTATGCAGGAAAAAACCAATCGTCGCTTTTGGCCGCGCTTCCCTAAGCATTTGAGGAAGGAGCATAAAATGGTAATCTTGAATTAAAACTACATCATCGTGATGGTAGTTTTTTAGCACCTTGTCCAAAAACAGTCTATTAACTTCTTTATAGCTTTCCCAGTAAGGTTCGGAAAACTCACAATAAGTTGGGAAATAATGAAAAAGTGGCCAGAGAATTTTGTTACAGAATCCCAGATAAAAGTTGTCTATCTGGTCTTGATTTAAATAGACAGGATAGCTGTTGGCTTTCTCAAAAATAGTTTGAACTTGCCTTTTTTTATCTTTTGGATAGTCTCCCCCAGGCCACCCCACCCACAGATAAGAGTCTTTAGCATACAAATCTTTTCCTAGACCTTTGACATAGGAGCCAATTGAACTCACTAACCCGCCCGAACTCTCATGGATGGAGATTTTATCTTGGTTTTCTACCAAGGTTATCGGCAGTCGATTGGCTACAATTAATAATCTCATATAACCCTTGGTCAGGCTAAGGTAGCGCTACTTAACTACAAGCTTACTCGGCTGCAGGTTTGGAAAGAGAATTAAGAAACGACGTGACAACAGAGACTACGAGACTAAAAAGCAAGGCCCACCAAAAATTGTCCACACTAAACCCACTCACAAAGACGTCGACCAGTAAAATCATCAACGCATTGATGACAAAAAGAAATAGTCCAAGAGAAACTAAAGTGATCGGCAAAGTTAGCACCACCAGAATCGGTTTAACCACAATATTTACAATTCCTAGTAGGATGGCCACGATTAGTGCTGCCTGCAAGCTGTCCAGATGAACCCCAGGCAAAACCCTGCCCGTAATCCAAACTCCCAGCGTCCCAATCAGAAGGTTTAGAATCAGTCTCACAATTTTAGGTTAACTTTTCTTCGTTTTACTGTCAACTTGTCTTTTAGCCTGAGTTAACTTTTGGTCAACTTCTGCTTTGGTTTCATCGACCATTTTTTCTCCCTGGTGGCGCGCTTTCTGAATCTGACTTTGGAACTGTTCTACCTTTTTACCGGCCTCTTGGCGGGCTTTATCCACCTCGGCTTTGACTTTCTCCCGAGTATCTTTATTTGATAGAGCCACGGCAGCGGCACCGACGGCAGCACCCACTACGGCAGCACCCAGTGGATTGATACCTCTTTTTTCATCAGCCATATATGTCACCTCCCATCATGTTTTTATTTTGCCACCTACCAACCCCAACAGTTTGCTGAGGGCGGACAGGCCACCTATCTTGATCGAATTTTTAAGCTCCCTGACATCGGCAGTGGTATCTTCTACACTCGCTAGAACTTTATTCAAAATATTCAAGGTCTCTAATAATCTTTTAGTCAAAAATACAGCTCCCACCGTCAAAACCGTGCTACACACTGCTAAAGTAATGAGTAAAACATCCAAAGTTGTCATATTTATATCACATATTATGATACTGGTATTGTAACTTTACTTGGTTGTTCTTTCAACAACTAACCAACCATTTGCTATCTAATTTGCCTGAAGCGGCAAGGAAAAACTAAAGGTGGACCCTTTGCCAATTTTTGAATTGACCCAGACTTCACCACGATGGAGCTCGACTAAGGATTTGACTATATACAAACCCAAACCGGCCCCTTTATTTTCTTTTACAAAACTGTCACTCCCCTGCTGAAATTTCTCAAAAATTCTTGGGAGTATATTTCTGGAAATGCCCACACCATTATCTTTGATTTCCGTAACCACTTCGCCTTCATTGCGGAAACACGTGATGACCACTTGTCCATCTGAGGGAGTAAATTTAATGGCATTTTCAATGAGATTTACTAAAACTTGCTTCAATTTATCAATGTCAGCACTGACTTGAAAAGTTGGGTGGGAAGGGTCGAGTTTATGCAGCTTTAGTTTTATAGCTTTTGTTCGAGCGAGAGTTTGAAACTCAGCGAGGACCTCACCAATCATCTCATCCACAAAGACTCTGGTTAAATGGAGTTTGATTTTTCCACTCTCAATCCGAGAAACACTTAAAAGCTCCTCGGCCAGCTTATTTAACCGCTGAGTTTCTTTGAAGACTCTACCCAAAATCAAATTTAAATTTTTTTGTCCTTGAGCGTCTCTAAAAGAACCTAAGTCACCGTTTAAAAGTAGAGACAGATAACCATTGACAATCGTGAGTGGTGTTCTAAATTCATGTGATGCGACGGAGACAAACTCATTTTTACTTCTCTCTAGTTCTTTTAGCCTCTCCTCAATCTTTTTCCTCATTTCAATCTCTTTTTTTAAGGCTTTATTGGTATCTCTAAGCTCTTTAGTTTTTACATACACCATAGTCTGAAGCTTGATTTGATTGCGGTGTTCAAATTTACCCACTACTGGGTCACTTCGTCTGGCTCTTGAAGTCTGTGTGTCAATTTTCTTATTTCTCATGGATATGATGGGAGCAGAAGGAAGTAATACAATTTACTATCCCAATACGTTATACTTATACTATAACTATAGTTTGGAAATGGCAAGAGGCAAAGTTGCGCTTTGGAGTACGTAATAATAAATCTCCTTAATCAGCTGGCTGTTAGCACTCTGTTGACATTGTTGCTAACTTATGCTAAAGTCTGACTCTATGAATGTGGTTTCACTTCCCCTAATTCCAGTCCGCGATGTTGTAATTTTTCCCTATGCTTTAGTACCAATCTCTTTAAAAAGGGACAAAAGTGTGAAGGCTTTAGAAGCTTCTCTGCTGTCTAGTAAAAAGATCTTTTTGGTAATGCAAAAAGACAAGGACCAAGATGATCCAAAAGAAGAAGATCTCTATAGTGTCGGCACGATTGCCAAGATCAACCAAGTCCAAAGACTTCCAGATGGCGTCATCAATATCATGGTTGAAGGCGAAACTAGAGCCAAAATCAAATCTTTCGCCAAAAACCAAGTTTATTTTGAAGTAAATCTCGAAGAACTCCCCGAAACTTATGTCTCTGATCCAGAGATTGAAGAGACTCTTCGCGCGGCCGTTGAGCAATTTAGACAACTTATATCCATGGGTAAATCAGTGGCTCTAGACACAATTTCGGCTGTTTTTGACTTCTCTAATCCGCTGCGAGTACTAGACACATTGGTCGTCAATTTAGATTTGAAATCGCAAGAAAAGCAGGATCTTCTGGAAGCAGATAGTTTTAAGAAAAGACTGGATATGGTAACTAGTTATCTCTCTCGTGAACTCAGTGTTTTCCAAACCGCGCGCAAAATCCAAGATAAGACCGCCGAAGAGCTCGGCAAAAGCGCCAAAGAAGCTTTTCTGCGGGAAGAACTCAAAACAATTGAAAAAGAATTGGGAATCAAAGAAGAACAGGAAGAATTCCAGGAATTAGAAAAAGGGATCCGTACTGCGGGGATGCCAGAAGAGATCCAGACCAAGGCTCTTAAGGAGTTAGATCGACTCAAAAAAATGCCATCGATGAGCCCTGAGGTCTCCTATATCCGCACTTATTTAGATACGCTGGTTGCTTTGCCTTGGAAAAAGAAAAGTGAAGAAAAAATTGATGTCAAGCAGGCGGAAAAGGTTTTAAACCAAGACCATTACGGCTTGAAAAAAGTTAAGGAAAGAATTTTAGAATACTTAGCGGTCAAAAAACTCACTGGTAAAATGAAGGGCCCAATTATTCTCTTTTTTGGTCCTCCAGGGGTGGGTAAGACTTCGATTGCTAGATCGATTGCTAAGGCTTTAAACCGGGAGTTTGTAAAAGTTTCCTTGGGTGGCATACGAGATGAAGCTGAGATCAGGGGGCACCGCCGCACCTACGTCGGAGCCTTGCCCGGAAGGATCATCCAAGGAGTAAAAGATGCAGGTACCAAAAACCCGGTCTTTATTTTGGACGAAATTGATAAATTAGGTTACGACTTTAGAGGGGACCCTTCTTCCGCCCTGCTAGAAGCTTTGGATCCAGAGCAAAATTTTGCGTTCTCGGATCATTATCTAGAAGTTCCTTTTGACTTAAGTGACGTGATGTTTATCACCACCGCCAACAATTTGGATACTATCCCGCCGGCTCTGCGAGACCGTATGGAAATCATTGAATTTCCTGGGTACACCGAGGAAGAGAAATTTCATATCGCCACTGATTATCTTTTGCCAAAGCAGATTGAAAACCATGGGCTCAAGAAAGATCAGCTCACGATTGAGAATAAAGCCCTTTCTACAGTCATTACCAAGTACACTCGTGAAGCCGGGGTCAGAAATCTAGAAAGAGAAATTGCCACTATTTCGAGAAAAATTGCCCGCCTGGTGGCTGAAGAAAACATCAAAAAAGCATCCCTTACGGAAAAAGATTTGAAAACTTATTTAGGTCCAGAAAAATTCCGCCCGTGGCTGGCAGAGAAAAAGGATGAAGTTGGCGTAGCTACTGGTCTAGCCTGGACAGAGGCTGGTGGGGAAGTCCTGGGGGTGGAATCAACCAGTATGCCTGGGAAAGGAACTTTGATTTTGACTGGATCTTTAGGGGATGTTATGAAAGAAAGTGCGACTGCGGCTTTTTCCTACGCACGAAGCAAAGCGAGTGAGATTGGGATCCCAGAAAATTTCTACAAAAATAAAGATGTGCATATTCATGTCCCCTCCGGGGCGATTCCAAAGGATGGGCCTAGTGCTGGTATCACTATGGCCACTAGCATCATTTCCATGATTTCTCGAATCCCCGTGCGGAAAGAAGTAGCCATGACCGGTGAGATCACTCTGAGAGGTAAAGTCTTAGATATTGGTGGGGTGAAAGAAAAAGTTTTGGCAGCTCACCGAGCGGGGCTAACTACACTGATCTTGCCAAAAGGAAATGAAAAAGATCTTGAGGAAATCCCGCAGAAGACTCTAAAAGACCTGAAATTTTACTTTGTCGAACACATTGATGAAGTTCTAAAGGTAGCTCTCATCAAACCTCTGATTAGTGCCAAGGGGACTACTTTCACTGATTCCACGGAATCTATAGTAGAGCCAATTATTTCTGCATAAAAACCGCCTCCGAGTGGTGTACTCAAAGGCGTTCGGTCGTAGGTCAAACCGGAACAGGTTGCAATTGGTTGGCGATCCCCCGTTTGGCCGCGTGCCTAACGTGTGTGCTGTAAACAGACTCCAAAACCCAGGGAAAAGCGTTGTAAGAGTCGGGCATGTGGTGGTTGAGCCCAGGAATCCTTGCCTTCTGGTAGACCACCCGATCTCCAGTCTTCAAGTTCATGTGCACCCAAAGCTTGTATTTCGGCGTGTTCATAGGTGGCTTGTCCACAAACCGCAACCCATCCTTCTTGGTGATCCTCAGGCTCCGGTAGCCAACCAGAGAAAAGGCGTGCATTTGCCCGTCGTCACCCAGGATGTAGCCCCTCTTCATTGGCTCGTCAATCTCCCAGACCGCGCCGTGGTAAATCTCGCACATCTCAATTCTCCAAATTTTTGTAGATGAAGGATATCATAATTAAAGTTTGATGTCAAGGCTATGGGTTTTACTGTGGGATGGTTGCCCAGAGGGATGCCGGAGCTAAAGCTCTTGGTTTGCTTCGCCAACTCGAACCCGAGGGGGTTCACCACACTCTGGACCCAGTTTAAACCTAGAACTAAAGTTCTAAGCTTAAACTGGTACGCCTGGATGTCTCTGGGTGGAACACCATTTTCGATAGTTTACTCCTAACCTACAAGAAACTCCAAGCGCTCGATACCACCTATTATACAGGAAAGCTCCAAGCAAAACACCGTTTTAGGAAGGGAAAAGCAGATGTTTAACTTCCTAATGCAAAGACAAATAGTAGTTTCCCAAGGTAGTTTGGATGGAGAAATTATTGAAAAATATATTAAAAAAGTGCTGTGTATATTAGGTTCTCAATGTACCGGTTAGGGTCAAAGAGGACTTAATAATACACAGCACAGTTGATCTACTCTCCGGAATTACAGACAGCGCCAGTTAGGTTATGTAACTGTTTTTCCTGAGAGGGCTCGGTGCTATCTGAAGAAGACCTGCACCGGAAAAGCGCTATCGACCGCCGTAGCCGTTCGGGATAGCGTGTGCGTCCCAGATGTGCACGTTCTCCGCAGTTCCTTGGGACATCAGCATCTCGTAGCTATTCCAGATGCAGTAGCCACCGTCACCAGTCGGGGTTCCGTAAGCTCCGCAGGCTCCGATCCAGACGATCTTGTAATGCCAGGTCTCGCCGCTACCGTCGGGAACTTTTCCGTTCCATTCGTTGTCAATCCAGGCACCAGCGCAGGCCTCCGGAGTGTTCAGATCGTTGCAGGCATCCCAGGCCGCGTTCCACTTCATGACGAGGTGGTCGTTTGCGTAGGTAGCGTCGCCCCAGACCATTCCGTCCATGACGCCGTCGACGCCGTCTGCGGGTCCCACGAAGATGCGGGCCGTGTCGTTGTAGCCGAACTCGTCAAACCCGCCGGCGGCCGAGACTGTCGCGACGATGCCGAGCATGGCAACCAGCGCAACCGCGCCCAAGATGATAACTTTCTTGAACAAGTTGAGGATCTCTCTTTCTCTGAACTCTAGTCGTTAAGGATAGTTTCCCTTAGACTGCCCCTTCCTTGATTTTGTCTTCCCTCAAAAGGAAACACAGTAAAACCGTCTCATCTTGAGTCGATCTTACTGTGGTCCCCAAATAAGTAAGCAAAAAAAAATGCTTTTCAAAATATTCCATTCTAAAAGGCAATACTAAAAAGCCTGTAAACATTATATTACTTGTTCGCGCAAAAAGCAACTCTCCGCCTAAATTATTGGTACGCCCAGAGGGATTCGAACCCCCGACCTTGACGTTAGAACCGTCCTGCTCTATCCACTGAGCTATGGGCGCACAATAGGCATATTTTACCATAAAAAACTACATTAATGCTTTTAAAATGAAACACCCCCAAGAATTGCTATTCTCAGGGGTGAGTTTGAGACTGGTTGTTCCCGTTAGGAGGTGACCAGTTCAGGATCCAATCCGTGGTACACCGCAAGCTCGCGAAGGCGAAGGACGTGCAGTTCACGGAGCGTCGCTGTCTCAGTTCCAGGGAAGCCTTCCGACCACAGACCTTCGAACATGTGGCAGGATTCTTCCTGGATGAAACGAACGACTACCTCCTCCAGATCACCCGAGGAAAAGACGACATGGTCGCTCTCCTCGTATGTCTCGGCAGAGAGGTTGCGGCTGATGACTGCGTACCGATGCTCCTCGGACGCAGGTTCATACCGCCTGACGATACCGAGGGTGTGATCCAAACTCATAACCTTCCTCCAATTGGATTAAAAACATATTAGCACAATTATCATTAAAAGTCAATGCTATAGGTCCTATTTTGTTGTGAATTTGAACCTATGGTTTTCTCGAGTTGAAAATAAAGCTAAGTTACTTATCTTCTTTGGGAATTTTGAGGAGGTCAGCTAGTTTTAGTGGGTCAAATTTAGCCACAATATCTGGAAATTCCTTGATTAGTTGGTGTACAACTGGCCCATTGGCCTTGACTAGCTGATTGATGATCGCTTGTTCGATATACCCCGCATCAGTTCTTTTAATCATTTGATCTAGCTCTGGATCAGGAGTAGTAATCCCCTGCTTTTCCCTAAGTTCTTTCAATACTTCCAAGATTTTAGTAATTTCTTCTTCTGATTTAAGGTTTATTTGGAGATTGACTTCATCTCGGATGGTATTTATGTATGCTGACCGGTTTTGGGAAATCAGGACTAAAATCGCAAGCATAATTGCCTCCAAGGACACCAACATGGTCAGTAACCCAAAGGGAAAAGGGTCAAAAACTGGCACCAAGGGTAAAATCCCCGAGTTTACTAAAATCCAACTAGCAAACAAAATTACATTTAATAACAAGAAAACTGGTGAACCACACAAAGTAGTCAGCTCATCAGCCAAGTGAGTCAGAGCTGGCCTGGCAGCAATGGATTTAGCCTCGATGGATTTGATAAATTGTCTTCTTCTCTGCGTATTCTGCATGAATATATTTAACAACAATTTACATACCAACACAATCTGTTTTACACTAGAGGGGTACAAAACTGTCTTTGTGAAATTACAACGCTACCACGCCAACCCAATATTAACTCCAACTTCCCTGTCCTGGGAAAACTGGTTGGTCTTCAACCCCGCGGTTATTTATGACCAAGGAGTCGTCCATATGCTTTTCCGCGCGATGGGGGAAGATGGGATCTCCAGATTTGGTTATGCATCCTCAACTGATGGTCTTCACTTTGATAGGCAGGATTACCCAGTCTATGAAGGTAATAAGAGGCATGAATTTGAGAGCCTAGGGGTAGAAGATCCGCGCATCGTCAAGATTGATGGTTTATTTTATGTGGTCTACACCGCCGTTTCGATCGACCCGGAAGGAGTGGTAAATCCTAACTGGCCAGAAAAAGTAGCCAAAAGAATCAGAGTTGCTCTAGCTACAACTCGGGATTTCAAAACTTTTGAAGACCAAGATGTGATTGTCCCCAATTTAAATGCTAAAAATGCCTCACTTTTCCCAATGTTGGTAAAAGGTGAGTACTGGCTTCTTTACCGTACTTTCCAAAATGAGACCTTTTTCTCCCACTCGATAAATTTAGTAGAGCTCAGTGAACCTCATATTGTCTTTAGAGAAAGAAGCGGCTACTGGGACAGTGTCAGAGTAGGTCTTGGGTCCCCACCCATTGACTCAGAAGTGGGTTGGTTGATTTTCTACCATGGGGTCGACTCTTTCAACACCTACCGTTTGGGTTTATTGGTCCTAGACCATGATAATCCAACTGACGTGATTTATCGTTCCCCAGAACCCATCCTAGACCCTCAGGAGAGCTTTGAGAAGTTTGGTTTTGTACCCAATGTTGTCTTTACTTGTGGAGCTGTGGAGATCGAGGAGGAATACTATATATACTATGGAGCGGCGGATATGACGATTGGGGTAGCCACTATCCCTAAGAAACAACTTCTTGATGAAGTTAAACGGTCCTTGGGGCCAAAGAAGTGACAATAGTAAAAAAGAAAAAATGAAATATTTACTTTTTGATGTTTGATGTTACAAAAGTTCGTCTTCCTCAGGATTGTACTCTACCTTTGGTCCATCCGTAACCTCTGGCTCTTGTGTTTCCACTGGCACAATGGGCTGACCCCCTAGAGCTTGAACTCTCCCAACAATTCCATTTGTCAGGCGTACTTTAATTCCGCGTGGATGATTTGGCTTAGAGGTTAATATTTGTGCCACTGTCCCCTCGGTTACCTCGCCTGTTTCATAATTCACTTTCTCAATAACTTTAACTCTAGAACCTATTTTAATCTCTTGTCTGGTCGGAACTTTGTAGTAAGTCATCTAACTTTTAATTCTAAACTTTTAACTATTAACTTACTCCAGCTCCGGCCGGCCGGCAGTTTTAGGGAGGTTTTTAATAATGTTGTATTGAGGGTAAGGTGCATCTTTACTATCAATGAAAGCAAAATTATCTACCCCTTTCATTTTCATAATAAATGGGGTGACGCTTACAACTTTCGGGTCCGTCAGGTAGAGCTGTTCAAAAACAGTTTTGTAGTACTCAGCTACGGTGGTAGCAGGTAGCCATTCATTGTGAGTAGTCGTTCCTTCGCGGTGAGGCCAACCAGCTTCGGTAATAAAGACCGGCAAGTCGATGCCAAATTTGTCTTTGACTACCTTTAGGTCATAAAGGTAGCTACGCATGGTATTTCTACCCTTCTCATACTCACTTTCCCCAGGGACAGTCGTGTCCAGTGGTTTACCCTTGTACCCGGGGTGAGGATAAGTGTGGGAAGCCCAGCCATCCAATTTTTTAAAGATACCCGGAACTTCCTTTTCCATCCTGTCTAAAAAGTCTGGTAAGTCCAAATAAGCAGTAAAGACTCCTAGATCAGTTTTAAAACCAGGATTGGTCCGAGCGGAGCTATTGAAAGCGCCATTCATCACAAAAAAGTCCTTATCCCTGTTTTTAAGCTCACGGATAGTCAAATCTAAAGTCTGCGCATATCCTTCTGGATCAATCTTGCCTCCCCAATACTCAGAAGCATTCACCTCATTGTAGGCAGTGATAAATTTCAGTTTGGTGGGCCATTTTAGTTTGGCCAAAAATTCAGCCATCGCTTTAGTTTCACTTTCAGTTGGAGGTTTGCTCTCATTAAAAAGCTGCAAAATAGGTATTAAGTGTTGCTGGCAGGTAATCTCAAAAACAGAGTTCCAATAAGGCTCGGAAGTTTGTTTGATGTTAAAAGGTATCAAGACCCAACCCCAGTCTCCCCCATTGCCATTTACCATGGGCCCCGCCTTTTCTAGGGAGTCGCGGTCAGCAAAAGAATACACCCCAATTTTGTTGTTGGCCCAGTCCAGACGAGGGTAAGCTGAGGTTCCTTTTTGGTAATTTGAGTCTGGTTGATCCACGTTGCAGTTCTTGGGAGCTAGTTTTTCTTGGATAACAGAAAGTGGAGAGACAATTTTGCCTTCTTTTGGAGTGAGAAGAAAAAATGCAGTGATCCCTCCGGCAATCAGCAAGGATATAAAAATTACAATAGTTATAACAATTTTCCTTCTGCTTTTGGGGGTGGTTTGTTGAGTGTCTAAACTTGAGACATTAAAACTTCCTGAATCCATACTATTAGAATAAGGTTTTTTGAGTGATTTGGAAAGAGTTATGCAGTTTAGATTTCTTGGTTGTCTGAGACTCCATCTCGGTTAGTGTCAGTGGAGTTTGGATCGCTGCGATAGGTGTCGATCTCGTGAGCGTCAGGAATGCGATCCCCATCAGTATCGACTCTGGTCGGCTCAGTACGGTATCTGGTAACTTCTACCCCGTCCGGAATCCGGTCCCCATCAGTGTCCGCGTGAAGGGGGTCTGTACCCACCCTGGCTTCATCAGCGTCACTCAAACCATCTCTATCAGAATCCATATTTTCGGGATTTTCTTCTTGCATAGGTCTTTTTTACTCCCAATAGATTCTAAAATCAACAAGCTAGTAGTAAATTGTTTTGGTCAGATGATAGGGTTTTTGTAGACTCCCCAAACCCTGAGTAGAAAGCCAGAGAATATCTTGTATTGCAGGTGGGGTTAGCTGGGGATATTTGGGTTTTAAGAGGTCAGAAATTTGCTTCACGGCAATTAGTTGCGATGCTCTAATTTCCACTTCCTCCTCACTCTTCTCAAGGATTTCTACTTGGTTATCAATTCTTTCTGCCAAGTCGGTAGTGTACTCCAAAATCCAGTGTTGTCTCAGTATTGCTGGAATTTTGTAATCAGCTGTGCCTAGAAGTTGACCAATCCCGGTAATATTACTATCTTGACCTAAAATATTGGAGAAAATGTCATTGACTACCAACTGAGCCTTTTTGTAAAAATAAACTCTTTTTCCCTTGTAACTAGCAGTATCATCAAACCCAGCAAACTCATCACTAAGGGCTTGTGCTAGATTAATAGCTGTTTTATCTACTGAGCTAAAAAAGTTATGGAAACTGCCTGCATATTTTGCCTCCAAAACTCTACCAATTTTATTTAGCATACCTTGTCTTTCTATCAAAAGAGGGATTTCTGGTGTCCCTGCAAAAAGTTCCTTAGTTTGTTCTTCAGACAAAGAGGCTAGATAGCTTCCATCTAGTATGGATGTTCCACTTTCTATTGCTCTTTGGAAACTGGCTATTGCTGCCCACCAGCCATCTAGTTTTTGGTTTTGATAATCAATAGTCCACTTTGGGCTGCCCCAATAGCAAAAAGCTTGGTTGCCAATCAAAAAGAGAAAATCAATTTCTTCTTCAAAAGTCTTCTGCCCTGGATATTTAAAAGGAGTTTGGTGAGACCAGTGAGTAGCAGGAGTTAAAACAAAGTTTTGGACATATTTTAAGATAGCGTTTTGGCTGATAGACACAAATTTAGAATTATCAACCACATATTGGAGGGAGTTTAAAATTTCTTCTCTAGAAACCATGTAAGTATATTAAATGGTGGGGATAAAAAAAGAAAGAACCGTAGCTAATTAAAGTGCTAATAATTTCTTTTATTGGTATAATGTAGTTGTTATGGGCCGCTAGCTCAATTGGTAGAGCATCTCCCTCTTAAGGAGACGGTTAGAGGTTCGATTCCTCTGCGGCTCACCATAAAACAGTTGGGCCACGCCCAAACTGGTTTATGTAAGTCTCAATGAGGACGGATCTTCCGGTTCGGTCCAGCTCAGCTGGAGAGGAAGCGCAGCTTCCCCTTCCTCTGCGGCTCACCAAAAGTCACTTGGCTAATCCTAAGGTAAGTTATGTTAAATACGAAGGGCGGAAATAGTAAAGGTGGTTGTACCAGTAGACACAACCACCCTAGTAGGATTAGACTACTCCTCAGCCTTGTTCTCGCCTGATTCTTCCGGCAATTCGATCACGGCTTTGATTTCGGCCGGTACAGTAAATGCCCTTTTGCCTCCCACCGTAGCCTCACCCGAAGCGATTACTCGCAGGAAAATCCTCCGCACCACTTCACAGCTATTGACTCGACCAGTCACGGTGACCAGTGCTCCTTGCGGGACTTTCAGGTAAAGTTTGCCGTTACCAGTTTCTCTCAGAAGGACCTGGGTCTTGGGTGGCTTGCCATGCATTGCGGCTATGGCGATCGCCAGATTTACCCCTTCCGCCATGAAATGTCCAGGAAGGATGTCCATGTGGCCGTCGCACATCCATTTCCTCGCCCGAAAGGCAGCCGTCACCTCTCCACTATCTGTGTCCACTACCGCCCAATCTAGAAATTGGGCGTGTCGGCGATGTGGGATAACACCCTCAATGTCTCTCCGACTGAGCTTGATCTTCAACGATCTGCCTCCTGAAAAATCTGCCTGGTAGTATATCATAGCCTTGACTGATCTTCACATTTTTTAGTAAGCTTGTTTACTGTCCTATGAAGAAGTTTTTTGGAGTTTTTTTCTTATTAATAACTGGTGGAATCATTTTCTACTTCTCTCCTTTTTACACTAAATTTGATCTGCCGAAGTTTGTTAGTGATGGAAGTAAAGGAAATGTTGCCGCTGCGCAGGCTAGAACTCCTTTTTGGACCCCTCACACGCTGGCTACCCCATCAAAAGAGGCTTACCCCATTATTTCTGGTAAATCTGCTTACGTGGTCGACCTGTCTACCAACACCTTGCTCATGAGTAAAAACCCTGATTTGAGAACCCCCGTGGGCAGTGTCCAAAAGATAGTGACGGGTATGGTGGTTCTAGATCATCTTGACCCCAATTCTTTCACTACAATCACCAAATATGCTGCCTCCAAGACCCCAGACAGTATGGGCTTGTATCCAGGAGAAAAACTTACTATCAACCAACTTTTGTATGGGTTGATTTTAGTCTCCGGCAATGACGCTGCTGTGGCTTTAGCCGAGGCTACATCTGGATCGGAAAGCAAATTTGTAGCCCAGATGAATAAAAAAGCCGAGAGTTTGGGACTAAACAACACTCATTTTGTAAATCCCAATGGCCTTGATGAAGGGTTTCAGTACAGCTCGGCTTTTGATATTGCCGCTTTTTCGGTCAAACTCATCAGAGATTACCCGCTTTTGGCAAAAATTGTCGCCACCCGAGAAATTACTTTTCCGTTCACGGTGACTGAGGAAGAAAATCATAAAGACTATGTCTTGGTAAATAATTCCCCGACTCTAAATCTAGAGGGCTACCTCGGAATTAAACCCGGGTATACCCCAGAAGCTGGACTGTGCCTAGTTACTCTAGTACAACGGGGGAGCCACCAATTTTTGATTGTCGTTTTAGGAAGTGAGGACCGCAAAGGTGACAGTGAAGCTTTGCTGCAGTTTGCGCAAAGCACTACTTTCTAGAAAAACTTTTTGCCAATCACCCATTTATCTACGCTGCGAAATCTATCTTTAGGCAGCCCTAATGTCTGCAAATCCACCCCAGTCACCCGATTTGAAACCACATAATAATAATCTGGATAATAAAGGAATATCACTGGCGCCTCATCACTCAAAAATCTTTGGAAATCCTGGTACCGACTGATGCGGGTGTCTCTTTCCAGGCTTTGACGGCCATCTTCCAAAACTTTATCAATCTTAGGGGAGTCTAAAGACACAATATTGCTCACCCCAATCTGAGTAGAGTGCCACAAATTGTACTGATCTGGATCCGCGGGGATTTCTTGGGAGTTGAGCAGGATCTCAAATTGATGGTTGGGTAGTACTGTATCTCGCAGTTGGTTGCTACTGACCGTGTGTTTTTCCACTCTGATTCCTATCTGGCCCCAACTTTCTTTTAACATTTCTAAAGCTTCCAAATAAGTCCGGTTATCCAAAGTGGTAATTGTGACTGCTAGCTCACGGCCCTCATTGGTGCGATATGAGCCCTCTCCCATTTTCCACCCCGCCCGCTCGAGTAGGTTTTTAGCTTCCTCAGGATTGTAGCGATAGCGAGTGTTAGAAAGTATCGGTACCCAAGAGTTGAGAGGGACAGAGGAGGTAGCTTCTTGAGCTTTATTCTCAGTCGTGAAAGCGATAATATCCGCTTTTGGAGTGGACATTTGTAGAGCTTGCCTGACGGCCTTGTCCTGGAGTTTATCGTTTCTGCCATTGATAAAAAGGCCGACGTATCTCTGAGCTAGATTTTGACTATAGATTTTCAGATTATCCCAGTTATTCACCTCGGCTGCTTCTGAAGACGACAGACCACCTAAAGATTGGATTTCACCCAGTTTTAGTGCAGTTAAGGCCAAATCTCTAGTGGCATAGTAACGAAAAAGTAAGTTAAAACTCTCTCCTTTGAGCAAAACATAATCATCTTTAGATTCCACAATCGAAAATCGCCCCGTCCCTACTGGTTTATACTTGTTAAGAGGGATGTGCTCGGGGATAATGCCAAAATTTGTCAAAGATAAAAAGGGGGCAAATTCCTCTTTTAGAGTAAATCTCACCTCAAAGTCGCTGAGTTTGGTAACTGCTGCATCTTTTAAGGTTTCATAAAAGGGTGAATGGAAACTTGAATTTTGAGCTATTTTTACAGTGTAGAGCACATCATCAGCGGTGAATTTTTCCCCGTCATGCCAAAAAACATTATCCTGCAGTCTAAAGGTGTACTCTTTATTATTTTGCACGTTGAAATCTCGTGCCAGGTCCCCCACCGGATCGCCTCTGGAGTCAGTTTTGGTCAAACCTCGAAAGACAAGTTGATCAATATCTCGCTCACTGTCAGTAGTGGCTAAGATAGGATTTAAAGTCTTCACTGACCCGACTAGACCTTCAGTTAAGACTGCTTTCTGAACTGGGGAAATAAATTCATGGTAGAGAGGACTGAGAGTACTCCTCACAAAAGGGGAAATCATTACTAGCCCCGCCAAGATGAGCATAACCGGCAAAAAGCGCCGGTAATAACGAGAAATGGCACTTTTGAAATACCACCAAAGTCTTCTGAAGGCTTTCATGAGTTTTTGGTTACTAGACTCGGTACCAAACTAGAAAAATAGACAGAAAGAAAAAGAGAATACACAAAATCACGGTCGTGTTGTGCATGAGTTTTTCTGCTCCCCGGCGAGCCCGGAAGACCGCGGTTTCTCCGCCGGCAAAAGCTGAGCCCAAACCACTACCGCGGTTCTGCAAGATAACCAAGACAATAATCAAAACTGCGATGATAGTCTGAGCGACTGTTAAGATGTCTTTTAGATTGAACATGAATTAGGGCCAATAATACCATATTTCCTGAGTTATTTCATCAAATAATAGATCAAGGCGCTAGTGAAACTTACTCCAATAGAGAGAATAGAGGCTGTTACTAATGTTGTTGAGGTAAAAGAGGGAATCATAAATCCGACCAAGTCGTACCCCGGAAAATTGAAACTACCAATACTAAAGAAAGGCAAAATAAAAGTAAGAAGGAAGATAATTCCCCAGTTTATCAGCGCGCCCACGGCCCCAAAAGTGACCAGATTGAAAGGCAGCAAGATCATTTTAATAAATGGTTTGATAAAGACTGCCAGGAGGGCAAAAGTAAAACTCACCAAAAGCAGGTTTACGTTTTCACCACCATAGTCAATTCCAGGGATAAATTGGGCGACTATGAAAAAAGCAATCAGAGAAATAAAAAATGACTGGGCAAGTTTACGCATGTAGTTTCAGTAGTGCATCGCTGCGAAGTTTCCTGTGGTAGGTAATCGCAAAACGGTGGGCTTCATCCCGCAATCTTTGAATAAGTTTCAGACCCTCATTGGTCCTTTCCAATCTTATCTTAGATCCATCTTGGGTGTAAATCTCCTCTTCTCTTTTAGCTAGAGAGATCATCGGAATAGTTATATTTAGCTCTTTCAAAACTTCCAGGCAAGCATTGAGTTGCCCCTTGCCACCATCAATCACCAAAAGGTCTGGTAGTGCCCAATCATTGTGGAAACGCCGACGCAGTACTTCCTGCAAACTGGCATAATCATCTACGCCCCCGATCCTTTTGATGCGGAAGCGACGGTACTCTGATTTATCCGGCTGACCATCATAAAAGACCACCATCGACCCCACCATTTGGGATCCCTGAATGTGGGAGATATCATAACATTCGATTCGATGAATCTGACTCTTTATTCCCAAAAGCTTTTTAAGCTCCTGCGTCTCAGCCCAGATGAGCTCACCCAATAAATCTGGATTTTTCAAATAGTCAAAGGTTCTATTTTCCTGCAAAAGGTATGTGGTTCCTTGAATTCTGTCTCGCAGATGGGCTGCATCTTCAAACTTCTTCTGCTGGCTTTTTTTCTCCATCTCTTTTTGCCAACTAATAAGTAATTTCTCACTTTTGCCTTCCAGAAAAATGATTAAGTTCTTAATCATTCTCTGGTAGTCTTTTTCATTTATTTTCCCACTACAGGGTCCTGAACACAGACCCAGATGGTAGTAGAAGCAGGGCTTACCGTTTTTTTGTTTCTCAGAGCAATAGGGGAAAATTCGCCTCAGATTTTTTATCGTTTTACGAACAAGCGTGGCATTGGGAAAAGGCCCTAGATAGTACTTACTTCCCTCCAAATCTCTTTTTCGCACTGCTAAGACGCGCGGAAACTCCTCTTGAGTGATTTTTAGATAAAGGTAATCTTTGTCATCACGAAGTTTGATATTGTACTCTGGGGATAATTTTTTGATGAGATTGATTTCTAAAAGCAAAGCTTCAAAATCACTGCGTACTGATATGGTGTCAACTTTATTAACTTCGCTCCTCATCTGAAAAGCTTTGGGAGACAAAGGTCTACTCGCAAGCAAGTGGGTTTTGACTCTTTCCTTAATATTTAGAGCCTTGCCCACATATAAAACTTTTCGGCCCCGTTTTAGTAAGTACACCCCCGGGCCAGTGGGGAGAGAGTTTAAATCCATGTAGCTAATTTTACCTTATTTGGGAAGGGTTAAGTAGCTTTTTTGGGTCGCTTCAACTCACCGCGGAAAAGGAAAAAGACAACTAGTAGTATACTCAGAATCAAAAGTCCAAAAAAGTAAGGTAGTAACCCCAGGGTAAAAAAGGGCTTCAGGTGAATAACTTCACTAAAGTCTACGCTTATTTCTTTCTCACCGTCTGACCCAACTACTTTGCCAGCAAAAGTAAGATCTTCAGTTGAGAGCAGATTGGGAGACTTCACTTTAAAAAGAACTTCAACTTCCCCTTGGGGCAAAACAGTGGGTACTTTTGTTTGATCAGTAGAGATGACCTTAGCAGTATGGCTATCAAGCTGAACTAGGCCCCCAAAGAAGGCCCTCTTCCCAGTATTTTTAATTACCAAGGTGGCATTGCTGCTAAATCCAGAAGGGTAACTATTTTCTTTTAGTCTTATCTCTAGTTTTGGAGACTCCTCTCGCAAAGTTGTCGCAGGCGTGATGGTCACATCCTTATCACTCGCAGGGTCAATTTTGTAAGCTCCCGCCGGTACTGGCTCATCAGGAGAAACTCCTTTTCTGACAAAGGTAATGTGGTTGGTATCAAGCTTATCAAAATAATCCACTCCCCCCGTGGTTGACCCCCAAGTAGGATCAATCTGAATCCATCTTTCCTTTTCTAAACTATAATATTCAGGCCAAGCATGCAAAATGTCCGAGGAGACCCTACCCCCAATCGCCGTCGGACGAAGATTTTTATTCTGGGTATAAGCGAAACCATTTACCTCACGAGCCGGAATCCCAATCGAGCGCGCCAGGGCGATAAACAAATCGGTGTACTCCATACAGATAGCTTGGTCAGGATTGTTGAGAGCACCAAGCGCTCCTAGTCTCTCAATAGTGGCTAGTTGCAGCCGGTCATAATCATATTTTAAGGCAGTGGACACATAATCGTACAGTGCTCGCGCTTTATCGTCAGTACTTTTGTTCTCTAAGCTGTCAGTTAGATCTGCGGCTTTTTGTTTGATCACGGGGTCTAAATTCCAGTACCGGTTACCAGTTAGGTAATTTTTTAATTCGTCTTTATCTGCAGGTGGGAATTTCTGCAGATCACGGTGCGCCTCCACCATTTTGATACTACCTTTTGCCAAAATATCTACCCTTTGTCTGCTCTTAAGCTCATAAGTAGCCAGATAATTGCCGTCAACATCGACTTCGAGTTTAGAAGGCGCGGGGTCTAAGCTATCGAGGATAACTTGTTGGGAATTGGTATCTGGAGGCAAACTAATTTGAGCAACTGAGGTAAACAGATTAGGATTCAGAAGGTGGTATTTAAGTTCAAAATCAAATAATTGGTACTTACCAAATGCGGCTGAGACTCCACTTCTCTCGAGCTGGTCGCGGGTAAAACGAAAGGCCCTGGTGGTGCCATCTTTTACCTCGGCTGGGTTGGGAGAGATATAGTGGATCTCTCCGAAAGACTGCGGGACTAGTAAGCGGAGATTGTAGTCCTTGATATCAGCACTAATAGATAGCTTGGGAATCACAATCTCCCACATCAACCCATTTTTAGACAAGATATCGCTGATTTCATAGGTTAAGGAAAAATTTAATGTCTTACCTATCCCCACCACTTTGTCATTAAAAGTCAATTTGATAGACGTAGTTTTATCATCCTTATTCACCACCGCATTAATTTTGCCCAGTGGATCTGAGGCCACAACCTTATCAATTTTGGTTGATCCCAAAGACAAACTGTATTCTTTGGCATAAACATTGCTAGTGAGATTGGTGAGACTGATTTTTTGAATTACTTTGGTTTTACCATCTGGCATGGCATGGTATTCAACATCAAAATTTGCCGAGAAATTTTTGGCGGGATTTTCTTGGGCATGTATTGGGGAACTAGAGAATATTAAATTCAGTAGGAAAAAAAGAAATATGACAGTTAAGTTTTTAAACATTCTGTACTCAGATTAGGATTTGGACCACTCATCCGCTTTACCGGAAATTTCTTCAGGGGTGAATTGGGATTTTACTAGATACTCATTGGCTCCCAGAGTAAGACCTTTCTCGATCATTTCTTGCTCATCAAAATTGGAGAGAATTATTACGGGAATTGATTTGGTTTTAGGTTCACTTCTAAGTCTTTTTAGCACTTCAAACCCGTCCATTTCTGGCATCTTGATATCTAAAAAGATCATCTCCGGCTTCTCTTCAATAGCTTTCTTTAGCCCTTCTTGACCATTCACAGCCGTGAGAACATCATAACCATCCAGGGTGAGTTTAAGCTTGTAAAGCTCTAAGACTTCGGGCTCATCCTCAACTAATAAAATTCTTACCTTGTCGTCAGCCATATATTTTTAATTCTAACCACTTTTCCTTCTTCTTGCAAGATCAAGACTGTTCTACCTACTCGCTAGGTAATGAAAAAAAGAAGGTTGTCCCTACCCCTGCTTTACTCTCCAACCACACTTTTCCTTGGTGAAGCTCAACTATCCCTTTGACAATAAATAAGCCTAGTCCCGTCCCTTTGTTTTCTTTTAGGTATGAGCCAGGGGCTTGCTGGAATTTTTCAAAGATAATATCTCTTAATTTTGGTGGTATCCCCGGTCCAGTATCAGTTACGCTGGTAATGACTTTTCCATCTTCTTTACCTACTTTAACAATTATTTTACCTTGTTCTGTGTATTTCAAAGCATTGTCAATCAAATTGGTAAAAATTTGCTTTAACCTATTTGCATCTCCACTTATTACCATGGGTTTACCTGGAGGGACAAACTCTAAGGTAAGATTTTTACCTTCCGCTAAAAGTTGGTACTCAGTCACGGTTTCTGAGGCAAGTTTGGCGATATCCACGGCACCTAAGTCCACCCGGAGTCTACCTTCTTCAATCCGGGAAATATTGAGTAAATCCTCCACTAAAGAGCTGAGCCTTTTGGTTTCGACATATACTTTTTTCAAAATAGCCTCATTCTGGATTATTTTTTCAGGGTCAGAGAGTTTTCCTAGATCCCCACTCGTCAAAAGTGAAAGGTAGCCATTTACAATCGTCAGTGGCGTCCGCAGTTCGTGAGAAGCGATCGAAACGAAGTCACTTTTCAGCTTTTCTACTAGTTTATAGTTATTAATGTCTCTGATTACTAGTAAACACTCCAATTCTGCTTTTTCATTACGCAATGGAGCGGTAGTGGCCCCAACCCAACCCTCTTCACCATCCCGGTTGGTATGGAGGTGTTCATCATAAGGGACGGCCTCGCCAGTAATCAGGGCCTTTTTAAGCAAAGTGTCTTCGATCATATTCCCCTTTGGGTCGTGACATTTAAAAACTTCAAAGTACTTTTTGCCAATGATTTCTTTTTCCAAATACCCAGTCATTAGCTCTAGGGCGGGGTTAACTTCCAAGATTCTGCCGGTTTTGTCCACCACACATATACCCTCTTCCACACTGGTAAAAATCGTGTCCCACCTGCGGCGCCGATTATCACTAATTCCCAGTTGTCTTTCAATCACCTCCTGCTGTTCTTGCAGAATCGTCACATCACGAAAATCAGCAATCACCCCCACAATCTGGCCGTCTTTATCATAAAGAGGTGAGTAACTAGCATCCAAAACCTTGGTGGTCTCACCATGCACCTTTAAAACTAGCCCGGTAAATAATTCTCCTTCCAAACAACGATTAAAAGTTTCAAAGGGGTCATACATATACTCCAACTTCACAGCTAAATACTTCTCTTGTTGACTGATAAGCTCGCTGCGGCTGATACCAATCACTTCTGGGGTGGCACCAAGCATTTCGCTAGCAGCCCGATTCATGTAAACAATTTTCCCATCTTTACCAGAGAGCACAATGCCATCCACAATTGTGGCTTGGATTACCTGGAAAAAATTGTCACTCAAGTTTAGAGTCTGGAGAAGTTCGTCAGAATTGGAAGTAAAATCAGAGGGCATAGTTTTTTTAACTAAATCCATGGTTTGAGATAGCATATATAGTGTCAGAAATAATGATAGTAACAATATAACGCAGTACCCTAGTGTTTGCAACTACAAATAGAACTGTCATTGCGAGGAGTTCTAACGACGAAGCAATCTCAGTTATTATATGTCTAGATCGCCACGCTTCGCTCGCGATGACAACCCCTTAAGGGGACTCAGAACTGTTTTTAAAAATTGCCCAGTGTACGATTTTTTCACGGCCGCTACTTGTTCGGGAGTCCCTGTGGCAATCACTTCTCCCCCACCTTGACCACCGTCAGGTCCTAAATCAATTATCCAATCGGAAGTTTTGATGACATCCAAATTATGTTCAATGATCAGGACCGTATTCCCTAAATCAACTAGTTTATGAAGGACATACAATAGATTTTCCACGTCTTGAAAGTGCAGTCCAGTTGTGGGTTCATCCAAAATGTAAAAAGTTTTACCAGTGGATCTTTTAGAAAGTTCAGTTGCCAGTTTGACCCTCTGGGCTTCTCCACCTGACAAAGTAGTCGCTGGCTGTCCAAGACGGATATAACCTAGCCCAACATCATTTAAAGTTCCCAATTTTGATTTTATTGCCGGGATATTTGTAAAAAAATCATGGGCTTCTTCCACGGTCATATTCAAAACCTCAGAGATATTCTTACCTTTGTACAGAATCTCTAGAGCCTCACGATTGTACCGGTGCCCATTGCAAACCTCACAAGTGACATAGACGTCTGGCAAAAACTGCATCTCTATTTTTATCACCCCATCCCCCTGGCAATTTTCACACCGACCACCTTTGACATTAAAGGAGAAGCGGCCGGAAGAATATCCCCGAGACCGGGCTTCTTGCGTCTTGGCAAATAATTCTCTGATATAAGAAAATGCCCCTGTGTAAGTAGCGGGATTACTCCTGGGAGTCCTTCCAATCGGAGACTGATCAATATCGACAACTTTATCAATATTTTCTAGTCCCTCCAAAGACTCAAACTCTCCGGGCCGATCTTTACTTTGATAAAAGTGCGCAGCTAAAGCACGAAATAGAACATCCTCTACTAACGTAGATTTACCACTACCGGAGACTCCAGTTATACAGACAAATTTTCCCAATGGGATAGAGACAGAAACATTTTTAAGATTGTGTTCTTTGACTCCTTTTAAATTTAATGTCTCTTCATTGCTGCGGGTGTGACCATTGAAATTCTTTTTACTGATCTCTTTTTTCCCAGACAAGTATTGTCCAGTGATTGAAAGGGCATTTTTTTGAATTTCTTGGGGGGTACCCACGGCAATGACTTTTCCACCATGTTCGCCCGCTCCTGGACCAATATCAACTACGTAGTCGGCACTATTGATTGTATCAGCGTCATGCTCGACCACAATCACGGTGTTCCCCAGCTCTTTTAATTCTTTCAAAGTTTGAATCAGTTTTTCATTATCTTTTTGATGCAGGCCGATGGAAGGTTCATCCAAGACATACAAGACTCCACTAAGACCTGACCCAATCTGACTAGCTAAACGTATTCGTTGGGCTTCCCCGCCTGCCAAAGACACGGAGTTGCGATTTATGGTGAGATAGCTTAGACCTACATCATTTAAAAACTTCAATCTGAGATTGATTTCTTTCAAAATTTGCTTGGCAATCAATTTTTGGTTGGGAGTTAAATCAAGTTTTTCAAACCAAATAAGCGTTTCATTGATACTAAACTCACATACTTGGGCAATGTTTTTGGAGTTTATAGTGACACTAAGTGCTTCTTTCTTTAAACGGCTGCCCAGGCAGAGGCTGCATTTTTCTTCCCGCATGTATTTTTCCAATTCCCGTCTAGTCCAATCACTTTCAGTTTCTTTGTATCTTCTTTCTAGCTCAGGAATCAGACCTTCAAAATTAGTGTTAAAACTTACTGTTCGTCCAAATCTATTTCTGCCTGTCACTCGAAAAGAGTTGTCAGACCCATACAAAATCGCTTCCAAAACCTCCGCCTTTAGGTCCTTTAGGGGGGTGCTGAGAGAAAAATCTAACCTTTGTGATAGAGCCTCGATTCTTTTGGTAGTCCAAGAGTCATGGCTTAAAATTCTATTCCAAGGCAAAACGCCACCTTCAGAAATACTAAGTCCTTTGTTGGGGATAATCAGGATTGGGTCAAATTCCATTCTGAACCCCAGACCACTACATCCAGTACACGCCCCCTGCGGTGAATTGAAAGAAAAAGTCCGTGGTTCAATCTCTGGTAGTGAGGTCCCACAATTGGAACAAGAAAGTCTCTCACTAAAAAGATGATCCTGCCCATCAATGTTAATTATGACCAAACCTTCACCACTTTTGAGACCCTGCTCCACCGACTCAGTAATCCTCTGCTTTTCAACCGGTGAGACAAGACGATCAATGACTATATCGATATTGTGGATTTTATATCTATCAAGAGTGGGGGCTTCTTCAATTTCGTAAATATTTTTGTCCACTCTGACTCTGACAAAACCTTTTCTCTTTAAATCTTCAAAAACATTTTCATAAATCCCTTTTCGACCCTTAATAACCGGGGCTAAAATTAAAATCTTAGAGTCTTTTTTGGCTTTATCTACCTCAGTGTAAGCAAGATCAACAATTTCTTGGACGGTCTGGGACTTAATCAAAGTTCCACAGTTTGGGCAATTGGTTTGGCCGACTCGGGCCCACAAAAGCCGCATGTAGTCATAAATTTCAGTGACCGTTCCCACGGTGGAGCGGGGATTCCGAGACGCACTTTTTTGATCTATAGAAATAGCGGGAGAAAGACCTTGTATCTGGTCGACATCTGGTTTTTCCATTAAGCCCAGGAATTGGCGAGCATAGGCACTAAGTGACTCAACGTAACGCCTTTGCCCCTCAGCATAAATAGTGTCAAAAGCCAAAGAAGACTTGCCACTACCAGAAATACCAGTAAAGACAATCAGAGAGTTTTTAGGAAGCTCTAAATCAATATTTTTGAGGTTGTGCTCCCGAGCACCACGAATTATTAACTTCTCAGTCATAACTGCTGTCCTGCGTAATGAACCATCAATTGTAGTCTATTAGTCAAGATTTGACAAGGCACAACAAAGTGATTAGAATCTCAAGTTACCAGCAATGACAGAGGACCGAGAGACTGCACCTCTTTAAAAACAGAGTGTCCCCAGGGAATAGTTTTAGTCTTGTTTACTTCCTGGATGCTAACTGCATAAAAAACAAACGGTTGCTGGGAACCCGGTCCTGAGATCAACACTCTTGGTTTTAGGACCCGGCTAAGGCTTTTACTGAGAAGTTTGACCTGGCTTCTCAGTGTTAGCTTGGCAGGACTGGTTCTCCTCGAAGTTTCCTGCCTATGACCGTAGTTGACCGTCGCGAAGATTGTCAACTACGGTCTCTTTTTTTGATATAATTAAATAAAGGACCAAATGACTAAACAAACCCCCAAAACTGAAACTTTTAAAATTAATGGTGACCAGCTACTAGCTAAGGTAAAGAAATTGGTTTCGGAAGGCAATGTTCGCCGCATTATTATTTTGGATAAATCAGGTAAATCTTTGATCGAGTTACCCTTGACTGTGGGTGTAGTCGGAGCTCTTTTAGCCCCACCTCTAGCAGCAGTTGGAGCAATTGCCGCTTTAGTGACTGAGTGCACGATCAAAGTTGAAAGAGCCAGTTAATGACAAATTTATCACAAATTCCTGATTTTAACCCTACTGATTATCTACCTGATCATCCAGTTACAGATATTGTTTTAATACTCCTGCCGATTATCCTCCTAGTGGACCTATGTCTGAGAGGCCTAGCTCTGTGGAAAGCAAGCCAGGCTAAACGTACCTATTGGTTCATCGCCTTGCTGGTAGTCAATAGTTTAGGTATTCTGCCCGCTCTTTATTTACTTTATTTCCAAAAGAAGGTGCACCAAAAGTAAATGGAGTATATTCCGCTTCTTATAACTGTTGCTTTAGCCCACCTTTTAGCAGTTATTAGCCCTGGTCCTGATTTTGTCATGATTACGAGAAATAGCCTGATTTATTCCAGAAAAACTGGTATTTATTCAGCCTTGGGATTGGGGCTAGGAATTTTGGTCCATGTTACTTATTCTTTGGTAGGAATTGGACTGCTAATTTCTCAGTCAATTTTACTTTTTACCATCCTCAAATTTGTCGGAGCCATCTACCTTCTTTATATTGGTTATAAGTCTTTGACAGCCAAAACCTCCTCCCCACAGTCAGTAGATGCAGGACAAGAAAAAGATATTAGTCCCAGGAAAGCGGTAAGAATGGGTTTTATTACTAATGCCACCAATCCTAAAGCAACTTTATTTTTTTTAAGTTTATTTACCCTGATAATCGGCCCTACTACCCCTTTGTATTTGAAAATTCTAATGGGTTTGGAGATGGCAGTGGTAACTTTTTTGTGGTTTGCTTTAGTAGCCACGGTTTTTTCTCATGGAAGTATTAAAGGAAGAGTGGCTAAATTCCAGGGAGCGATTTCTAAAATCACTGGTGTGATCTTTATATTATTGGGGTTAAAATTAGCTACGAGCTCGGCAAAGTAATTTCTTCTCTTTTGAGCTCATTGATTTGATCGCGGATTAGGGCGGCTCTCTCAAATTCCATATTTTTGGCCGCAAAATCCATTTCTCTTTCTAGATCTTTAATCAGTCTCTTGACTTGATCAGGTGGGACTTTGGTAAGATCTAGTTCTTCTGCAGTAGTAGCGTCTGGTTGCAGCTCTTGTAATCTTTCGGAAATATCTTTGACTGCTTTCTCAATTTTGGTGGGGGTGATGCCATGTTCTTTGTTGTATTGTTCTTGAATTGCGCGGCGACGATTGGTCTCATCCATCGCATATTTCATAGAGTCAGTTACTTTGTCAGCGTATAAAATTACTCTCCCTTCCAGGTGACGAGCCGCCCGTCCAATAGTTTGAATCAAACTCGTCCTACTTCTCAAGAATCCTTCTTTGTCTGCATCCAAAATGGCTACGAGTGATACTTCTGGCAGGTCCAACCCTTCCCGAAGTAAATTAATTCCAACAATGACGTCATAAACACCCAGTCTCAGGTCTCTGAGGATCTCCACCCGCTCCAAAGTTTCCACGTCAGAGTGTAGATACATTACTTTGATATTTCTCTCTTGCAAATAAGTAGTCAGTTCCTCTGACATTCTTTTGGTCAAGGTGGTAATAAGTACTCGCTGCCCTTTTTTAATTCGTGTATTTAGCTCCTGAATCAAATCAGGTATCTGCCCCTCAGTCGGACGTAAATCGATGGTAGGATCGACAATCCCCGTCGGCCGGATGACTTGCTCTACTACCTGAGAAGATAACCCTAGCTCGTATGGATTGGGAGTAGCAGAGGTGTAAATAGTCTGACCAGTCCGTCTTTGGAATTCTTCATAAGTAAGCGGGCGATTATCAATCGCGCTCGGTAGTCTAAACCCATGATCAATCAAAACATCTTTCCGAGCTCTCTCACCATGCCACATACCCCTAATCTGAGGTAAACTCATATGGGACTCATCCACCACCAGTAAATAATCTTTAGGGAAATAATCAAGCAAAGTAAAAGGAGCCTGACCAGGTGCTCGACCATCAAAATACCGGGAGTAGTTTTCAATTCCTGAACAGTAACCTAGCTGTTCAATCATTTCTAGATCATAATTGGTCCTCTGCTCCAGCCTTTGGGCTTCCACTATTTTTCCGCTCTTTTTGAAATCTTTGACTCGGCTATTGAGCTCTGCCTGTATGTCTTTTAAAGGCCCCATCATTGACTCTCTCGGCATCATATAATGCCGGGCAGGATAAATAGTGATATCCGTAAAATCCTCTAATTTATTTTGGGTGGTAATCTCCCGACTGGTGATTTTTTGTAGCTCGTCTCCAAAAAACTCGAGGCGGTAGACAAACTGTCCATAAGCAGGGTGGATCTCGATGATCTCTCCTTTAACTCTAAAATTACCGCGGCCTAAATCAGTGTCATTGCGGTCATACTGCAAACTAGTAAGTTTTGAAAAGATCTCATCACGTGCATAAGTCTGACCCACCTCCACTTTTAAAGTACTTTGTACGTAAGCTTCCGGAGAACCAATATTGTAGATGCAGGAGACTGAAGCGACGATGATCACGTCCTTGCGGCTAACTAAGGCATTGGTGGCCGCCAGCCTCAGACGATCGATCTCTTCATTTACAGTCGAGTCTTTCTCGATAAATAAATCTCTGCTCGCAACGTAAGCTTCAGGTTGGTAGTAGTCATAGTAAGAAACAAAATATTCCACGGCATTTTCTGGGAAAAATTCCCTAAATTCGGAGGCTAGTTGAGCAGCCAATGTTTTATTGTGGGCCATCACCAAAGTTGGCTTCTGCGTATTCTGGATTACATTGGCGACAGTAAAAGTCTTACCAGTTCCAGTGGCTCCTAGCAAAGTTTGGTATTGGTCACCTCTTTTTACACCCTCAGTGAGTTTTTCAATTGCTTGAGGTTGGTCCCCAGTCGGTTTAAAAACACTCTTTAGTCTAAAATCCATAAGTCAATCTTACCCTATCTTTTACCCTTAGGAAACAATTAACCGAAATTTGACCCAATATGACCTATTTATACCCAGTTGACAACCCCGAACAATTGTCCGAAGATAGAACTAATATTAACCGAATCTTGTCTCCCTTTAAGGCAGGAGACAATTTTCACAACTGTCCCCCTTCGCCAAGGCTATGGGGGAAGAAAGGAAGACTATGCCCCCCGTCCTCTATCGCCGCCAACGAGAACTCATGGAGTTCATCTCTTCTTACATGCAGAAATATGGCTACGCCCCTACCCTCCCAGAAATGTGTGATGCTTTAGGGCTCCGCTCCCCCGCTACTGTACATGAACATGTCCAAAATCTGGTGGACAAAGGTGTTATCCGTAAAATCGAAGGCATCCGACGTGGCATTGAGGTAGTAGACCAAAAGATTGCCGGCTGGGTCGGCACGGTCGAGGTCCCACTCGTGGGTTACATCGCTGCTGGTCACCCGATTGAGGCTATTGAGGACACCACAACTACCATCTCTATCCCCGCCGATATGATGGGTCGCAAACGCACCTTTGTACTGCAAGTTCGTGGTGATTCGATGATTGAGGCGCATATTCAAGATGGAGACTATGTAGTCGTGGAAGAAAACCAAACCGCCTCCAACGGTGAGATTGTGGTGGCAATCCTAAATGACAATTTTGCGACTCTTAAAAGATATTACAAAGAGCCAGATCACGTCCGACTAGAGCCTGCCAATTCCAGCATGAATCCGATTATCTCTAAAGATGTGAGAATTCAGGGTAAGGTAGTGGGTGTGATACGAAAATACTCTTAAAAAATTAGGGAAAAAACTGTCGCTCCACCGGCCACAATCATGACAATAGTAATGAACCAACCCAGGATAGTGGTCAAAAGATTGTTCTTGCGATCACCCATGATCTTCTTATTCTGACTGAGAAGCAGTATGAGAACCAAGATCACCGGGGAAACCAGACCATTCAAAACCGCTGAGTAAATCAACGCATCAATCGGATCAAGTCCAATGAAATTTAGCCCTAACCCAATGGCCATGGAGACAATGATCACCCCATAAAAAGCGTAAGCGTCTTTCAGTTTGCGATACAAACCCTCCTTCCAATGAAAGCTTTCCGAGATCGCGTAAGCCGCTGACCCAGCGAGTACGGGAACTGCCAAAAGACCAGTGCCAATAATTCCTAAAGCAAACAAAAAGTAAGCACCTTCCCCTGCTAACGGTTTTAGCGCGGCGGCGGCCTGCTCGGCACTTTCAATATCTGTGACACCATTTACATAGAGAGTGGCAGCACAAACCATGATGATAAAAAACATTACTGCATTGGAAACAAACATCCCACTCCACACATCAATGCGCATATTTTTTATCTGACTATCAGTAGTTTTTTGTCTTTCTTCTAAGGTAGTTTTTCCCTCCAATATCTCTTCTTCCACCTCCTGAGAAGTCTGCCAAAAGAAAAGATAGGGCGAGATCGTAGTTCCCAAAATTGCCACAATCAGAAAAATCTGTTCACTGGAGAAGGTAATACTTGGAATTGTAGTGTGGCGTATCACTTCTACCCAATCAAGTTGGACGGTAAAAGCAGTCAAAACGTAAGCTAGTAAAATCAAAGCTATTAGCTTGAGAAAACGCGCGAATCTCTCATAAGAGACGAAAATCTGGAGTATCAAACTCAGAAGCGTAAAACCAAGGATTACGATTGTAAAATTCAGCTGCGGGAAAATTAGTTGGGTTGCTTTGGCCATCGCTCCCAAGTCAGCCCCAATATTTAAGCTATTGGCCACCAGCAGTAGGAAAGCACATAGGTACAGGACCCAACGTGGGAAATGCAGACGAATATTGGCAGCCAATCCTCGGCCAGTCACCAGTCCGATCCGGGCGCACATTTCCTGAACTACCGCCATCAGCGGGAAAGTAAAAAGTGCCAGCCACAAAAGCTGAAAGCCGTAGCGCGCGCCGGTTTGGGAATAGGTCGCCACTCCGGAAGGATCATCATCCGCTGCGCCCGTGGTCAGGCCTGGACCCAGCAATTTCCAGAAGTGTTTGGCTTTTTTTACTGGTTTTTGGGAATCAAATGTATCTTTTAGTTTTCCTGTTTCCTCAAGAGCTGACTCCACTACAACAGTTGGAATTTCGACGATAGGAGCAGCACGACGCAGAAGTTTATAACGAAAAGCTTCTATTTTTTCTAGCAATTTTTCGGCCATTAGGTTTCGTCACTTAAAGAAGGTTTTGATTTCTCCCAAAACCTCTTTGGGAGTATAGGAGCTTTTGATGAGATACCCTTCGGCCCCAAGGTGAAGAGCTTTCTTGATCGCTTCCTCTTGGCCGAGGTTGCTCAGAACCAAAACTTTTAATTTCTGGGTGGTAGGGTCTTGTTTGAGGATTTGCAAAAGATCTAAACCATTACGATTTGGCAACATAATGTCTAAAAGAATCAAGTCTGGTTGGATTTCTTTAGCCTTTACTTCACCTTCGATCCCATCTTTAGCGACGGTTACTTCAAACCCATCTTTTGTCAGTTCCCGGTCGTACAAATCAGAGATAAAATTGTCATCTTCAACAATAAGGATCTTTTTAGCCATTGGTTACACTTTAGCACAACTAAAACACCTAGCCAAGTTTTTGAATCAAGAATTAGGAATCAAGAATTAAGCAACTCCCTTAATTCATAATTCTAAATACTTAATTCTCTATCTATAAAGTTCTTCTTCAATTTTGATCAGTCTCTCATACTTCAGCTGTCTGACTTTTTGAGTAAAACCACCCACCTTGATGTAATCCGCTCCAATCGCAACCGCAAAATCAGCAATAAAAATATCAAAAGTCTCACCACTGCGGTGCGAAGCAACAGTTTTTATACCCTTCTGTTTTGCTAGCGCAGCTGTTTGAAAGGCCTCGGTCAAGGTTCCGATTTGGTTGGGTTTGATGATAACGGCGTTGAGTAACCCGAGATTAATCGCCTTATCAAGCAGTTGTAGATTGCTGCAAGTTAGATCATCCCCCACCACCATCGCCGCCCCAGAAATTTGGTTTTTTAAAATACGCCAATTTTGCACGTCATTTTGATCAAATGGATCTTCCAGGCTCAAAAGTTGGTAAGTACTAACTAAATCTTTATAAAAATTCTGCAGCTGGCCAGGAGAGACTACACCATTAAAATCACGCAAGTGGTAACCATCACTAAATTTAAACTGACTTGCCGCACAGTCTAAGGCTAAGTGGAAATCATCTCCTACTCTGAAAGAGGTTTTTTTAACTGCCCTCATCATCAAATCCAAAGCTTGGGTGTTGTGAGTGAGCAGAGGAGCAAGACCGCCCTCCAATCCGTAACGGCGCTCAATTTTATATTGATCCAGAGCTTCTTCAAGAAAATAGAAAACTTGTTTGGCGGCTACCTGAGCCTCAAATATCCGCGCAAAACCAGGCGCGATCATCAAAAACTCCTGAAAATCCAGATTTGCCAGTCCGTGTACCCCTCCTTCCATCATCAAAAACATGGGTTGAGGAACTGCGAGCTTGGTCTGGTAGTACTTCATAAAAAGCTGATTGAGATACCGGTAGAGAGGAATTTTTTTGGCATTGGCAGTGGCCACGGCAATACCGGCCGACACGGAGATCATAGTATTACCACCCAAATTGCTTTTGTTTTTAGTGTTATCTAGTTGGAGAAGCAAAGAATCGATTTTTTCCTGTTCACTAGATTCTAGTCCGCGCAGGTGGGGGAGGATAATATTAATCAGGTTGGAGATAGCTAAACTAACAGTTTTTTTACCCTCCACCTCATTTTTTAAATCGAGAGCTTCATTTTCTCCCACTGAGGAACCAGAAGGAGCCGTAAAGGTACCCGTGACATTGTTTTCGAGGAAAACAGTAGTTTGGATCGTGGGATCACCTTTGGAATCAGGCACTTCATAGGCTTTAATATCCACAATCTTGGGCATAGCTGAATTTTAGTTTATTCGGGAAAGAAATAAAAGACAATGGGGCTTGTCAAGATCCTGGGTACTAGACACCCCTGGACAAATCTGGTACACTTTTTAGATTTTGGGATCAGAGTTGATGACTAAAATCAGTTATTAAATGGCTACCATTGACCATCCAGAAACAATCGAACAACCTGCTGTTAATACTGAAACCGGGGCAGAGATTCACACGCCCACTGACACTCATACGCAGACAGCTCCGCCCAGTATTCCCTTGGCTGCAGAAAAGATTTTCCAAATTGGCTCTTTTCCAGTTACCAATTCTTTTCTTATGACCATATTAACCACAACTGTCCTGATCACAGTGGCAGCCTTAGCTACCAGAAAAATCAAAATGGTTCCGTCTGGTCTGCAAAATTTTATGGAATTGATCGTGGAAACCATGTACAACCAAGCCGAGCCGCTGCTGCATAATAAAACTAAAGTCTTTTTACCAATACTAGGTACTTTCTTCTTGTTTATTATTACTGCAAATTACTTGGGCCTTTTCCCCGGAGTCGGACCAATTGGATTTTACCAAGTCCACGATGGTCACACTGTCTTGGTACCGCTTTTTAGAGGCATTAATGCTGATCTAAATGCCACTTTGGGATTAGCTTTGATTTCCGTGGCCGCTACTCAACTTGCGGGGATCCGGTACCAAGGACTATTGGGCTATATCAAACATTATTTTCACTCCCCCCTTCAGGGAGGAATAGTCATGCTGATTGGTGGAACTGTGATTGGTTTAATTGTTGGAGTTTTAGAAGTAGTCTCTGAGTTTACCAAAATCGCTTCCCTTTCTTTACGACTTTTTGGTAATATCTTTGCGGGCGAAAACTTACTGACGACGATTTCTGGTATCATGGCCTTTGTAGTCCCAGTACCATTTCTGCTTTTGGAAGTTTTGGTAGGGTTTATCCAAGCCACAATCTTTTTTATGCTGACAATGGTTTTTATTAGTATACTTACATCTCACCCAGAAGAGGTCCCTTCTGGTGCTCATTAAGGAGGTGTTACATTATGGAAATTTCAGTTAGTGGTGGTTTAGTGATTGCTCTGGGTGGTTTTTTCCCCGCACTCGCTATTGGCCTAATCGGTATGAAAGCTATGGAAGCGATCGGTAGAAATCCAGAGGCATCGGGAAAAATCCTCGCTCCTATGCTTTTGGCGATGGCTTTCGCGGAAGCAATTGCAATTTATGCTTTAGTATTGGCCTTTAGAGGCTAAAAGAAAGGTAAAAGTTGGAAATTCTAAAAGACTTTGGGATTAGCCCAGTCTTACTCTTAGCTCAAATAGTAAATTTCTTGATCTTGCTGTTTATTCTAAACAAGATTTTGTTCAAGCCGCTTTTGAAAGTTTTGGATGAACGTAAAAGCAAGATTGCTACTTCTTTAAAAGAGGCTGAAAAAATCAGTGAAGAACTAGCCAGAGCTGAAAAAACTAGTAAAGAAATAGTAGAAAAGGCTGAGACCAGAGCTGACTTGATTGTCTTGGAGGCAGAAGAGGCCGCTACCCAGATCCGAACTAAAAATCAAGCCAAAGCCAAGGAAGAATCAGAAAAGATAATGGCAAAAACTAAAGAAACTATCGAATTAGAACGAGAAAAAATGAGAGCAGCTCTGCGCCTGGAGATGATGGAGGTCGTCTTGGTGGCCACGGAAAAGATTATGGATAAAACCCTCTCGCAGAAAGAAAAAGAAGAAATTACAAAGCGTAATCTTAGGGAGCTAAGCTAGATGAAAAACAGACAAATTGAGATGTTTGCAAGAAAATTATTCAAAAAGAGTTTATCTGAAGACAGAGTTGATCCTAAAAAAGTCAAACTAGTAATTGATAGTTTGAAGGAAATGCAGCCCCAAAGGCTTTTAGAGATCTACCAAAGTTATTTAAACTTAATTGAGCTAAAAATAGAGTCCGAGACAGCGTACGTGGAGACTCCTTTCTCCCCAGACAAGGTCTGGGCCAACAGCACCGAACGAGAAATAAGAAGTAAATTTCCTCAAGTTACCCAGATTAGATTTTTAGTGAACCCTCACTTGATCGCTGGTTTGAAAGTCAAAATTGCGGATATGGTGTATGAGAACTCTTTTAAAGCTAAACTGGAGACAATAAGGAACTTGCATTAATGTCTGACACTGATATTTTAGATTCATTAAAAAAAGAAATTGCCAGCCTGAGTTTGGGGGCGCAAAAAAGTAATGTCGGCACTATCTCTGAAGTTAGTGATGGTATTGCTACTGTCTCGGGCTTATCAGAACTTTCTTACGGGGAAATTGTTTCTCTACCCCATGGTTTGACTGGTCTAGCTTTAAATCTACAAGATTACCAGGTCGGAATCATTATCTTTGGCGACTATAAACTCCTAAAAGAAGGGGACGAGGCTCGCGCGACCGGTAGAACCTTGGAAGTGCCGGTGGGCGAAGCCATGCTTGGCCGAGTGGTGGACAGCTTAGGAAATCCACTTGATGGCAAGGGGCCTATCAAGGCAAGAGACCAGTACCCAGTGGAAAAGATTGCTCCTGGAGTCATCAGCCGCGAGTCTGTGGATACGGCCTTGCAGACAGGTATTAAGAGTATTGATGCCATGATCCCAATTGGGAGAGGACAAAGGGAACTAATCATTGGGGATCGTGGTTTGGGTAAAACAGCACTAACAATTGACGCCATTATCAACCAAAAAGGTAAGGGAGTTTTGTGTATTTACGTTGCTATTGGCCAGAAAACTTCCAAGATTGCTCAAGTAGTCGCTATTTTGGAAAAGAACGGGGCCATGGATCACACGGTAGTGGTGGCCGCCCCCGCCTCTGATTCTGCCTCCATGCAGTATATTGCTCCCTACTCAGGAACCGCCCTTGGGGAGTACTTTATGGATTCTGGGAAAGATGCGCTGGTAGTCTATGATGATTTGAGTAAACATGCCTGGGCTTACCGCCAAATTTCCTTGCTTTTGAGACGACCATCCGGACGAGAGGCTTACCCAGGGGACGTCTTTTATCTTCACTCGCGGCTCCTTGAAAGAAGTGCTAAGCTCAATAAAGCCAATGGTGGTGGGTCTTTAACAGCCCTACCGATCATTGAAACTCAGGCCGGGGATGTTTCGGCCTATATCCCCACCAACGTGATTTCTATCACCGATGGTCAGATTTTCCTGGAAAGTGACTTGTTTTACAGCGGTATCAGACCTGCGGTCAATGTCGGTGTCTCCGTCTCGCGAGTCGGTGGTAGTGCTCAAATTGCAGCTATGCGCAAGGTTGCTGGTACCCTCAGATTGGATTTATCTCAATTTCGAGAACTCGCGGCTTTTGCCCAGTTTGGCTCTGACTTGGACCCTGAGACTTCAAGCAGACTGGAGAGAGGAAAAAGAGTGGTAGAGGTTTTGAAACAACCTCAGTTTTCACCCCTGAGCGTAGAAAGCCAGATTGCCATTATTTTTGCCGTGACCAAAGGGTTTTTGGATAAAGTGCCAGTGGAGGATATCAAGGATTATGAAACTAAGTATTTAGATTTTCTGACTACTCGCCACCAAAAACTACTAGACAGTATTTTAAAAGAAAATAAATTAACCGACGAACTCTCCTCTCAGTTGGAAAAAATAACGGCCGAATTTACTGACCATTTCTTGGAGGGTAAAAGTGCCAAGTAGCCTGGATCTACGTCGGAGAATAAAATCCGTCAAAAACACGGCTCAGATTACCAAAGCAATGCAGATGGTCTCGGCTGCTAAAATGAGACGAGCTCAAGAGTCTGCTCTTGGCGGCAAACATTACTCACTCTTGATGGGAGATATATTGCGTCATATTGCTACTGTTATTGACCCCCACAGCCACCCTTTGTTAGCCCACCGCGATGAGGGCAAAGTCGGTGTTCTTTTAATTACCACCAATCGTGGTTTAGTGGGCTCCCTTAATACCAATTTGGTCAAAGAGGTGGCAGGGGTAAAAACCAATGCCACGTTTATCACTGCAGGAAAAAAAGGCCGGGACTTTACTATCAAAACCAATCGTAATTTAGTTTTGGATTTTGAGTTAGGTGAAAAGGTGGATTTTTCCTTAGCCAAAAACTTGAGTAAAGCCATACAGACTGCTTTCCTAAGTGGGGAGGTCGACGAGGTGATGGTAGTTTACTCCAACTTCATTAATACTTTGAACCAAAAACCCACGGTTAAAAGTATTTTACCAATCAGACAAAAAGAATTGGTCGAGCAAATTGAAACTACCACTTTCGAGTACACTTTTGAACCGCGAGCAGAGATTTTGCTTGGAGCAATTTTACCCCACTTCGTTGATATGGAAATCTACCAAGCCCTTTTGGAAGCCTCCGCTTCAGAGCACTCCGCCCGTATGGTCGCCATGAAGAGTGCGACTGATAATGCTAAAGATTTGGTTGAAGACTTAAATTTGACTTATAATCGTTTGCGTCAGGAAAAAATTACTAAAGAAATTTTGGAGATAACCAGCGGCGCGATCGCAATGGAGTAATCATGCAAAAAGGCAAAATTCTACAAATTATCGGACCAGTGGTGGATGTACAGTTTACAGCTGAATCTGTACCCGCAATCTACAACAGTTTAGAAACTACTATTGGTAAGGATATAAATATACTGGAAGTTCAATCCCACCTTGGAGAGGGTGTCGTGAGGACTGTCTCCATGGGCACTACTGATGGACTCAAACGAGGTCAAGAAGTCACTGACACGGGGGCACCAATTTCCGTACCAGTCGGTGAAGAAGCTTTGGGAAGAGTGTTAAATGTCGTAGGTCAGCCCATTGATAACCTAGGGCCTGTAAAAGCCAAGAAAACTTACCCTATTCATCGAAATGCCCCGCCTTTTATCGAGCAGGAGACTCAAGCCGAGATTTTGGAAACCGGTATCAAGGTCATTGACCTGATTGCTCCGTTTGTTAAAGGTGGAAAAGTTGGGGTCTTTGGTGGTGCTGGTGTGGGTAAGACTGTCATCATCCAAGAGCTTATCAGAAGTATTGCCGAAGAACACGGAGGATATTCGATCTTTGCTGGTGTGGGGGAAAGGAGCCGTGAAGGTAATGACCTAATTAAAGAAATGCACGAATCAGGAGTTATCAAAAAAACCGCCTTGGTCTTTGGTCAGATGAATGAACCACCTGGAGCTAGACTGCGCGTCGCTTTAGCGGGACTAAGTATTGCAGAGTATTTTAGAGATGAGAAAAACCAAGACGTTTTGCTCTTTATCGACAATATTTTTAGATTCTCCCAAGCAGGCTCTGAGGTGTCAGCGCTTTTAGGTCGTATCCCGAGTGCGGTGGGTTACCAGCCTACCTTGGCCGCGGAAATGGGAGCACTCCAAGAAAGAATCACGAGCACTAAAAAAGGATCGATCACTTCTGTCCAAGCTGTCTATGTACCAGCCGATGACTACACTGATCCAGCGCCAGCAACCACTTTTGCTCACTTAGACTCCACCATCTCTTTGGATAGAAGCATTTCTGAACAAGGCATCTATCCGGCGGTGGATCCACTAAACTCCACCTCGCGCGCTTTAGATCCAAATATTGTCGGCGCGGACCACTACAGTACTGCTCGAGGTGTCCAAAAGGTACTACAGCGCTATAAAGAACTGCAAGACATTATTGCTATTTTGGGTATTGAAGAGCTCTCCGACGAAGATAAACTGACTGTGTCTCGAGCCCGAAAGGTGCAAAGATTTCTTTCTCAACCTTTCTTCGTGGCCCAGCAATTTACCGGTCGGGATGGTAAGTATGTCAAAGTATCAGACACTGTCGCTGGTTTTAAAGCTATTTTGGATGGGGAATATGACTCGGTCAAAGACGAACAAGAGTTTTACATGAGAGGTGGGATAGAAGAAGTAACAAAGAAAATATGAGACTAAACATTGTAACTCCTGAAAAGAAAATCTTTGAAAATGCGGTGGACTCAGTTAGTCTGCCTACTCTTGATGGAGAAATCACTATTCTCCCCCACCATGTCCCCTTGATGACGCAAATTAAGCCCGGTGAACTGACTATCAAACACAGTGGAAAGACTGAATACTTTGTCACCGGTGGTGGGTTTGTAGAAATCACTGGTGGTAGAGTATCAGTGCTCACTGACTTAGCCGAAACTAGTGAGCAAATCTCCATTGAAAAAGCAGAAGAAGCTAAAAAGAGGGCTGAAGAAGCAATTAAGAATAAGCACAACCTCAGTGATGAAGAATTTGCCGTGGCCGCTGCCACTTTGGAAAAAGCTCTGGCCAGTTTAACCATCAAACGCCGCCGCCACTCCCGTACTCCCTAAGACTACAACTATTGCTAAACGCAATATATTCGCAAACTTGGTTGCTCATTAATCCTCTTAGGATTATATCCGCAGATAATTGCGAATTTAGATTTTTCACAGGTGTCGATAGACAACTATTGCTTAACGCAATATAATTTTCCTAATAAATCCTGGAGGGAGTGTCTTGGAGTACAGCAAAATCGAAGGGTTTGAGCATGTCCCTCTGGGCTACCGCCCGGGACATCGGGTCTTTTGGTATGTGGGGAAGAGTGCCCTACTTTTTCTGGGACTCTTTTTCATCTGGAGAGTCAGGATCATCGGCAAGCCCAACCTCAAGAGAACTCAGGAACTGCGCTCGCAGGGTGCGAAGATTCTCTTGGATTTCGACCATTTCAGCTCAATGGATATTCCCTTGCCGCTAATTTTCATGTGGTGGCACGGTTTCCCAAGTTTGACTAGGAAGATGTTCTTCTTGATCGGTTACCGATGGGCAGAACGACCGCTCATCAAAACTGCAGATCGAGGCTATATCTTTCCACCCTCTGAGGCCAAGAAGATACCCAAACTACGGGTCGGAGAAACATATGCAGGCAGGCGGGAGCGGGTAAACACACGTAATGAGGCTATTACTCGCGAGGTACAAATCTCCATTGACCTGCTCATTGAGCAGCTCGCTCTGGGCAAGCTACTCTGGTTTTCGGCTCACGGCACTCGGCAGCGCAGTGGCGTGATCGAGTGCGCCCCGGCTCCAAACGCAATCTTGCTCGTCAAGAATGGGGATTGGTTGACACCGATTGCTCTGGAAGGAACAGAGAGGATTCTTCCGCCACAAGAGCCGGGCAATGGACTCCTCAAGAAGTGTTTCTTGGGTATACCACGGTTTTGGTATCCTCTGACTATCATCGTTGGTGAACCAAGACGATGCGCTGATATCGAGAGCGCGGATGAGTTGGGGTTGCTTCGGGCTCGCCTTCACTACGATTTTGGGCGTAAAGAAATGGCGGGCTACTACCTACACAGGCTTAAACAAGAGGAAGCGGAGAAAAAAGAGAGGGTCCTCGTTTCTGTTTAAGTCCATATGGAGCTGGCTTGGTCACCTCGTAACCTAGTCAGCTCCATCTCTAAATTTATCTCGGTGACTAACGTATAAATAGAGACCTAAAAGAAAAGTGGCTATTGCCCCTAAGCCAATACTAAACTGAGCTGAGATTTTGTCCGCCAGGTAGCCACCCAAAGCATTTCCCACTGGCATCATGCCCACAAAGGCAGTCAAATAAACAGAGTTGATTCTCCCCCGCATTTGCGGTGGGCTGAGCTGCTGCATCAAAGTGTTCTGGCTAGAAGCAATAGCTATGATACCAAAGCCAGCTAGAAATAATAAAATATGGGCAAAAATAAAATTAGTGGTAAGAGCAAAAAGTAACAAACTGGTAGTTCCTAAAAATAGTCCTCCAAATACCATCTTGACCCTGGAAACTTTATCTAAAATTGCTGAAGTTAAGATCGCCCCAAACAAACTCCCCAAACCAGTGGCGGCTAGCAAACTACCCAAACCTGATGGCCCACTTTTAAAGGTCACTTCCGCAATGATGGTCATGAGTGTCGTGTAAGGCCAGATAAAAATTGCCATGGTGCTCGCTAAAAGCATCAAAACCCTGAGTTGAGCGTGGGTAAAAGCATATCTAAGTCCTTCCTTGTATGATTCCCAGGGGTGCAGGTCAATAGTTTTTTCCGGAGTTTCAACTGGTTTTATGGCCAAAACTGCCAAAATTCCTGGTAAGTAGCTAATTGCATTTAGTAAAAATGCCCACCCTACCCCAAAACTAGCAATCAGTATTCCCGCTAAAGCTGGGCCCACGAACCGAGCACCATTGAAAACCGCCACGTTTATAGATACCGCTGAGCCTAGATAACCTTTACCAACCATTTCAATAATAAAAGAGAATCTTGCGGGAAGGTCCAAAGATCCACTGATACCAGTTAAGAAAGCTAAAACTAAAACAATTTCTGGAGTAATTGTATTTGTCATCACCATGACAGCTAAAATTAGCGCAATCAGAGCTTCAAAAATCTGGGTCCAGATTAGGATCTTCTTTTTACTAGATCTATCAATAAATACACCCGCAAAAGTAGAGAAAAGTAAAAAAGGCAAACCTGAGGCTGTAGCTACCAACCCAACCCAAAAAGCGGACTGAGTAAGCTGAAACATCAACCAACCAAGGGCAACTTGTTGGAGCCAAAAACCAATCAGAGAAATACTCTGACCAGTAAAATATAATTGGTAATTTCTAACTGTAAGGGCCGGAAAAACCGTGCCGATGATGGTTTTAGTTGTTCGAATCATTAATATTTGGAAACTGGGTTAGTTAGGGACAGACCGCCGTCTACTCTTAAAATTATACCAGTAGTGTACCCTGACAGGGAAGGGCTCAATAAAAAGGCCACCGACTTGGCAACATCAGTCAGTTCCCCCCTTTTCTTGCCCAGAGGTACGTGAGAATCATGGGGACTGAGCTTTGGGTGGCTGAGGATTGCTCCTGGGGCCACACTATTTACCCGGATTTTATCTTTGGCCAACCTCAGGGCTAGCTCTTTCACCAGAAGTTCAACTGCTGCCTTGGAAGCAGAATAGGCGGTGTTGGCTCCCAGGAAAGTGGTGTGAGTTGATGATATAAAAATAATTGCTCCCCCACTTCCTTGTTTTTGCATCTGGAGCACTGCTTTTTGGGTAAGTTGAAAGGGCTGATTGAGATTGATATCGAGTGTTTCTTGCCAATCTTTAGAACTTAGATTGGGGAAATCTGACCTTGGTCCAACCCCGACATTGTTTACCAAACCATCGATTCTGCCAAAATGACGGAGGGTGTCTTTGACGATCTGATCAACGGTGATTTTGTCCCCAATATTGCCAGTTACCCCTATCCCCTCTCCACCTAGGCTTTTGATTTGCTTAAGTGCTGCTTGGACTTTTGAGTGGGTCTTGTCATTGATCACCACTTTGGCCCCGCACGCTACCAAAAAGAGGGCAATAGCCAACCCAATACCCCCACCGCTGCCAGTGATAATATAAACTTTGTCTTCTAGTTGCCAATCCAAATTTTCCACCAGTGGATTTTACCAGAAAATAGCCTATATAACAAGAGAAAGCCGTAAGTTTTTAGCCTACGGCTTGAAATTCTACTGGGTTCATTCCCTTTTTAAAGAACGCTGTACCCACAGGATTAGGGTTACCAATATGACAACGCCTACCCAACCTCCCAAGACAAAAAAGGTAATATCTGAAGTGGCAACCGACAGCACCATCCCAGTCACTATGATTAGAGTGGCCAACCCAAAAAAAGCCGGGAACCAATGTTCGGCCCTGGACATCTGACCCTCCTTTACTAAGAATAAAGTAACCTTTGGATTGCTAGGTACCAAGCTACCCCACCCGGAAAACTGACGCCCACTAGATACCGGACATCACTGGCTGCCCAGGCTACCACTAAGCCAACAAATAGGACAAGAAAGCCAGCAGCTCCAAACCAGAAGAACAAGTGGTCTAACCACTCCTCTCGGCTCATTTTGTCTCTCCTTGGGAGAGAGTATAAATTAAGAGTTCACTCTTGTCTAGGGATTTGGGACCTGAACTTAAGTCACACCACCTTTTCGAACCTCACGACTGAGAATTGATCTCCAGGGATGATATAATTCAACCTATGAAAATGCGCAATATTGTGATCTCTGGTGACATTGGGACAGGGACTTCAACTTTGGCTAAAAATCTAGCTGACAAGTTAGGCTGGACAGTGCTTTCTTTTGGTGACTATTTTCGCCAATATGTGAAGGACCAAAATATCCCCCTTTGGGACAAAATGAAAGTTCCACCCCAGTGGGAACACCAAATGGATCAAGCTTTTCACCAAAAGCTAGAAAAAGAAGAAAAACTAGTGGTGGATGGTCATTATCAAGGTTATTTCTCAAGAGATTTAGCCGATGTTTACCGTATCCTTTTAGTGTGTGACGACCATCTCACAGAAGAAAGAATTTTAAACAGGCAACATACCCATGAGGAAACTCCGGAGACCATTTCCAAACGTCGTCAGGGACTCAAAGACTCCTTTAAAAAGATCTATGAGGATGCTGATTACTTTGACCCCAAGCTATTTCATTTAATTATAGATACCAGGGTAAATAATGAAGAAGAGACTCTTCAGAAAGCTTACTCCAGCTTCATCGACACTTGCAAAGATTGGTGCTAAGTTAGTTAAAAGTTAATGGTAATAAGTTAAAAGTTTTTACGCAACAGTATCTTTTAGGAGAGCGAAGCTCAACGCAAGGATGCGGCTATCGAAGGAACGGTACGATTAAAAGTGCGACAATATTTGCTACTTTAATCATCGGGTTAATGGCAGGTCCGGCGGTATCTTTTAGCTCACGAAGTGAGATCAAGGATACTGCTTATCTAAGGAAAGGAACGATCAACAAAGCAACTATATTTGCAACCTTAATCATTGGATTTATCGCCGGCCCTGCAGTATCCTTATATGGATCACCCACGGTGTCCCCAGTCACTGCTGCTTGATGAGCTGGAGATTTCTTACCCCCCAGATTTCCAGCTTCAATATACTTTTTTGCATTATCCCAGGCTGCTCCCCCAGTCGTCATACTAAGAGCTACAAAGATACCAGTTACAATCATTCCCACCAGCAGACCACCTAAAGCCTCTGCCCCCAAGGTAAATCCAATTAAAGCAGGTACTACTACAGGGATCAAGGCCGGCAAAATCATTTCTCTCTGGGCTGCTTGTGTCACTATCTCTACTGCTCGGGCATAATCAGGTTTAGTCTTGCCCGTCATAATCCCCGGCATTTCTTTAAACTGCCTTCTGATTTCAGTCACAATAGCCATGGCACTTTTACCGACTGCCTCCATCGCCAAAGCGGCAAAGAAATACGGTAGCGCTCCCCCAATAAAGAGTCCAATTAAAACTCGATAGTCAGAGATGACAAATTCAATCTCTCTACCACCAAAGTGGGTTTTTATTTCCTGAGAGAAACTGGCAAATAGCACTAGTGCTGCTAGTCCAGCTGAGGCAATCGCGTACCCTTTAGTCACTGCTTTAGTAGTGTTACCCACGCTATCGAGTGGATCAGTCACCCCTCTGACTTTATCACCAAGCTCAGCCATCTCGGCAATACCGCCGGCATTGTCCGTAATCGGTCCAAACGCGTCAATCGCTACGATAATGCCCGTGAGGGAAAGCATCGACATGGCTGCGAGGGCAATACCGTACAAACCAGCTAGGAAATAACCAAGCCAGATCGCCACGGCGAGTAATAAAACTGGCGCCAATGTTGATTTCATCGAGACTGCTAGACCTGCGATAACATTGGTACCATGACCAGTCTGACTAGCCTCCGCAATAGTTTTGACACTGCCAAATTTGGTGGAAGTGTAGTACTCCGTAATCACCACCATACCAATAGTCAAAGCGATACCAATCAAAGATGCGAAGAAAAGATTGTCAGAACTATATTGCCCGTTGCCACTCATAAGAGCCGGAATAACAAACCAAAATCCAATTATACTGAGAAGCGAAGCAGCTCCCAAACCTTTGTATAGTGCTCCCATAATGCTTTTGCCACTTAACCTAACAAAGAAAGTACCCAAAATGGAGGCAATGATGGCCACGGCGCCAATGACTAAAGGAAAGACCACGGCATTGGGGAAATTGGGAAAAGTCAGTGATCCTAAAATCATGGCCGCTAAAGTCGTGACCGCATAAGTCTCAAACAAATCCGCCGCCATCCCGGCACAATCTCCCACATTATCTCCCACATTGTCCGCAATTACTCCGGGGTTACGAGGATCATCTTCCGGAATCCCAGCCTCGATCTTACCAACCATATCTGTTCCTACGTCCGCCGCTTTAGTAAAAATTCCACCGCCCAAACGGGCAAAAACAGAGATCAAACTACCACCAAAACCAAGACCGATGAGGGCAGTCAAAGCTTCTTGGGTATCTGCTTGGAGAAAGTTACGTAAAAAAGCATAGTAGCCAGCTACCGAGAAGAGGCCCAAACCGACTACTAATAGGCCGGTGACAGCCCCACCTTTGAAAGAAGTATCAAAAGCGGCTTTTAATCCTTTTTTAGCACTTTCGGCGACGCGGACATTGGCCCGAGTGGAGATCAACATCCCCAAGGCCCCTGCTACTGCTGAAGCCAAGGCTCCAATAATGAATCCCAAGGCAGTGGGTAAGTTAATAAAATAACCTAAAATCAATGCGAGTACTACAGCTACAACGCCGATGACAGTGTACTGTTTCTTTAAATAAGCTTGGGCGCCTTCTTGGATGGCACTGGCTACTTCTTGCATTTTTCCAGACCCGGCAGGAAGGTTCATGACCCATCTCGCTAAAAATAAACCATAGGCAATAGAGACGGCGCTGACACCCAGAACAAGATTTAAAATTGTCCCTTCATTAAGATTCATACTGATGATTTTAACTAATCTTTCCGAGTTAGGCAAGAGGCTACTTTGGTCATATTTCTTATCCTAACAGCCAATTTTGCTTGTTTGTAAGGTTAGTTGACAACTCCCCAATAGTTTGGTTTGATATTAATTAATTAAATATCCAATCCTGAGTTGGTGAAGGCCCTAGACCTGTTGATCCATGCCAACCCGAGACCGTCGGGTGGAAAACTAGACACTCTTTTAGGGTGCTGATTAGGCCATAGTGGCAAAGTCTCAAACCCTCTAACTGGAGGGTTTTTTAATAACTATTTGAAAAGGAGCAATATGAACTACAATCTGTTTACCTCAGAATCAGTATGTGCTGGCCATCCGGACAAAGTCTGTGATCAAGTCTCAGACAGCGTCGTCGACCACGCCTTAGCGCAAGATCCATATAGCCGCGTGGCAGTGGAAACACTGGTAACGACAAACAATATTATCTTGGCTGGGGAACTTACCACCAAAGCTAAATTAGATTTTGAAAAAATTGCGCGCGAAAAAATTGCCGAGTTGGGTTACACCGAACCAGCGTGGGGATTTCACAGTGGTAGTAAGGTAACCCTTTTGATTCATGAGCAATCCCCCGAAATCGCTCAAGGAGTAGACACGGGTGGAGCTGGTGATCAAGGAATGATGTTTGGCTATGCGACGGATGAGACACCAGAATTTATGCCTTTACCCATGATTCTCTCCCACCGCCTGGCGGAAAAGATCGACCAAGTCCGCGAACAAAAAATCGTCCCTTATTTGCGCCCAGACGGTAAGACTGAAGTGACGATCAGATATGAGAATGGCGTTCCTAAAGAGGTGGAGCGCGTCATCATCGCCGTACCTCACCACGAGAATATTTCTGAAAGAGAAGTAAAAAATGATATTTACGAGTACGTTGTTTCCCCAATTTTGGAAGAAGCACAATTTTCTTACCCAAAAGAGGCGCTCATTGTAAACGGCACAGGAGTGTGGCACATTGGTGGACCAGCCGCGGACACAGGGGTCACGGGTAGAAAAATTATCGTTGATGGTTATGGTGGTATGGGACGAGTCGGAGGCGGAGCTTTTTCAGGCAAGGATCCAACTAAAGTGGACAGGTCAGGTGCTTACGCGACAAGGTATTTGGCTAAAAATATCGTCGCTTCTGGTTTAGCGAAACGAGCCGAAGTGCAGGTAGCTTACGTCATCGGAGTAAAAGAACCCATCGCTGTCTCTATCGACACCTTTGGAACATCAGTTGCCACGGAGAAAGAGCTAAACGACTTTACTTTCTCTTTGCTGGATCTGTCAGTCAAGGGCATCATTGATGGTCTAAATCTGCGTCGGCCAATCTATCAAGAAACCGCCCGCTACGGACATTTTGGAAGAGGCGATTTTCCATGGGAGCAAACTAGCCCTGCAGCAACTAAGAAAGCGGTGGTTTCACCCCTCACTTCTGGTGTTGAGACGCTGTAGATTGATCTAACAATCAATTTTCTCCTATCTTCCTTGACAACGGGGTGGACCCATACTACAGTTAGGTTACATCATTGAAGGGGGGTGAACTAATATATGGTACAGGATGTCTCAAACGCAGTTGTCAGCGCAGTCTCTGAAGCTCTAAGAGAAACCGCTTTGTTTTTACCTAACTTGATCGCAGCGATTGTGGTTTTTGTCATTGGTGTAGTCATCGCTGTGATTTTGAAGAATGCTCTTGTTCGTGCTCTTCAAGCTCTTGGCGTAGAACGTGCTATTCAGGGAACTGCCGTCTCTACCGCACTGAAGCGCGCCGACCCGACTTTGACCTTCTCCCAAGTACTTGGTGAACTTCTCAAGTGGTTTGTAATTTTAGTTTTCCTAGTTCCCGCCGTCGATACGCTAGGGTTACGCCAAGTGAGTGGTCTGATCTCTTCTCTGCTGATGTACTTGCCAAATGTGGTTGTAGCCGTAATTGTCGTTACGATTGGAGTGCTGTTTGCTAATTTTGCGCACGATTTTGTTCTCGCCGCGTCAATTAGCTTAGGTACTTCCGCAGCTAGTGTCGTCGCACAAATTGCAAGATGGGCAATTCTTATCTTCGCCCTTCTAGCGGCTCTCACCCAACTTGGTATTGCTCCAGGCCTTATTCAGATTCTCTTTACCGGTGTTGTCGCCATGGTTGCCTTGGCTGGAGGTTTAGCCTTCGGACTTGGTGGACGTGACAGCGCCGCTACGGCAATCAAAAAAGTTCAGGAAGAGGTTTCACGCAAAAGATAAGCAACAACTAAGAAACAAGAAAAGCCCCAAAGCACTCGGGGCTTTTCTTCTGGTTAAATTCTTAGTAAGATTGAACTAATGCCTTCACCCGAACTTACTGGTAGTCTACTAGCCACTATTTACTCCACTTTTGACCATAACAAAATCGTCATTGCCTATGCCCTTGCAGCGATTTTGGCGGCCTTTTTAGTTTTTAAAAGGCCTTCCCGTTTTCACGTCTTACTTTTATTTGGTTTCGCTATTCTTGCTTTTACCTATGAGTACGAAAAACATATTATTGCCCCTCTGCGTGAGCAGACTTTGCAAGCAGTAGCCCCAGATCCAAACGTGCACGTCCGAACCCAAAAATACTTAGATATCTTTCTGTCCGTATTGATCCCAATCGGACTATATATTACCGGCTGGGGTTTAGTTTTTTGGGCAATGGTAATTGGAGGTAAAAATGGCAAAAAGAATTCTCCCGTTTAGCAGTATTGATAAAAACGACATTGATATTGTCGGGGGCAAAGGTGCCAACTTAGGGGAACTTTTTAAGATTAAGGCTCCAGTACCAGATGGGTTTGTAGTTACCTCTCAAGCGTATTTCCAATTTATTGAGGAAGCAAATTTGCGAACAAAGATAAATAATTTCTTGCGCCATGTTGATACTGGCAACCATGCCCAGCTAGAGCAAACTAGCAAGATGATCAAGCATGTAATTTTGAAAGAGAAAATGAGTAAAAGTCTTGAAGAAGAGATCAGAACTTCTTACCTCAAACTCTCCCCTACCAATAAACTCCTAGTCGCGGTGCGTTCCTCGGCCACGGCTGAAGATTTACCTGGAGCTTCTTTTGCTGGCCAGCAGGCAACTTTTTTAAATATTGCTGGAGATAAAGAGTTAATTAGATCAGTTCAGGAATGTTGGGCATCACTTTTTGAGGCTCGGGCAATTTTTTACCGGGCTGAGAAAAAATTTGATCATTTCCGCGTCGGTATCGCCGTCGTAGTCCAGGAGATGGTTGAGTCCGAAGTTTCCGGTGTGATGTTTACGATTGACCCCATCACCAATGATAAAAGTAAGGTGATTATAGAATCAGTCTGGGGACTGGGCGAAATGATCGTCCAAGGAAAAGTAACCCCTGATCATTATGAAGTTTCCAAGAAAGATTTGAAAATTGAGAAAAAAGAGATTGGTAAACAGATGCTACAGCTGATCAAAACTAAAGACGATACTCACGAAGTTAGAGTCGCCCCCGCCTATCAATCCAAGCAAAAATTAAGTGATAAGTTGATTGAAGAACTAGCTGGCATTGGCAAAAGAATTGAAAACCATTATCTTTTTCCCCAAGATTTAGAGTGGGCGGAGAATTCAGGCAAGCTCTATATCGTCCAAACAAGGCCAGTTACTACAATCCCCAAATCTGGTAACCAAATAAAAGATGGCTCTTCCTCTTTGAAAAATCTTAAGTTGATTCTCTCCGGAGCATCGGCTTCTCCAGGTATTGGGACTGGGAGTGTTCGGATCTTAAAAAATGCAACTGAGATTGATAAATTAGTGCCAGGAGAGATTTTGGTCACGGAAATGACCAATCCGGACTTTGTCCCCGCGATGAAAAAAGCCTCCGCGATCGTGACTGATAAAGGAGGCAAGACCTCCCATGCCGCTATTGTCTCACGTGAACTAGGGATTCCAGCTGTCGTGGGGACACTCAGTGCCACCAAACACTTAAAAACTGGCCAAGTAATTACTGTGGACGGTGCCAATGGTAAAATCTACCAAGGTGGCTTGTCCACTAGTTTGAATTTGCAGCTTCTGAACAAAGAGGAGCAGCCTCAAACAGGGGTAGAGATCAAAACCGCAACCAAAGTCTATGTCAATCTGGGCGAACCAGAATTAGCGATGCAGGTCGCTGCCAGACACGTAGATGGGGTTGGTCTTTTGAGGGCAGAATTTATGATCGCGGAGATTGGTATTCATCCCCGAAAACTCATCCAGGAGAAAAAACAAGCATTCTTTATTGATAAATTGGCCACTGGACTGAAAACTTTTGGTGAAGCCTTTGGAGACAGACCAGTTATTTATCGGGCAACTGATTTTAAAACCAATGAGTACCGCAATTTGATTGGCGGAGCCAGATTTGAGCCGGAAGAAAGTAACCCAATGCTTGGCTTCAGAGGAGCGTACCGCTACGTCTCCGACCCCCAGGTGTTTGAAATGGAACTTGAGGCCATCAAAAGAGTCAGAAATAAATATGGTCACACTAATCTCTGGTTGATGATCCCTTTTGTCCGCAATGTGGACGAACTCAAGCAAGTGAAAAAATTGGTCACGACTGCAGGGTTACATCGTAGCAATACGTTTAAACTTTTTATGATGGCGGAGATTCCCGCCAATGTCTTTCTTATTGACGAGTTTCTGGATGTAGGCATTGATGGCATCTCGATCGGATCCAATGATTTAACCATGTTGACTTTGGGAGTAGACAGGGACAACCAAACTGTGGCCAGTGAGTTTTCCGAGCTCAATCCGGCGGTATTGAAAGCTTTGGAGATTTTGATAACCGCGACTCGAAAAAGAGGTCTCATGGCCTCGATTTGTGGCCAGGCCCCTTCACTTTATCCGCAGCTTACTCACCTGTTAGTAGAATGGGGAGTCACATCAATTTCAGTCTCTCCGGACGTCATCGATTCTACAAGGGAGATGATTGCCAAAGCAGAGGCTGCACTGGTTAAAAAGAGGTAAGTTTTAGAAAGTAGTGGGCAGGTTGGAACAAAGTTAACCCCTTTTCAAGAAAGGGAGACCAGTTCTTGGGTTTTCGTTAACGATAAAACCACTTGGAACTGCGTCCAATGCACCAGATCTTTGATCAGGAGCAAAGAAGTAGATGGTCTGTTTACGACCGTTTTTCAAAGTTACGTCTTGTGAGTGAAGAATGTATGTTCGTCCAGATTTCTTACTATCGTAAGTGAATGCCATGATTATCACCTCCTTGCGCTAGGATTAGACAGAGAACATACTTAATCTACCAGGACTGACTCCTGGTGTCAAGGAGGAGTTAAGGAGTGGATTTTTTTCTACTTATAGTGTGGTGGTAGACCACTTCTTTAGGTTTACTTGTCTGGCCCACTTGGAGAAAATCAATCACAGCTCGTTTATTTTCCCCGGCATCAATAAAGATTTTTTTTATCTCTCGAGAGTCCTCTTCCTCAATAGTAATCTTGCTTGGCTGTTTGAGAAAATACCCTAGACTAACTTGATTTTCTTTTGCTAGTACTACTGCTAAAAGTGGGTTAAAAGTACTTTGTAAATAGGGTTCAATTCCATGAAAATAGTCTGCTTGAGCTAAAGTGGTTTCTTGGCCATGATCTACCAAACTCAATCTCACTTGCTTCCCGGCGCAAAGGTAATTGACGATGTTTAACAAATTCTCCCAGCCGCTTCTCTCAATTTCAATCATCATGATAGTACCATTGTATAGTTTAATTGATTGATCAGTCAACCAGCAAGGGGCTGATTGTTTTAAAAAGGTGTATTTCTGGTGAGCGCGGTGGGATTCGAACCCACAACCAAAGGCTTAAAAGGCCCCTACTCTGCCGTTGAGCTACGCGCCCGCAAGCATTTTATCAAAAAATCGCCTCCAAGACAACCTAACCAAAAAATATAGCCCCAGACAGTGCATTTCTGCAAAGCTGGGGCTTTACCTTGAATCTTCTCAAACAAAGACTGCGTAACCTTCTGCCTTCTTGGCCTGAAGCAGTTCCTCTGTCCTCTCCCCTACACACATCCCAAAGACATAGTCTGGCCACTGCTCCTGAAGATTGTCCTCTACAAATCTTTGTGACCAAAAGTGATAAGGTCCGATTGCTCCTCCGATGATGGCTCCTGAGGCGGGCTCTTCCCACGTATCTCCAACGATATGAGCAACAGCATCAGGTTCACCAATCCAATATTGGGCTTCATGATGGTAATGGTGCCCTTTTTGCAAAAACTCGCCGGCACCAAACAAAGCAGGAACCACACGCTTTTTCCGTACCACCACCCATTCCCAGGTAAGGAAAATACCGGCTTTTTGGGGTGCTTGAGCGTAGTCATCACCGTGATACTGAGTCCGGATGACCCTTTCACCAACCTCGGCCTTCAGGTTATCCAAAACCAAGCTTTTTGAAGGGCCATCAAGGTACCAAGCACGTCCTTCGCAGACATCTCTCAAGTCCGAAAAAGGATAGATAGTGCCACAAATAGAGCACTTGAATTCGCCTTCTTCGCAAATGAATTTTCCCATGTCTCTTCCTTCCCAGAATTTCTAAGCGAATTGTAACAATTATAGGACTACTTGTCAAGGAAGATGGGCGGCCTTCAAGACAACTTTAACGGTCATTTTACCCAACTACACTTGTGTTTTTATAAAATTTAGACTATTCTTGGGATAATTCGAAGTAGGAGTAAGGTCATGGCTGTGCAATTGGGTAAGAGATACGGAGCTGATTACATGGACACAGGTACCAAAAATGCAGCCGGGGAACCAATCATGACACCACGAGTCGAGGTACTGGTGATCAAGCCTGGGAACTGCATCCCTGTCTATAACGGAGAAACCATGCAAATCATCACCCCACAAGTGCTGCCATCAGCTGACTGAGACACGATCCGAGAGATCAACCGGACGACCAATATCTTTGGCCGTCCTTTTTCTTGCCTAATTTTTAGCCATAAACTATACTAAACTTAGATGAAAAAACTGCCCAGGCCAACTTTGTTGGTACCTTTTTTGACTTTTACTTTTCTCTTCCTGATGACTTATTTCCAAGTGTTTGGTGGGCCGAGTTTTGTCTCTCCCCTTCCGCATCAAAGTTTTGGATTTCTACTAGCATCGGAGTCTGAAGGAGCTAGTGCATCAGCAGCATTGGTAGGTGAAGAAGCTACCCCAACTAGTAAAGTGGTGGGACCAGCTGCGCCCGCAGGCCCCAAAAAAGTAGCCCCGCCCCCCGCTGCCAAAGTCACCAATACTGGTACTTTCCCAGGAACTGGTCGAGCTAATAACAAATTTGGAATGTATATGCTACCCAATGTGGGCCAGGTACCAGAAGTAGCTAAACTAATAAATTCCAATGGCGGTGACTGGGGTTATGTCTTGATTCCAGTTTTTATAACTGATCGCAGCCCCGAGCAGCTCCAGCCTTTCTTTACCACTTTGAAAGAACATCATTTAATCCCAATTATCCAACTCAGTGCCCACAATTTTGCACCCGGATCTTTTGATTGGCCAGGGATTGCCAATTTCCTAGGCACTCTGGAGTGGCCTGCCAATTCTAGATACATCACCATTTTTAATGAAACTAATGACGAAAAATACTGGGGACACAAGATTGCTCCCGAAGAATATGGAGTGGCGCTAAGTGATGCGATCACCGCTTTTAAAGCTGCTTCCCCCCAATTTTTTATCATGAATGGAGCTTTTAATAGTTCAGCCCGCAGTGGTAGTCAATACCTATCCCAAGACGTCTACATGCAAAGGATGAATAATGCTGCTCCCGGAATTTTCAAGAGATTGGATGGTTGGGCTACTCACCCTTATCCTCAACCAGAGTTTAGTGGTGATTACTACAATCCACCCTCACATTATCAAACTCGAGATCAAATCAGAAATTATGAGTGGGAAATGTCCCTGCTAAGGAACTATGGTGTTTCTGGTTTGCCAATTTTCATCACGGAAACCGGTTGGGCTCATAAAGAAGGGAATCAACCTAAAAAGGAGTACAAACCCGCCGCTACCACTGCCAAATATTTTGATGACGCTTACCGCAATCACTGGCTACCCCACCCCCAAATTGTGGCCATTGCCCCTTTTATCTGGAAAATGGAAATTGCTAGTAATTTTGAATGGGTAAAACCAGATGGTACTTTCTACCCCCAGTACGATGTGGTCAAAAACATTCCTAAAGTAAAAGGGTCACCAAACTAAATGAAACGCAGATATGATATATTATTTCTTTTAACAAAAGCGATTTTTATAACTCTTAGTTGGATAATTCTGAATATCTTTTCTTATTTACTACTTGAGTGGTTAGACCCACTTAATTTAAATTCTCTAACAGCAGAGCCTTTCACTAAAATACTTTATGCAGTACTTTCAGTTTCGTTGGGAACAACATTGACTGCAACTATCACATACTTGATCTTTAGTGAGAAAAAACATTCATGACGTGACGTTTTTAATAATCTCTTCTCGTGTTAGTTTGCCATCTTCTCCAAATTCAATGGCAACTACATCAATTCTCGGCCCAGCAAGTGGGGAGTTTTTGACCATCTGGTAGTACTCACCTGCTCGAGCAATATGTCTAATTTTATTCTGAGTAATAGCTTCTTCAGGTAGTGAGAACTGCCCGGGGAAACGGCATTTTACCTCAACCAGTACCAACCACCCATCTTCTTCGGCCACAATATCTATCTCGCCTACTTTGCTCCTAAAATTTCTCTCTATTATCTTGTAGCCATTGGCCTGAAGAAATTTGGCTGCCAAATCTTCTCCTAATTGTCCTAACTTCTTTCGTTGGAATGTCATAATGGGTCGCTGATATTAACTGTTTACCAAATAATCCAGATTAAAACTTCTTCTATGGATCTCTGAAAAGCCATGTTTGGTAATTAGCTTTTGATGTTGTTTGGTCCCATACCCTTTATGTAAGTCAAATCGATACCTTGGTAAAGACACGTGCAGTTCTCGCATTATTTGGTCACGGAAGACCTTGGCGACGATGGAGGCCGCGGCGATACTGGCTGAAATCTGATCCCCCTTGACGATCGGTAACTGCTTTAATTTGGGCAGATACTTTACATAAAAAGCATCCACTAAAAAATAATCCGGAACTTGGGGAAGTTTTTTAATCGCTTGTAGGTACGACATTTGTGAGGCGACTCCAATTCCCCGCCGATTAATATCGGAAACGCCTATAACTCCGATGCCAATGTAAGCAGCTAAGTGCTGAATAATGGAGGACAGTTCTTCTCTTTTTTGAGGCAGAAGTAATTTTGAGTCAAAAAGTGACTGTGGGAATTTTATTTTTGGTGGGAAAACTACGGCTGCAGATACGACCGGTCCTGCCCAAGCACCACGGCCAACTTCATCGACCCCACAGACATATCGGTAACCTTGGTTCCATAAGCTTTGTTCAAAAAGCCAATTAGCAGCCTTCATAGTTAGTAGTATATAGTTCGTAGTTGGTAGACACAAATTACCACAAACTAACAACTAACAACTAACAACTAACAACTAACAACTAACAACTAACAACTAACAACTAGATTTTAGTGGCGGCTTTACCCAAACGATCACGGAGATAGTAGAGTTTGGCTCGTCTAACCCGAGGTTCACTTTTGACTTCAATTTTAGCAATATTGGGAGAATTTGTCGGCCAGATTCGCTCCACGCCAACACCAGTGGCCCCAATTTTGCGTACCGTAAAAGTCTGACTGTCACCTCGACCGCGCACCGAAATCACGATGCCGTCAAAATTTTGCAGTCTTTCTTTAGTACCTTCTTTAACTTTAGTGGTCACCCTCAGTGTGGCGCCAGGTTTTATAGTAAGAGTGTCTTTTTCCATGAGTGCGCATTGTACCAGAAAAAATAACTGTTGACAAGAAATTAACTAAAAAACTAGCAGTAGAGTTACCGCGATAATAGTGGCCACCAAGCTGTACTCCAAAACCGTAGTTATTTTAAAATTCTCTTCATTAAAATGATGGTAAGAGCCGTATCCGAGATAAAAAGAGGCCACCGTAAAGGTAAGAATCACTTTCCAAGCTGCGCCCGGAGCAAATCTTATGATCAGATAACCCAAGGTTAAAACCACAAGTAATAGTAAGTATTCCAATAAATGTTCGATTAAGATTTTCTTTGACATAATCACAATATCAATCCCTTGCCACTTAGGAGTATAAAACTGATGAGAGTCAAAACTACTAAGCCATGTAATATAACATGTGGACGAGTATGGAACAATCTCTTTCTTATTAAAATTAATGCATCAACTAGGAAGATCGCTGCTAAAATCCCCAGACTTAAAAGCAAGACTTGCTGATTGGCATTCAAAGCCCCAAGCGGTCGGAAAGAGGTTAAGACCTGAACCACATTGTTAGTTGGGGACTTAAAGATCCCAGTTGGGGTAATGGGCAAAACTTCGGAAGCAGCGCTAGTTCCAATGGCGACAATTGTCGGTTTGGGAGTCGGAGTCGAAGCAATACTAGTAGCTGGTTTTGGACTCGAGGGGGCTAGCGCAGCTGGGGAAACTGAACTAGTACCAAACAACTGTACGACTAAAGTCGTAGATTCTCCACCCATCTGGCCATTTAAGACCGCCATACCAATATGTTGGTAATTGGGGTTGAGCAAATTATCACGATGCGACGGAGAGTTCATCCACCCGTCTACCACCCCAGAAGAGGTATCAAAGCCGCGCGCGAGATTTTCTCCGGCATAAATGTACTTATAGCCAACAATTTCAAAAAAATGCCAGGGACTAGTGCCATCAGGCCCAACATGAGCCCAATAGTTTTTGGCAAACATGTCTTGAGCTTTCAGAAGAGCAGCCTGGGATAGAGCAGGGCTCTCCACTACCGCTTGGGCACCATGACTACTACGCTGTTGGTTGGTGAGGGTAATAAGTTGGTCTTTCACCACATTGGTAGCAAACCCTAAAGTCATCGGATCTTTACCAGTGGCTACATTGGTCACTATTTGAGAAAGCAAAATCCCGACCAAAAAAATACTGAGACCAGTATACCGGGTGGCATGAGGGTGGTGATTGTTGCGATGGTGTGGAATCAGCCAGAGGCTTAAAACATCACCAATTTTGTCAGTTAAGGCAGTTAACATGTCAGATCACTTAGTCCAAATATCAGCGACGTGGACATCCACTTTCACTGGTACTAGTTTCAAAAGCTTTTTCCCAGCTTCAATCATTTGTTCTTCGACCACTTTGGCAACGCTATCGGCAATATCTTCCCGTGCTTCCGAGACAATCTCATCATGCACAGTATGAATCAAAAAGGCATCCAAGTTGCGCTTCTTTAATTCCCTGGCAATGTAGATCAAGGCATATTTGGTAATATCCGCACTCGTACCCTGAATAGGAGTGTTTTTGCCCTGCCGATCAATTGATGCTATAAGTTTATCATAATCGGGGTGGTCCCGATCTGGCAACTGAAAGATTCGTTTACGGCCTCCAAGAGTACGGATATACCCTTGTTTGACCGCTAGCCGTCCAATATCGTCTAACCACTTCTTGACCCGCCGATAGGTCTTAAAATACACGTCTAGTAGTTTGCGTGATTCATCCACACTCAAACCAATCTGCATCCCCAAGGAAGCGGGTCCACGGCCGTACATCAAGCCGAAATTAATCGACTTAGCTTGAAAACGGCGTTCCTTGCTGACCTCTTCGACTGGAATCCTAAACATCTGAGAAGCAGTGAGTGTATGCAAATCCACATCAGAATTAAAAGCTTCCAAGAAAGCGGGATCTTCGCTCACCTCTGCCATAATGCGCAGCTCTATCTGAGAATAGTCCGCAGTAATCATTTTATAACCAGGAGAAGCAATAAAGCAGCTTCTAAATTCTGACTCCGCGGGTATTTGCTGCAGATTGGGATTATTACAGGCAAACCTTCCTGTATCAGCCCCTAACTGCATAAAATCCGGATGCAGCCGACCGGTAACTGGGTTTACTTTGTCTAAAATCGACTCACCAAAAGCAGTAATCATTTTTTCATAACCACGGTATTCGAGTAGTTTTTTAGCTAGGGGATGATCTACTTTTTGCAGCGTGGCTTCAGAGGTATTGGGTATTTCGACCCCCAGTTTTTTAAAAGCCTCCAACAACTGCAGCGGGCTATCTAGATTGATAGAGTCAACAACATTACCAAATAGATCTACTTTGGCATAAGTGGTTAGGTGTCGTAAGTCATTTTGCATATCGGTGTTGATCGTGTCGCGAATTTTTTTAAGCTCCTGCGTATGAGCTCGCCATCTTTTTTGATCAAGCAGTGACCCTCTTATTTCCATCTCACTGACAACTGGCACAAGATTGAACTCTAATTTGGCCGTCTCTACCAAGTCGTCAATCCGCAATTGAGCAAATTGTTTTTTGAAAATTGGAAGTAAAATTTCCGCATCCTGCGCCGCGTAACGCAATTGTTCCTCTGAATAAACCAATTTCCTTCCTGGAGTATAAAACTCAATAAAACTTTTACGCACTTCTTTGTCTAGGTTTAGCCCCAAATATTTCTCTGCTAAGGTTTTTAAGGAGATTTCGCGAGAAATCCCACAGGTGATCAAACGTTCGGCCAACATAGTATCAAAAATACTTCCCAACGTGATACCAGCTTGGACCTTTAAAAGCTTGTAGTCATGTTTAGCATTCTGGACAATTTTGAGAGGTCGATCAGCTTCTAGAACTGGTTTAAGAACCTCTAGATCCACCTTTAGACAATCAATCACCCAAGATTTATCTTCTGTAGCAATTTGCAAAAGGAGGAGTTTCCCTTGGTAAGGATCAAGGGAAGTTCCTTCAGTATCAATTCCAATAGTTTTAGCGATTTCTATCTCCGGAATAATTTTTTTTAAAGACTCGGTGTCTTCTATTAAAAGGTACTGGATTTTAGTTTCAGTCTCAGTGGGCATCTTTTAATTTCTCCAGTAAAGTTCTTTTAGCATCTTCCGCGTTCGCTGCCCCTCGACTCTCCTTGACGACTTGGCCGACGAGAAAAAATAAAGCTTGGTCTTTACCACTTTGATAATCATTTACTGCTTTCTGATTTACTTGGATTACTTGACTAACAATCTCATCCAAATTTAAATCTTTCGGGGCCCCTATACCATATTTCTTAATTAAACTATCGATTGAATCTCCAGTTAATAAATATTCCTCTAAAACTTGCTTGGCATTGGCAGCAGTTAGCTCACCTTTATCAATTCGGTATTGAATATTGGCAACACCAGAGGCTTCACCTTTAAGCTCCGCTAGCAAGAGATTCTTTTCCTTTAAAATCCTAAAGACCTCCATCATCCAGCGTGCCAAGATTTGGGCTTTGGAGTTGTCGAAATGGGAAGACCCAAGTGCCTTACTCTCAGTTTGTTCATACGCATGAAGCAGCGTCATGAACCAAGAATCAGAATCTTTATCAACCAATGTTTTGGCAAACCTCTCTTCTAGTCCAAGTCTCACAATATCGGCCACACGGGCGTCAGGTAACTTGAGCAAAACAATTCCATAATCTTTTTTGTGTTCATTGTCCATAATAAAGGTTGGTATATCAGGTTCCGGGAAATATCTATAATCATGGGCTTGCTCTTTGGAGCGCTGAGTTTGAGTAACTCCTTTACTCTCTACCCATCCTCTGGTTTCTTGAACAATTTTTTCACCCTTTTGCAGTAATTCTGACTGGCGGGAGAATTCATAATAAATTGCCTTTTCCAAAAACCTGAAAGAGTTAATATTTTTTATCTCCACTTTAGTCCCCAACTCTTTTTGACCCTTGGGCTTTAAAGATAGATTGGCATCAAACCTCATACCAGCTTTTTCCATATCTCCTTCTGCTACCCCGATGGTTCTCAAGATGAGATTTAGTTTTTGCGCGTATTCCCTCGCTTCTTCGGGACTGGTAATATCTGGCTCGGAGACTATCTCTAGAAGCGGTACTCCACTTCGATTAAAGTCTACTAGCGAGACTCTACTGCCATCCACGTCTGCGTGAATGAGCTTTCCAGTATCTTCTTCCAAATGGGCACGATTAATCCTAATTTTCCTATCCCCGACCAGAAGATGCCCATTGACGGAGAAGGGTTGGTCAAATTGGGAGATCTGAAATCCTTTGGCTAAATCTGGGTAAAAGTAATTTTTTCGATCAAACTTCGAGATCTCAGGCTGACTGCAGCTCAACGCTATACCAGTCGTCAAGGCTTTCTTGATAGCCTCCCGATTGGCGACCGGTAAGGCTCCCGGCAGCCCGAGACAAACTGGACAAGTGTGCGTATTTGGCTCTTTACCAAAGTAGGACGCTGAGCACGAGCAAAACATTTTTGACTTAGTGTTCAGTTGGACATGAACTTCTAACCCTATGATTAAATCAAACTCAATCATCGTTTTGCTCCTAGTAACTCTAGCCCCTTGGCAAATTTGGCAATGATTGACTCTACTTCAAACGATGGCAAGTTGAAGTTGGTATTATGCACCAACTCATTCCTGATTTTATGGGCATACCACAAATCATCATAGCTAATTTTATTATTTAAAAATTTTTCTTTGGCCAATTTTAATCTTTCACCCATGGTTTCCGTATCTGGATACAACTGTTTCAAAACAAAATCAACGATTTTGTCAGCCTCAATCACAGCTTGTTTTAAACTACTTGGATTTTTAGATAGCAAAGCTTGGTCAATCTGGGGCCATTTATCTTCCACTAGTTTTAAGGTTTCGTAATTTAAACGACCGCGCTTTATTAGTTTTCTACCCAATAGAATTTCGAGTAAGTTCATAATTTTGGCCTGATCCGGTGGGTGGTCTTCTCCACCACGTAAGCTGCTTGCAGAATCTCTTCTTCGCCCCACATTTTCCCAATTATCTGCAGTCCTACTGGTAAATCGTCAGCGTAACCAGCAGGGACGGAGATAGCAGGCAAGCCGGCAAGGGAGATAGGGACAGTTAGTAGGTCTTCCAAATACATTTGCAAGGGGCTCGAAGTCTTTTCCCCAATTTTAAAGGCAGTGGTCGGGGCCACTGGTCCGGCAATGAGATCCACGTTTTCAAACGCTTTATCAAAATCTTCTCTTACCAGTCGCCGGACTTTTGCCGCCTTCAGATAATAAGCATCATAATAACCGCTTGATAGGGCGTAGGTCCCAAGCATAATTCTTCTCTTTGTCTCATCGCCAAAATGACTACGGTCTTTTCCAAATCTCACTCCGTCAAATCTAGCTAAATTGGAGGAGACTTCAGCTGCCATAATGACATAGTAAACAGGAATGCTTTCTTTGGTATTGGGCAAACTAATTTCCACCAGCTCTGCTCCTGAGTCTTCCAATCGCTCCAGAGCCTTCTTGGTGACTTCTTTTACTTCGCTAGCTATTCCCTCACCAAAATACTCTTTGGGAACACCGATTTTTTTACCCTTCACTCCATGGTGAATATTTTTAGAATAATCAGGCAACTCCTTTTTGACAGTAGTCCCATCTTTTTCGTCATAACCACCAATAATATTTAAAACCAAAGCACTATCTTCCACAGTCTTGGTAATGGGCCCTACCTGGTCAAGTGAACTGCCCATGGCAATCAACCCAAAGCGGGAAGTACGACCATAGGTTGGTTTCAAGCCAACCACGCTGCAGAAAGAAGCTGGTTGACGGATACTTCCCCCGGTATCGCTTCCCAAAGCAAAAGTAGCTAAGTCAGAAGCGATCGCCGCAGCTGAGCCACCGGATGAGCCGCCGGGAACTCGGTCTAAATCGTAAGGATTTTTAGTTATTTTAAAAGCTGATTTCTCCGTGGACCCGCCCATGGCAAATTCGTCCATATTGGTTTTACCTAGCATCGGGGCTACTACTTTCTTCAAGTTGGCGATTACGGTACTGTCATAAACTGGGGTATAATTTTCTAATATTTTTGAGGCTGCGGTGGTCACAATACCTTCAGTAGAGAGATTATCTTTGGCTAGAAAGGGGGTACCGGTGAGCCAACAAACAGGACTACTATCTGCAATTAAAAGGTCTGCTTTTTTAGCAGTTTCTACTGCACTGTCAGAAGTAACGAGCAAAGTAGAATCAATCTTTTTATCCAGCTTTTCAATGTTTTGCAGATAACTGGTGGTCACCTCCACGGAGGTGACTTCCCTACCCTTTAGTTTTTCATAGGTTTCCTTCAAGGATAGGTCAGTTAGCTCATTCATCAATAACTGCCTTTACTTTGAAAAAAAAATTGTGCACAGACCCTGCATTTTTTAGGGCTTGATCCTGAGTCAATGAAAGGGAGGTTTCATCGTCTCTTTCACGATTGGTTTCTGGATTTACTTGATATAAAGGCTCCACCTTTGAGGTGTCCACCAAATTTAACAGGCTTACATTGTAATCAATTACCTCACCAAGCTCTTTAGTGAATTTCTCAATTTCAGAATCTGTCAAATCCAAGTTGGCCAGTTTTGCCACATGCCTTACTTCTTCAACTGATAATTTTTTGATGTTCATAGCTTTACACTTTTAACTTTTAACTTTTAACTTTTAACTTATTCTACATGTCCCTCAAGGCTTTGACTCTATCTTCAATAGGTGGGTGAGTATTAAAAAAAGAAGCTAGCCATTTGCCTGCTCCTTGGCCTTTCAAAGGGTTCACAATATACAAATGAGCAGTACCTCTATTGGCGGCTTCTAGGGGTTCAGGGTCCCTAGATATTTTAAGCAGGGCGTCAGCGAGTGCATCCGGATAGCGAGTCAACAAGGCTGAGGAGGCATCGGCTAGATACTCCCTTCTTCGGGAGATTGAGAGTTGAATCAACTGAGCTACCAATGGCGCCAAGATAGCCGCGATCAAAGCAAGCACCATAAAGATAGCACCCCCTTTATTATTGTCCCGACTCCGACCATGGAATGTCATCCTGAGGAAAAAATCAGCCAGTAAAGCTATGGTCCCCACCAAAATTGAAACAATTGTCATCAGTCTAGTGTCGTAATTTTTAACATGAGAAAGTTCGTGGGCGGCTACCCCTTCGAGCTCAAGTTTATTTAACTTCTCAATGATTCCAGTGGTGAAGGCGATGGAAGCATGTTGTGGATCCCTGCCCGTAGCAAAAGCATTAGTAGCCGTATCCTCAATGATGTAGATTTTAGGCATTGGTTGGCCACTACCAATGGCCAGATTTTCCACAATTTCAAACAAATACTCACTGTTTTCACGAGTGATTTGCTTGGCACCAGAGATAGCCATCACCATTTTGTCGGAGTTGTAATAAGAAAATAAGTTGATTACACCAGTGATAATCAGAGCGATTCCCACATAACTTAGTGCCCCTACACCTTCGAAACCAGATGCTAAAGCAAAGATATAAACCACTCCTGTGATAAATATAGTAAAAAGAATCATGATGATCCATGTCTTGGTTTTGTTACCAGCTATTTGATTGTATATTGTGGGTACGGCCATATCTTGTCATTGTACCTTTCTGAGCCTCTTTTTTCAATTCGGAATTACAACTGCCACATTGACTTAAAACTGAAGGAGCAATATATTCATGAATAAACTGGAGGAAAAGAGATGGACCAGCCCGAGCTTGCAAATCTAATGCGCAAATGTGGTGCTCTAGTAGAAAACACACATGTGAGTCTACCATCCGGAGCCCACACCAACGGCTACTTTGATCAGCGGAATTTGATCACATCCAGGATGTATCAAGAAGTAATCGCCTCCTCCTTGGTAGTGCGTCTACTTGAGTTTGAAAATAGGGTGGGGATCAAAACCAAAGCGATTGTCGGACCATTGAACGAAGGTGGTCTCTGGGGTAGTCCGGTTCGCTCATACCTCATTCGAGTTGATCCTAGAAGGGAGTTTCGGTCAGTCCTGACTCGCCCATCTAGGGGAGATCAAGTATTCGCGGTTGATCTAGAGACTGCGCACCAAGACGGCGATTACGTAAAGGGTAACCAAGTCGTGATCATGAATGACGTTATCAGTACTGGTGCCAGTGTGGGTCCAATTCTTCGAGCGGTTCAAGAAGCAGGGGGATTCCCTGTCGTGATTTTGTCAGTCTGTGACCGCAGTGTTGCCAATGCTGATCTTGGGGGACTTGAGGTTCTAAGCCTAGTGAAAGTGAGTTGGCAAATCTGGGATCCAAGTAAGTGCCCACTTTGCCCTGACCCACCATTTGTACCGCACATTGGTGGGGGGAATTAATTTTCATGGAGAGGGTAAACCGTTGCACACAGTGGCAACGGTTTTCCTTTAGTAACGAAGTGACGCAGGCTCCTTATCCTTGTAACAATGGCGATCCTACCTTGGAAGTGGGCAGATTAGAACTTAACTTCAACATCCTTTTTCTCTTCTTCCGTGGCGGCAAAGAATTCCTCTGGTTTAAAACCAAACATTCCCGCTAACAAAACATTTGGGAAGACTTGAATTTTGGTGTTGTAATCTAGAACATTGGAATTGTAGAACTGCCTAGAATAGGCAATTTTGCTTTCAGTGTCGGAAAGTTCTCCTTGGAGATCTTTGAAGTTTTCACTGGCTTTGAGGTCAGGATAGGCCTCAGCGACTGCAAACAGAGTCTTTAAGGCCCCAGTCAGCATATTGTTGGCTTGCGCGGCATCTTCAGGTCCTTTTGCACCCATCATGGCACTGCGAGCTTTAGTAACATTTTCGAAGACTTCTTTCTCGTGTTTAGCATATCCTTTGACAGCTTCCACCAAATTTGGGATCAAGGAAGACCGTCTTTTGAGCTGGACGTCGATACCACTCCAGGCCTCTTTCACGCGCATGCGTGCAGTAACTAAAGTGTTATACAGCCCAAAGACAAAGAGAGCTAGAACTACTAAAACTATTAGAATAACCCATATTTCCATAAAACTATCACCCCCTTGAAAATTCAAAATTGAAAATCACTAAGTACCAACTTTCAACTTTCAACTTTCAACTTTCAACTTTCAACTTTCCTTATTATACTCTTGAATTTACTCCAAGGCAAGGTGTTTAGCACCATGTCTTTTTCTACCCATCCTCGCCTGGCCACTGACACTCCAAACGGGAGCAATTCTAAGTGAAAAGGTTGGTGAGAGTCAGAATTAATGACAAATTTGACTTTGGATTTCACTGCTTCTCTGACTAAAGAGTCCGGTAAATCAAGACGGTTAGGGAAGGAATTGATTTCAATGACTTTACCTAGCTTTACTGCCGCTGTAAAGATTTTCTCCCAATCCGCATCAATCCCCTCTCTATCAAGTAGTAGCCGACCAGTCGGGTGCGAAAGAGCATCAATATAAGGGTGTTCTAGAGCTTTTATAATCCTGCTTGTCATTTCTTCTCTTGGCTGCCTAAAAGCAGTGTGGATGGAAGCCGTATTCCACTGGTGCATTTTAAGTACTTCATCTGGTACCTGCAAGGTTGCATCAGCATTGATGTTTACTTCGAGTCCAAATATTACTCGGAGGTCGCTCTGTGAGTCATTATATTGTTCAATAGCCTTGATTCGGTCCTTGAAACGTAGACTGGGGTAGCTGTGATCAGTAATGGCAATGTATTCTCGACCAAGTTTTAAAGCGGTATCAGCCATTTCCTTGATTGTGTTTTGACCATCACTCCAGCTGGTATGAGTGTGAAGATCTCCTCTCAAGTCACCTTCGTCAATAAAAGTGGGCAAAGTGTGCTTGAGAGCAGCCTCAATCTCACCTGTGTCCTCTCTGATTTCAGGAATGGGAGTCTGCATATTCAACAGTTTGTAAACATCAGACTCGTTTTTCATCTCAATCAATTTACCACTTTTAACCTCTTTTACTCCTTGTTCAGAGACAGAGTAGCCATTTTTTAAAGCGTAATTCCGCAGGTGGATATTGTGATGCTTGGAACCAGTAAAATGCTGCAAAAGTGAGCCGTAATGCTCGGGTGGCTGAACCAAAATATCGACATTGATGCCATTTTTTAGATGAATAGTTGAGGAAAATTCTCCAGCTTCCACCACACTTCGCGCTCCGGGGAAGTGGGTGAAGTACTCGATAACTTCTTTTGGTTTTTTGGTAGCCACCGCAAAGTCAATATCACCAATCGTTGCTAGTTTTCGCCTCATACTCCCTAAAGGCTCAATTCGGAGCAGGTCAGGACTTTTCTCTAAATACTCCTGGACAGTGGCGGCTATTTCGGCCGCAATCGGCAAAAGTAATCTTTTACTTCTCCTGGAATACTCCTCCACTCCACGTAAAATATTAATAAGATTTTTCTCACTGAACCCTTTTTTAGATAGTTCCCCGGACTCAATCTTAGCTTTCAAATCTTCAACACTACCTACTCCAGCTTCAGCCATCTTTAGAGCTGTTTTAGGCCCCACTCCAGGTACTTTCAGAAGTGGAAAAACAGCCTTTGGAATACCTTTCATGACCTCAGCGAAGTGTTTAACTTCACCTTCAGTAAAAAGCTCGTTTAAGTATTTCTCCAAATGCTCCCCAACTCCTGGGATTTCGCCAATTTTGCCATCTTGCCACAAATCTTTCAGGTCAGAAGTAGCATGTTCCACTCCTGAAGCAGCGTTTTCATAAGCAATGACTTGAAATCTATTAAAACCTTTGAGGGTATATGCGGCAGCGACGGAGGAGAGTAGATCAGCGATTTCTTGGTTGGTAAAAGTATGTGCCATGAATAAATAATACCATTTCCAGGCAAAATTAAACCCCGCTTCTGCAATGCATAATGCGGGGCTGATCCTAGCTAGTTTGGTTGGCAGGCCAATGTGCAGGGTCAGTACCGTACTCTTCCAGAAACTCTCGGCCATGCTTGTTGTACTCAACAGTAATTGGCACGCCTCGCTGACAGTCCACACACTCTGAGGGGCTCCAAGTTACAAGATTCTGTTCCACCAAAGCTGTGACTGGATAGCGAAGATCAATCTGCCCTCGAAGCCAAATCAATCCCACTCCTACGATTTCACCTCCCAAGGCTTCAACCGCACCAATGACCTGACTCACGGACTCACCCGTAGTGATGATATCCTCTGCTACCAAAACCGATGTTCCAGGAGCAATAAGTTGATCAAACCCCCGCTGCATAGTGAGTCTTCCCTCGACCTTCTCAGCATAGGCAAAACGAGCTCCAAGTTCCATAGCCAGCAACCCACCCCACAGGATCGCGCCGACTGCCGGTGCAACAACGATTTGGGGTGAGATAGTGGTATCCAAGTTCAAGCGTTCTATGAGAGCTAAAACCAGGTCATCGAGAAGATCAGGATGGCTGGTGATGATGTCCTTGCTAACAAAGGTGTCACTATGTAAACCTGAGGCTAAAACGAAGTGCCCGGACCGGACAACTCCAATTTTTTCCAGCTCTGCGATGATCTCATCCTGTGTTTTCACGCTCTTTCCCTCTCTTGTACACCATCTTCGATCTCCTCAAGGATAGCCTCGGCTGCAGACCGGCGCGTCCACCCCTCAGGAGGGTTGGTAATGGGTCGACCCACGACGATAAAGTCTGATCCATTCAGGATCGCTTGCTTGGGTGTGGTTGGTCGGGCCTGATCCTGAGGAACCGCCCAGTCGGGTCGGATGCCTGGAATTACCAGGAACATCTTTGGAAAGAGGATTTTGAGCCTACGAGCTTCCTGTGGTGAACAGATTAATCCTTGGACTCCAGAATGTTCTGCCTCGGTTGCCCATTCTTTTACCACTTCCCAAACTGTCCGGTGATAAAGTCGAAGGGCATCATCTTCATTCAAGGAGGTCAGGACGGTCACTGCCAGGACCAAGGATTCACCTCGATTGGCGACCGCTGCTTCCATCATCTTTAATCCTCCCGAAGCATGGACATTGAAGCCCCAGATTCCGTCAGGTTGATCGGTCAGCAACCCTTTGGCAGCTCCCGCCACGGTATTGGGTATGTCCAACCACTTACCATCCCAGAATACCTCCTCACCACCGCCAATGATACTATCGGCGAGGGTGTGCCCGATGTTGGCGCTGATCGCCTCCAATCCGATTTTGAACGGTCCGGTTAGACCCTCCAAGTCCTCGATGATGTCATACCCTTGTCCCACCTCGTTTACATCCAAGGCGACGATCAACCGGTCCTTTGCCTGCATGGCCGTTTCTCCTCTTATTTGTAAAGTGCTGGGGGAATTATATTCTTCACTAAACATTGAGTCAAACAAACCAGGTTGACTCCCCTACTCCAATTTGCTAAACTCTGTCCACCTTAAGCGTGCCCTCGTGGTGTAGTGGCCCAACATGTCTGCTTGTCAAGCAGAAGATCGCCAGTTCGAATCTGGTCGAGGGCGCCAAAACTAAAGTGGTTCGTAGACCTACTTTAGTTTTGCACCCTTAACGGTCGAACTGATTCGGTTCGCGCTTGCGAAGCAAGCCAGGAGCGCAGCTCCGGCATCCGCTCGAGGGCGCCAGGAATATGTTTTTGGCTTTTGTCAAAAATATATTCCTTGCCTTCTAAGCAGAATGAAAGTGAGCCAAAGCCTCAGCTTTCACATCTGCTAGGAAGCCTGCCAATATTAAAAGCTAAAGAGAGAAGCAACCTCCCCACAAAATATTGAGAGATTACCTCAACACCTGCTACTAAAAATAGAAGCTTTTCTTGCAGAAAACTCCTGCGCCTAGGCAAGACAGGCTAAGAAAAGGAAGCTAAAATATTTATGCCAAGTTTTGAACAAGGTTGGCAACAAATTGTTAGGTTCGTCCAAGAAAGACAAACAGCACTCGCCAGTGGGTTAGCCGCCCTATTGATTATTGTGGTTGGATTTTTAATCTTTAACTTCTTTTTGAATGTAAATAAAGATACTGTGCCCCAAGAAACCACTTTTGAGGAAGCCACTGAATCTGCAGAACTGAGCCCAACAGAGACTCCGCTAGTTACTGTTACTTCTACACCTACCCCAACTCCAGAAAAAACTACGGCTCAAGTAAGTCCGGGTGGGGCAGCTAGTGTAACTCAAAATCAAGAATACACTGTAGTGAAAGGTGACACTTTGGGCAAAATCGCGCAGAAATTCTACAATGACCCTAAAAAATGGACTCTGGTTGCCGAGGCTAGTAAGCTAACTAACCCCAGTATTATCCATGCTGGAAACAAACTGATTATTCCAAAATCAGAAACAGGAGTGTCTTCAAGCACGACTGTCAGTCCAGCACCAAGGGCCAGTAGTGGAAATGTGGAGTATGTTGTCACGAGCGGTGATACTCTTTGGCAGATAGCGGTCGATTTTTATGGTTCAGGCTTTGATTGGTACAAAATCAGAGATGCTAACCTAGATAAAATTCGCACGCTCCCCAACGGGCGCCCCGGAATCAGTCCTGGACAACACCTAATCATACCTTAAGTTGCTACCCCATTTAAGATGATATAAAATCCGGTAGTACGGAGTTATTCTCGTGCGGGATTAGTACAGTGGTAGTATGCCGCCTTCCCAAGGCGGAGGCGCCAGTCCGATTCTGGTATCCCGCTCCAGGTAGAGTCGAGGGTTCGCTTTTTGCGCAAGCAAAAACTCGCGAAGGCAGTTCCCTTCACCCGCTCCAAACCGCCTTGGCTCAGTGGTGACAGGCAAACTGCTTTGCCTGGATGGGAATTTTAGCGAGGCTCCATCCGTAGCGTTAAAAAATTCCCCGGAAGAGAGACTGTTGTGCTGGCAAGCAAAGCTCGCCGTTTTGAATTGCCGAGATAACTCAGTGGTAGAGTAGTTGTTGTGCTAGCAAATAAATTCGCTGTTTTTCTTACGCCGCCTTGGCTCAGTGGTAGAGCGACTGTTTCGTAAACAGTAGGTCCTCGGTCCGATTCCGAGAGGCGGCTCCAAATTGGCCTTTCTATGGTATACTTTCACTAATTATGGCAACCAGGGGCAGGCTACCTGAATACAATTACAGGTCAAGTGCTAAAAAAGAAGAGCAACTGATTTACCGCCGCATTGGTGTGGTGGTAGTCACTACCTTCTTGATTATCCTCCTCCTCTTTTTCTGGGGGCCAAGCTTTATAAACTCCGTGGGGACCTTTTTGAGCAACCGCGATCCAGTTTCTGACACCGCTCGCGACAGCGACGATTTTGTGGCTGGGCCTCATTTAGAAATCATACCGATTGCAACCAATTCCGCCCTTTTGGATATCAAAGGGTATTCCCAACCTAAACAGGAAATTGAGCTAACAGTCAATGATGTTTTGGTGGGTAAACTTCCTACTAAAGATGATGGGACCTTTAATTTTGAGTCTGTCCGCTTGAGAGAAACTTCAAACCAAATCAAGGCCGTTATTATTGGCAAGGAAGGACAAAGTTCCCAAGCTGCTACTGCAACCATAATTTATGACAAAACTCCACCCAAACTTGAAGTAACTGAACCAGTTCAAAATCTTATCGTGGGCAGCTCAATCACGACCGTGCGGGTGAAAGGCAAGACAGAGCGCGATACGCTCGTACTGGTAAATGGAACCCAAGTGATTATGGACAGTAATTACTCCTTTGATACCACAGCAGTGATAGCACCAGGAGAAAATAAAATCAAAATTCAGGCGATCGACAGTGCTGGCAACCAAACTACAGTTGAGAGAAATGTCACTTCTCAGTAAGTACTTCTTTATTCTTCACCAACAATATTCCAAAGGCTAAATACACCCAAAATTGAGCGCTTAAGTCATTCTTAAAATAAGGTACATCTACCATCCCATGGACAAACAAGTAAATTAAGTAACTTAAAAGACCGAGCTTTACTAAATTGTCGGCAGCTGATTTCATAACCATTCTAATGAAACTAAAAATTAGGTAGAGAAAGGCCAACAAACCCAATAAACCTACCTCTGTCCAAAAATTTAAGAATAAATTATGTGGGTACTGAAAAAGCTCTGTATCACAAGTACGGTACTTTTCATATCCATTGGGGAATCCGCTTAGACCTCCACCTTGGGGGTGAGAGAGTAAAAAGTCCCTAGCTCCTTCCCACAAACATACTCTGACTATTTCAGTACTCCCATAAGGTCTGGGGTAAGTCAAACCACCCTTGGGAGCAAAATGTGAAATACTGGCAAGGAAAGTAAAATATAGGACACAAATCAAAACTACTAACGCTAAAACACCCTTAAAAAAGAGTTTCTGACTGGTAGAGTTTTTCCTGATTAAAAAAAATATTGAATATAAAACTGAGACCAATGCCAATCCTAAAATTGCCCCCAATGAATTTGTTAATGACAAAACTACCAGAAAAACAAAGATTATAAGTATAGCCCAAGATTTCTTTATCCAAAAAGTAGTTTTAAATAGACTTAAGAGCAGTAGAGAAAGCAAGGGGCCGATGTATAAAGCCAAAGCATTAGCTGTGTTGTAAAAACCAGATACTCTACCTTGTAATAATTCGTGCCTACTCGCCTCAAAAAATGGCTGGCGAGTGAAAGCTTGCAGCAGGGCAACACTACTAAGCAAGAGAGCTGAAAAAATCAAGGCTTGAACGAGGCGTTCGGGCTTACCCTTAAAAACATCGACACTGATAACAAAAAGCAGCCACGGCTCCAGAATGTAAGCTCGATAAAGGCCAAAGCCTGCAAAAAGATCCGGGCTAAAAAGGAGACTAGTGAGACTTACTACTAAAAATATTACTGACGACAAAAATAAAGGTGTTTTAAAGGCTTTTAAAAGGGCTCCAAGGCCAACTTTTTGTCTAAAGTAGTCATACACCCAGAAAAAGGTTGAGAGAGCAACCAAAACCTCCAGCAAGGTAGTGGGAATTACCCCAATTTTTCCTCTTAAAACATACAGGGGCAGAAGGCAAATAGTCAGAAAAACAATTTTTTCAGTCATTTTACTACTTTAAAACGAGCTGTTTACAGCTCCCTTTCCTCCTGTGCCATGAGTGCTGCTCCAATCCAAAGTAAAGCCATAATTTGGGGATAAAATAAAGAATTTACAAATTGACTATGCACCATCAGGGCGACCAAACCACCAAGAAAGGCCAGGCTAAACTTTTTTCTTCTTTGTCTAAAAGCACGCACTAAAAAACCAGCCAAGATAGAAAGAAAACTCACTAAACCCGCCACCCCAGTAGTTGCGAGCACCAGTAATAGAGAGCTGTCTACTCCACTGCCTGAGTGACCACCATCATCTAGGTCTGCAAAAAAGCCATAATCTTCTTGAGCAAAACGGTAGCTATTGAAACCCACCCCAAGCAAGGGGTGGTCTTTAGAGATGATCAGGGCATTTTGCCAGGAGACTACCCGGGCAGAGGCACTGTCATCTAGATTTAAGGCTTGCAAAATCCGATCCTGGACAGCAGGAATGGTACTAAAGACCAATAATGCGAGAAGTAAAGCTAAGAAAATTTTTCTGGATCTGATGGTGGCTAAAACTCCCAGCATCGTAAAAAAAGCTAAGTAAGTACTCCGTGATAAAGTTAAAATAATCGCCAAAACTAAGCTGCTCCCAAATAAAATCAGACCCGCTTTTTCTCTCAACCCTGGATGGAAAAAAAGAAAAGCCACTGCAACTGAAGTTACCATTACTAAAAAGCCACCGACAAAATTTGGATCAAAAAATGTGGAAAGCAGCCGGTATTGGTGAGGGTCCCAACCACCAGAGGCAGCTAAATGGGAAAAATCAGGAATGAGGAGTACTTGCCCAAAACCCAATAAGGCGACTATAAAACCAGTAAAAATAATGATTTTCCCCACCAAATTAGCGAAAGAGGGGACTGAGAACAAATTATAACCAATCAGATAAAGAGATACGTACTCTACTAAACGGATTAGAAAGAGACTGCTAACTAGAGTTTCTTGTCCGGTGAGTTTTAAACTCCCTACTAGCAAAGACAAGATGGCAATCAACAGGAAGATTAAGATTCTCAGACTAAAAGGAGGTAAATACACCTTTTTTAAAATTAGTAAGCTGTGAGTTAACCAAACCAGAATTAAAATAGGAATCAGGATATCATTTAGATAAACCACCACATTTGGGGCCACCTCCAAGCGGCTCAGTTGACCTAGAGGTAAAGTAAGCAAAACAAGTAAAAAAAGGCTTTTAACTAATCGCATCTTGAACTTTCTGATAAATTTCCAAGGTTTTTCTAGCTGTCTCTTTCCAAGTATATTTTGCTACCTGGTCAAATCCTTTTTGAATTAGCATTTTCCGCAGAACCTGGTCATTTAGCACTTTCTCGAGCGCCTGTTTTAGTGCAGAGACATTGTAAGGATCGACTTTGAGAGCAGCTTCACCCACCACCTCGCTAAAAACTGGTAGGTCAGAGACCACTGCTGGCACCCCGACTTTAAAAGCTTTCAAAGGAGAAAGACCAAAACCTTCATTTAGCGAAGGGTAAACTAAAACAGAGGCAAATTGGTAAAGACTGGCCAAGTCCTCATCTTTCACCCAACCCAAGACGCGGACATCTTTCTTTAAATTGAGTCGGCTAATTTCTTTTTCCACCTCACCAAAGCCCCACCCTTTTTTTCCAGCCAAAACTAAGGGTGGTTTCTTCTCCAGTTGAGAGTAGGCGAGCAGCAGCCTAGGAACATTTTTTCTAGGCTCTAAAGTCGCATTAAAGAAGATATACCCTGATTCTAAATCATAAAGCTTTAAAACATCTTTGCTGACAACTTCACCAAAATTCTCTTCTACCGCTTCATGAATCACCGTCACTTTATCTTTTACCTCTGGTAAATAGGCCAATAAATCATTCCGGACAACCTGCGTGGGAGTAATAAGCTGCTGGATTTTTCTTAGTGCTCTTTTAAAAAGAAGGTGGCTAATAGCTTTTACTTTCAAAGTATGTTTGTCTTGCTCAGTCAGGCTAGTAAGATCATGAACAGTTAGAACTCCCCTAATTCCTACTAAATTTGCATCTATTAAAGAGTGGGTGGCGTGGAAAATTAATTGGTGGGTTCGTACATAGTCACTGACCTGCAAATGCCAAAGCGGGGTCGAAGGAATTACTTTTATCTGAAAATTTGGAGCTAAATCTAAGTTAATTGGTTTTCTTGTAAAAAGTAAATAGTGGTTTTCTTTATCAATCTGAGACAAACCAGCAAGTAACCCTGATACATAATTCCCAATTCCAGCCCGTTCACCTTCTAGTGGCCGGCTGTCAATGCCAATCTGCATGGGTCCTCCCCAATTGCCAGAGTTTGGCCCTGATTAGAAAAGAATTAAAACTCATCAGGGTAGCAAAAACTAGACCTACTTTCCCATCTAGAAAACCTAACCTAAAAATGTAATTTTGAACGAATTTAGCTATTGGGTAAGTGGCGAGATGCCACCATTTAGATTTCTTGCCACCCTTAAAATGCTCCTTGGCATCAAAACTAGAGTAATAGTTGATTTTTTTGACAAACTCTTCGATTGTAGGGTGAGAGTAATGCTGGAGTGCATTTTTAAACTCCCCCGTCTTTCCCTCTACCTGCCAGGTCTCGTGGACACTTCTTTCCCATAGTCCGCTATCTTTCTTTGCCAACCTAAGAAGACGCACATAAGCCGTCTCTCCATGTTTCAACCATTTACCAAACATAAAGTCATCTCTTTTGAAATAATAACCACTATAATTATTTTGCCTCGCCAAGGTCTGAATAATCTCTTTTTTTAAAGGATCAGGGACTCTCTCGTCGCTGTCCACAAAAAGGACCCAGTCCCCTTTACTTTTTTTCAAACCAAAATTGCGGGTTTCAGAAAAATCTTGGAAAACATGGTTATAAACATCTGCCCCCAAACTCGTTGCAATTTTTACTGTCTGATCTATAGATCCACTGTCAATCACCAGCACCTCATCACAAAACTTTAAACTTCTTAAACACTCCCCAATGTCTTTCTCCTCATTTAAAGTTAAAACTACAGCACTCAGTTTCATTCTCTTTTTTTGCCAAACCTCCCGCGGACAAAATCAGCCCAAGCTTGTGAAACGGGCACAATGTAATGTGGTGAGTTGATGACCATTTTTACTGATAAGACCGCAAGGTAGACATAACCAAACAAATTTTTAGGCAAGAGGAGATTACGGTAAAAAAAGCGCAGGTTATTTCTTAGTAGATAGTAAATTTTCAGTGGAGATGTTTGCCCCACCGAGGAAGAGATTTTATGTTCAACTAAAGCAGTGGGGACATTATAAATCTCAAAACCGGCTTTTTTAGCTTCTAGACAAAACTCCACATCTTCAAAACCAAAAAAGTATTCTTCCTCCAACATGCCAATTTTAGTAACCACTTCTTTGCGTATCAGCATACAAGCACCAGACAGATAATCAACTTTTTGTGGGAGCTGGTCTGCTAATAAACTCACCGTTTTGTGAGTGGTTCTACCAAACCAAGGATTGATGCTGCCACCCAAGTCGTAAAAAACCTCAAATCCTTTTTTGAATTTTAGCGTTGGTCCCAAAATTCCAGCTTTAGGATGGGTGCGTCCAAATTTAATTAATTCATCTAAAAAGTTTGGCTCCACAATCGTATCATTATTGAGAAGCAGTACCCAGTCTACCTCAGTCTGCAATGCCTTTTTAATACCGACATTATTCCCACCAGAAAAACCAAGATTTTCGTTATTGGCAATGACCTCGATTTTGGGAAATTTTTCCCTTATATCTTCAACGGATTTATCGTGAGAGTTATTATCGACCACATAGATTAGCGCCTCGGCTTCTTTACCTGTAAGTTTTTCCAAAGAAGCCAGGCAATCAATTGTATCTGCCCGACCATTGAAGTTCAGAACTACAATACCGACCTTAAGCTTGGTCATCTGTCCTCCAGAAACTCCAAAGCATGAAACCCACTCCCAAAATAATGATGATCTCAGACAAAATGGTTAGATAAGCTGAGGCCATGAAACCAAACTTCGGCACCAAGTAGAGATTTAAAACCAAATTTGCTAGCGCGGAAAGAAGATAAATCAAAATCAATTGTTTTTGCTTATCCAGGGCGACTGAAAGCCAAACCATCAGCGCGGACAAGTAAAAAAACGGCAAACCAAAGAGCAAAACCCTCAAACCTGCTACTGACCCTGATAAATCCTCGCCACTATTAAAAAATCTCAACACTACAGGTGCAAGAAAGAAACCAAGGACGGATAAAAGTAAAGCTGCCCCAAACAAAGCAGCCCCAATCTTGGTGGCCAGATGTTTGAGTTTGGTTGTATCTTCCCTAGCAGTTCTTACAAAAATAGGAAAAGCAGCATTCATCAAATAAGTTGGCAACACTAGGGCGACATCAAAAAACTTGTAGGCAAGACCATAAATACCGACTGCTTCAAGATTAGAGTACCCAAGATCTGATGACAGAGGAGCTAGGGACAAAATTACTTTATCAATATTGGCCATGATTTGGGAAAAAATAGCTATCAACCCTAAAGGGAGAGAGGCTAGAAAAAAACTTCCCCACAAAGAGGTATCTTGACCCAGTCCAATCCCTCCTACTACTCTACGAGCTAGGGTCAAACTGATTAGGACTTTCAAAATACTGCCGGCCACGTAAGCGAGAATGACAAACCAAACCCCAAGACCACTGCTCAAGAAAAGATAAACTAAAAATAAAGTTAGCAAACTCCCAATAATATCTGACAGAGCAGAGAGTTCGTACCTAAGTTTGATTTGAAAAATGCCGTTTGCTGTGACAAACAAGGCTTGGGTAAAAATCAAAACAGACCCTAAGATGATGGCAACTTTTATGTTGGCCGGATAATCTAAAAAGGACAAGATAGCAATTGCGAGGAAAGAAACTACTATTCCCAGTACTAGTCTAATACTTAGCAAATTTTTAAAGTAAAAAAGCAACTTGTTTTCCGAAGAAGAGTTTTGAAATTCAGATCCCTTCGACAGCAGCTCAGGGTCTGAGCGACCTTGGAGTCGAAGACCTGATAAAGACTCCTCTTTGTGGATTTTTTTGGTGAAAACGGCATTGATGCCAAAATCAGCTAAAAGATAGAAAAGCGCCACATAGGAGGTGGTCGCAATAAATTCACCCAAACCCACTGTTCCCAATTTACTACTAATTAAGTAGGTAACTACTAAGGTAGTACCAGTAGTCGCTACTTTAGCAATTAGTTGAGCCAGAGTGTTTATAAATAGTGTGGAAATTGTCCTCACACCTGGTATTGTACCTGAAAATACTTACTGGAGCAATTAAAGAGGCGCTTGTAAGGAAAGTTTACAAGCGCCTGGGGGTTAGTTCTGAACGGCGATATCTTCTCGAGCTCCCCCACCAATAAAAAGCACACTCACGATTCTCATCTCCTAAGGTAGTGTTTTAAGCTTAACAGAACAGTAAATTGATTAAAAGTGAAGGAAAATAGTTAGGTTGAACGGTGAACTCTTGGTGGACCTGAGTGGACTCGAACCACTGACCTCTCGGATGTGAACCGAGCGCTCTAACCACTGAGCCACAGGTCCTAGTGACAAAGCGATTTTAACATATCTAAAGACTAGTTCCCAACTCTATACTAACCCCCGCTTTTTAGGTATACTAATCAAGACTATGAAATCTCTTTGGTCCTTTCTTGCTGATACCATCGAAACTATTGTTATTGCTGCGGCCATATTTGTGGTGGTCTATTTATTTCTGATTCAACCTCACCAAATAAGAGGGGTTAGTATGGATAATACTTTTCATGATCGAGAATATATTTTGACTGATAAAATTAGCTACCGTTTTAGCGCCCCAGAACGGGGAGATATCATTGTCTTCCAGGCTCCTAAAAATAGAGAGCAAGATTATATTAAGAGAATCATTGGTCTCCCCGGAGAAAAAGTAAAAATCCAAAATGGAAATGTCTATATCTATAATTCCAAAAATCCCAATGGCATCAAACTCTCTGAACCCTATGTCGGAGACACTGCTACCACGGGTCGAGAATTTGCCAAAGAAGGTAGTCCAGTAGCTTTAGGAGAAACAGAATACTTTGTGATGGGGGATAATCGCCCTCATAGCTCTGATTCCCGAGACTGGGGACCAATTCAAAGAGATGAGGTTGTCGGCCGCGCTTGGATCAGGTATTGGCCTTTAAATAAGATTAAGTTTGTACCTGGGCTAAAATACGGGATATAAACTTAATCTTGCGTCGTTTCACTCCTAAAAATTAAATTCGTACCAGGACTAAAGTACGGAAATTAGGTGTTAGTTAATTTGGTATATATTAAGTTGAGATCATCACCAGTTTTAAAGAAGATGGTAATTCTCCCACCCCGCGCCGATTTGAGAACTTTAGCTTTCATATTTAGGTAAGCATTAATATCTTTTTCGATCCTATCTAATTCCTCAGTTCTCTCGTACTCAACCGCGGTCCTGGGTTTGATGCCAACTTCACTTTTCATTTTGCGTGCCAGCTCTTCCGTGGCTCGGACACCAAGATTCTCTTTTAAAACCACTTTGTAAGCCTGCACAATCAGATTAGTGTCATCAAGTCCAAGCAAAGCTTTGCAATGACCTTCAGTCACTGCCCCAGAAAGCAGTCCGTCTTTTAGAGCGTCAGGCATTTCCAGAAGTCTTAAAGTATTAGAAATGTAGGGACCACTTTTCCCCACTCTTTGCCCAATTTCAGTCGCGGCTAACCCAAACTCTGCCATTAGTCTTTGGTAGGCTTGAGCACGCTCAAGTGGATTTAGGTCAACTCTTTGGACATTCTCCACAATTGCCATTTCCAGCATTCCTTGAGGAGAAGTCTCTTTAATGCTAACTGGTACTCGTGTCAAGCCAGCCAGCTTGGCCGCTCGCCACCGTCTTTCACCCGCAATAATCTGATAACCAGCCGGAGTTTTGGCAATCACCAGCGGTTCTAAAATACCGTGTTCACGGATGGAGTCAGCTAATTCAACTAAAGAATCGGGTAGTATTAAACCACGAGGTTGTAAGGGATTGGGTTGAAGAGCATCAATATCTACTTCAACTACAGTTTCAGTAACCATGCCTTCCATAAATTCTCCTTGTTTTTTCCTATTGTCTTTGCGAGCGAAACGTGGCAATCTGTTTTCAGATCGCTGACTAAGGCTCGGGATGACCCTGATGGGTCACTTTACCGAAATATACTTTTTGCCAAGACGAGTAGTGAAAGTCACTACCCCTTCTTTTAGGGCAAACAAGCTAAAGTCTTTTCCCTGACCTACATTTAGACCTGGGAAAAATTTATTTCCCACTTGACGCACAATAATACCACCGGAACTGACTTTCTGGTCACCAAATACTTTCAGACCCAGTCTCTTGCCACTTACATTACTACCTTGATTAGCTTTTGAACCTGTTGCTTTCTTGTGAGCCATTAAGCTTCCTTTTCTTTCTTCCCGTGCCCTAAAGAGATTTCGTCAATCTTTACCCTGGTAAAAAGGGGTCTAAATCCAATTTTTTTCCTGTAACCAGTTTTAGCTTTAAATTTCGAGACATGGATCTTTTTGCCTTTCATTTGTGACAAAACAGACCCTCTAACTACCCCAGAAACTATGGGGGTGCCGATCACTAGTTTGGTTTTGTCTTTAATAAGTAAAATATTATCAAAGTTTACTGGTGCATTTTCGCTCGCAGTAAGTTTGTCGACAAGCAAAATCTGGCCTTCAGTGACCATAAATTGCTTGTTGCCGGATTTAATAATTGCGTATTTTTCTAACATTATTCGTTTATCCTGGGACGTTATAAACCTATCAGCTTCATATATTAGAGCCTAGCGTGGCTGTTGTCAACGCACGGGCTTTTTACCTACTAAGTATACCATTAATTTATTGATTGATCTAGCAATAATAAAGCTACTTAATTTCCATGACTGAGTGTTTGCGTGCCCGCGCCACTGCTTCTACCACACCTACTGAGACGATCATTGCCACTAGCGAGCTGCCCCCGAACGAGATAAATGGCAAAGTAATTCCTGTAACTGGCAAAATACCCACATTCATGCCAACATTGATAAAAAGTTGTAAGGTAATCATACCAATTATCCCCACCACCAGTAGCATACCAAACAAATCAGAGGAGTTTTTAGCAATCACTAGCATTTTTACAATCAGCACTAGAAAAACACCAATCATTAAAACAACTCCCACAAACCCCAACTCTTCCGCCATCGTGGCAAAAATAAAATCAGTGTGCTGCTCTGGTAGAAAATTCAAGTGGCTCTGGGTGCCTCTCCCAAACCCTTGCCCTAAAAGCTGGCCACTACCAACGGCAATAATGGCTTGAATAATATTGTACCCAGATCCTAAAGGATCTTGTTTTGGATTTAGAAAAGTTGTTAATCTACTTTTTTGGTAGTCTTTTAGTAAATTGAAGATAAAAGGAAGTCCCAGAACACCAATTGTTGTGAGCCCCAAAAGGTAGCGGTAAGGAAAACCAGAGACTAAAGTCATAATAAACCATATCCCCATGATCACGATCGCGCTCCCTAAATCCGGCTGTCTAAAGACTAAAACCGCTGGGATAGCCGCCAAAATAAGTCCAACGAGAAAATGTCGAAACTGCAACCTCTCCCTAGTGGAGTAGTAAAAAGCTAAGAGGGCAATTAAAACTGGTTTAAGAATCTCACTAGGCTGGACTCTTATCCACCCAAAGTCAATCCACCTAGTTGACCCTCGAGTGGTAATTCCCCAGACAATCGTTAAAATCAAAAGAGTTAGAGTCACAATGTATAAAATCACTGCTGTTTGGGCAAAAATCTTATAATCCATTCGAGAAACGAACAAAAATGCTCCGAGTCCCAACAGTGCAAAAATAATCTGTTTTTGGACTAGACCACTGCTAATTTGTTGTTCTGAAAAGGAGGTGGAATAAATGGTTAGAACTCCAAAGGCAACCAATATCACAACACATAAAAAAACAACCCAGTCAAATGGGCTAGAATTGGTTACACTTCCAGTTTCAATTTTCTTAAGGCTCAGTCCTTTCATGAGGACACGGATAACTCATTCCCTACCTCAAGTTTTGAAAGAGTTTCCTTTTGGATATAATCTTCAAATTCTTTCGGCCATGACGGTAGAGTTACCTTTACCTGGTCATTAAATTTCACATTCATATCTTTTCTTTTCTCTTGGATCATCCGCACTAACTCTCTAGCCTCTCCTTCAGCCTTTAATTCTTCTGTCAATTGAGTATCAACTTTCACACTCAAATCTGAATCCAGACTGTAAATTACCAGTTTTACATTCAATTCCGCCGCAATGACACTTTCAATTTCCTCTGGTAAACGGTTCTGCGCGGTATAGTTCACACTTTTCAAAGGTTGTCTGACTTTGAGACTACTCTCCTTTCTTGCACTATGCCCTTTTTCCACTATTTCGCGAGCTACCCTCATATTATCTTGCAACTGGTTATCTATCTCGCCTATTTTCTCGGGCCAATCAGTCAAATGAACTGACTCCTCAGAAGTTAGATTGGTGTAAATCATGTCAGTCACAAAAGGGATAGCGGGAGCAAGTAATTTGACATAAGTGGTTAAAACAAAATGCATGGTATTATAAAAAGCTTGTTTATCTTCTGAGTCTGGGACGGTCGGGCCGACTCGGTCACGACTGCGGCGTAAATACCAAACCGATAAATCTTGCAAAAAATCTTCGCTACTGCGGTAGCTGGTCATCATGTCATATTTAGGCAAAGAATTTGTCATAGTTTCATGCAACTGTGACAGGCGGCTAAGAATCCACTGATCTAAGACATTTTTACTTTGTGGAAGAGTGGGGATTTTATTCTCGTAATTATCAACCCTCGCATAATCCACAAAGAATTTATACACATTCCAGAGCAGAAGGAAAAATTGTCTCCTGACTAAGTCGGTGACATTGTAGCCAAAGTGAAGATTGTTTTCAGGATTATGAGTAACAAAAAGCCAGCGCATGACATCCACTCCGATTTTTTCAGCCCCTTCGTCAAACCAAATCGCATTCCCTTTACTTTTGTGCATCTCCTCACCTTTTTCATCTTTCATAGAAGCGTAACCAAATAAAGTTTTAAATGGGTTGGTATTTTGTAAAACTGTGGACATAGCAATCATGGAATAAAACCAATTTTTAAACTGACCCGGAAAACTCTCTCCCACTAAGTCAGCAGGGAACCACTCTTCTGGCAGAGTCGAATAAGGTACGATCCCCGCATCTAGCCAAGGATTCCCCACATCTGGAATTCTACTAACCACTTCTCCACAATTACTACATTTTATCTTGACATGGTCTACCCATGGACGGTGTGGACTATTGCCCTCAAACTCAGACCAACCTGCCACTGCCTTCGCCTTTAGCTCTTCCTTTGACCCAATCACCTCAAAATGACCGCACTTGGTGCATTCATAGATCGGTAGGGCCAGTCCCCAATATCTTTTTTTGGAAATCAACCAATCATGCATATTTTTCAGCCAATCAAGCTCCCGCTCTTTACCCCACTGGGGAATCCAGCTGATTTTTTTAGCCACACTTATCATTTCACTTCTCAAATCTCTACCTTTACCATCCCTCGGGTCAACGCTGATGTACCACTCATCTACCACTCGCCAGACTAGCTCACTTTTACACCGCCAGCAGGTAGGGTAGCGGTGGACAATTTGTTGTGTTTTAAGTAAGTATTTACCACCCTCACTTTTTTTAAGGTGGTCAATAATTATGCCGGGGTGAGCCTTAGCATTCTGGCCAGAAAATTCCATCAGTCCTGGGATATAACTAGCGTCTTCCTCAATCAACCCTAAAACCGGTAAGTTATATTGTTTGGCTAGCTCGTAATCTTCTTCTCCAGCTCCTGGGGCCACATGTAGCAAACCAGTACCCTCATCGCCCGTGACTAACTCCCCTCCATCAATCACTCGGTGTTCGTACCCTTTTAGAGTTTCTTTCACCAGTGGTAAATGGTCAAAAGGGCCTTCATAAGTAAAGGTTAATAATTCATTAACAGCCACGGGGGTTGGCTTGGAAACCTCCCCCTCTAAAACAGTGAGCCTATCTTGAGCTAAATAATAAGTTTCTTGGCCCATTTTTACTTTCACATATTGGAGTTTGGGATTAATTGCCACGGCAACATTGGCGGGAATGGTCCAAGGGGTGGTCGTCCAGACTAGTAAGTATTCTTTGTCCTTACCTTTTATGGGTAGTTTGAAAAAAATAGTATCATGATTGATTTCTTTGTACTCTTCGGTCAAAATCTCATGTTGAGAGATAGCCGTGCCACATCTGGGGCACCAAGGCACGCTGTCTGCACCCTTATATAAATTCCCATCAGTATGCACTTTTTTAAGAAAATTCCAAATGGCATAGTTATTGGTGTCAGAGGAAGTGTGATAAGAATTCTCCCAGTCCATAAAATAACCTAGTCGTTGGCTCTGAGAGGTTTGAATAGCAGCGTATTTCTTTACTCTCTCCTTGCAAAGATTGATAAATTTAGCAATGCTCGCTTCCCTATCTCCGGGCACTAGATTCTCAATTTCTTTTTTAGAGTTTAATCCGAGCTCTTTTTCTACCTCCACCTCAACCCACAGCCCCTGTTCATCAAAACCATTTTGGAATCTTTGTTTATACCCCAGCATATTATGAAATCTTTGCCATAAGTCTTTATAAGTACGACCCCAGGCATGGTGCACCCCCATCGGGTTGTTGGCAGTGATTGGTCCATCTAGAAAAGAGAAATTTTTGTCAGAATTGGAATTTTTCTTTAAATATTTTTCTACCAACCCGGTTTTCTCCCAGTGTTCCAACAAGTCTTTTTCAAGATTGGGGAAATCAGGTTTTGGGTCCACGGGTTTAAACATACGGAGATTTTATCAGATTGAAGGCTGCTTGGATAGAAGATCCTTCTTCGAAGGACTTCTGCCCTAAAGCTAAGAGATTTTCTTTTAGAAAACTCCTGCGTCACTTCGTTCCTAATGAAAGGTTTACTGCAAAGTAACAAGCTACTACATATGCAGTAGCAACCTGTTACCAAATAGCAATTTAATCTTCACTTTAACCGCTTTTTTTAGTTCTGGAACTTTGGGCCTGTCCGCCTCGGCGGCCAATTTCTGAGTAAAAGGCGGGACCGTGCTTTCTCTTAACTGCTTCTCCACCTTTTTCTCCAATCATGGAGTAAAAGTCTGGTCCATAGTGACTTTTGGTAGATTGGCCTCCTTTTTTGCCAATCTCAGAGTAAAATGAGGGACCGTATTTCTTCTTAACTGCGAGACCACCTCGGCGGCCGGCTTCTTCAGTTGTCATGGGCATGTACATCACCCCCTCTCAATTTAGGTTACACTTATTATTAATGTAAATGTTACAGTCTTACTATAACGTTTGGGTTGGGGTTTGTCAACCCCTTAGTTTCTTGGTTAAAGGTAGAAATTCGGAGAAATGAATTTGCGTTTGAAGTTGCGCATTGCCCTCGAGTCCACAAAAGTTAAGGAGTCTGTGGACTCATACACAACTCCTACTAAATCATTATTAGCAATAATTTCTCTTAAAACAACACTCAACCAACACTTGGAGAGACAACCAGCTCTTGCAAACGCGTCACTTTTGGTTTAACCTTTTATTAGCATGGGTATTGACGATAAGCCACTATTTACACTGTCAGTCGCAGCCGAAATTATGGGTGTCCATCCACGAACTCTCATGATTTATGAAAATGAGGGGTTAGTGATCCCCCAAAGAACAAAAACCAATCGTCGGCGCTATTCCCAAAAAGATATCCGCAAGCTGCAATTTATCCGCTTCTTAACTCAAAACAAAGGTATCAATCTGGCGGGTGTAGAAACCATCATTAAAATGATTGCTGATGCTGACAAAAAGGGTATGAAACTCCAAGACATGATCTTCCCGGACTTCCCTCACAAACCAATTGTTTAACTACCCACTCCTCTTAGCATGCTTGTGTGTTGACCACTATAATATAAGTTGATAGTATTGGTGTACTCTTTTTAGCTTTAGCGCAGAAGAGTCTGCGAAGCGGAATCTTCTATTAGTCGATGGAGTAACAAAAGAGCCACAATAGTGAAGCGCAGAAGACTGAAAGTGCTTCTATTATCCTCGAACTGTCAGTGTTGCCCTCCACTGATAGATTCAAAGCAGAAGAGCGTCTTAGGACGCTTTTTTGCTGGACGCTTTTATAAAAGCATTAAAAAGCGGGTGTGGAGAAAAAGGTCGCGATTTTAGTTCAGGGTGAAACTGCGATCCAACCATAAAGGGGTGGTCGGTCTGTTCCATTATCTCAATCAAATGACCTTCAGGTGAGGTTGCCGAAACGATGTAGCCACTTTCCTCGAGCTGTGTGCGGTAATTATTGTTAACCTCATACCGATGGCGGTGTCTTTCCGAGATCTTCTCTTTTCCATAAGCTTCAAAAGTTTTGGTTCCTTTTTTTATTTGAGCTTCCCAAGCCCCCAGTCTCATACTAGCTCCATAATCCCGAATCAGCATTTTCTTTTCCTGATCAGGCATAATGTGGATTACGGGATGAGGAGTATCATTGTCTATTTCAGTAGTTTGGGCATTTTTTAAATTCAAAACATTCCGAGCAAACTCAATTACCTGCATATGCAGTCCGTAGCAAAGCCCTAGACAAGGAATCTTATTTTCACGGGCAAAACGGACAGCATTGATTAGCCCTTCTGTCCCCCGCTCGCCAAAACCACCGGGAATAACAATACCATCCATATCCTTTAAGTGAGCTAAACTTTTGTCATCGTTTTCAAAGATGATTGAGTCAAACCAAAACAGTCTTGGACGTAAGTTATTTGCCCAACTAGCATGTTTTAAAGCCTCAATTACCGAGATGTAGACGTCTTCAAGTTGAAAGTCACCCGTAGCAAAGTACTTCCCTACCACGCCAATTTTTACCTCTTTATTTACTGTTTTGATTTTTGTTACTAGCTCACGCCACTTTTTCAAATCTTTCTGCCCTGGTTTTAAATCAAGCTTTTGCAGGATTCTTTCGCCAACATTTTGTTCACTTAAAACAAGGGGGATCTCGTAGATAGACTCTACGTCTGGATTGGAGATAACGTCTTCCATCTGAACATTGGTAAAAAGAGCAAGCCGTTCTTTGCGCTTTTGGTCCATGGGAGTTTCACTTCTACCAATCACAATATCTGGTTGGATCCCCATGGAGTTTAGAACTCGAACTGACTGTTGGACTGGTTTGGACTTCATCTCGCCTAGTTTTCCGGGAACAGGTAGGTAAGCGACATGTACTTGAACGACATCATGTGGATTTCTAAGTCTCATAATACGCGAAGCTTCAAAAAAGAGCCCATTTTGGTACTCGCCAACGGTGCCACCTAATTCGATGATCACAATATCAGCTTCCAGAGCCACTCCGGCTTCTTCAATTCGGCGGATTATTTCATCGGAAACATGCGGAATTGCCTCCACATCTTCTCCGTCATACTCAAAAGCTCTTTCTTTACGAATAACTTCTTGATAGACCTGGCCCGTGGTCAGATAATTGGCTCGAGTGAGATCAATATCTAAAAATCTTTCGTAATTTCCTAGATCTTGGTCAGTTTCAATCCCATCATCAGTCACAAACACTTCCCCATGCTCTTGTGGACGGATCGTACCCGCATCGACATTTAGGTACATGTCAATTTTAATCGGTGAGACTTTATATCCTTTTGAATGCAAAATAGCAGCAATAGAAGAGGTGGTGATACCTTTCCCAATACCGGAAATTACACCACCACTTACAAAAATGTATTTTTGCTTTTTAGCCAATAAAAAAAGCCCTTTCTTGGGGGAGAAAATTTAGGGCCCACCATTAGTATACAATGGCTACCAAATTGCTTGTCAAGACCTTTTGGTATATACTTCACCACAATTAATGGAGGAGAGAGATGAGGACCAAGATTGTCGTCCAAGGTTTAGTCGAAGGGGTATATCGTTCAGAATTGACCGACGGGGTAGATAGATTCCTGCAGAAGGTGGGAAAGCTTCCGAACCATAAGATACCTCGGGTAACCATTCAGCTTACTAAAAGTGATCCGTACGCAATAGTAGTCGTTCAACTGAAACCCACTCGAACCCTCCCATGGACCGCTCCAAAGGAAATCCAGATCTACCATCTCCATCCATATGAAGCTGGATACCGAAGCTTAAAATCTGGGCGGGGGTGGAAAAAGGTTAAGTCCGGCAATACCATTGACCAAGTCGAAGGTGCCCTTACAGCCATTTTTCAAGAGTGGCTTGTCAAAGAAAGAGAGTTGGCTACTGTCTAGTGAAGGTGAGCACTATCCTCAGCTCCCAAAGGAACTTAGGTTCCGGCGGGAGTTTCTTTTTAAGGATTAGTTTGGGTAGTAGTTGGTTTAAGATCTGAGTAACCTTTTTGGAAAAAGAGAGCGTAGATAGAAAGGTATACTAAACTCCCCAATAAGAAATAAATCAATACCCATTTGACCCAATTTTTAGAGTAGGAATCAGTTTTTCTCGAGACTGGGGATTTTCTTTTGGCAGTTTTCTTAGGCATGGTATATTAAATTTAACCAAGTAACCAGGAGAGTGTCAACCCCCATTGTCATTGCGAGCGAAGCGTGGCAATCCCGTTTGTCATTGTGAAGACAGTAAAGCAGTCTCTAATATAGAGGTGTGGCCTTAAAACATTACTTTGTATACATCCTAACCAATAAAACTAACTCAGTTCTCTACACTGGTATAACTAATAACCTACCAAGAAGAACCCTTGAGCATAGAAAAGAATTGATCCCTGGATTTACATCAAAATATAAAGTCCATAAATTAGTTTATTTTGAGATCTTTGTTGATGTGCTCGAAGCAATTAAAAGGGAGAAACAAATTAAAGCGGGCTCAAGAATTAAGAAGTTAAACCTAATTAAAACTAAAAATCCCCAGTTTGAGGATTTATCCAAACGCATTCTTTAGATTGCTTCGTCATTATATTCCTCGCAATGACATTAGCGTTGACGCATAAAAGCTGGGATGTCAAACTCATCAGACTCTTCAGAATTGTCAGATACTTCAGGGAAAGACTGGACCACATCTCGAGCTTCAGCACTACGAAGGGCATCTTCATTAAAACCAGTGGCAATGACGGTGATTTTTACCTGATCGACCATGCTCTCATCAATAGTGGCACCAAAGATAATATTGGCATCAGCATCGGCAGCTGACGAGATGATTTTGGCTGCTTCATCGACTTCAAACATACTCAGATCATTTCCACCAGTAACATTGAACAAAACTCCTTTGGCACCATCGATAGAAACTTCGAGCAGAGGGGAAGCAATCGCACTTCGTGCCGCCGCTGCAGCCCTATTTTCACCTGTTCCAAAACCAATACCCATCAATGCACTACCAGCATTATTCATAATCGTTCGGACATCGGCAAAGTCGACATTTATCAAACCAGGAAGAACAATGATATCAGATATTCCTTGAACACCTTGGCCCAAAACATTATCCGCCACTTTGAAAGCTTCCAGCAGGCTCATTTTTTTGTCAACGACATCTAAGAGTCTCTGGTTGGGGATCACAATCATGGTATCGACTTTATCTTTGAGATTTTCAATACCTTCTTCTGAGGCTACTCGTCTTTTGGCTCCTTCAAAATTGAATGGCTTAGTGACTACGGCGACGGTGAGGGCGCCAGAATCACGGGCAATCTCCGCGATGATTGGAGATGCACCAGTTCCAGTACCACCACCCATACCAGCAGTAATAAAAATCATGTCCGCTCCCTCTACCATCTCCTGGAGTCTATCCATACTCTCTTCGGCAGCTTGACGGCCTATCTCCGGCTGCCCACCACTACCAAGCCCTTTGGTGAGCTGATCACCAATCTGGACTTTGGTCGCGGCTTTACAGGTAAGCAGAGCTTGGGCGTCAGAATTGACCGCCACAAAGTCCACCCCTTGGATTTGTTGTTGGGAAATCATGGAATTTAGAGCGTTACAACCAGCGCCCCCAATACCAATTACTTTTATCTTTGCAAATCGATTGATCTCAGGTTTAATAAGCATAAACTATAAATTACTCACTTTAGGGCAGTTTTAGATTGTACGGGCAGTTTACTTAATACTGAAGGCAGTGTCAAGGCAGGAATGATTTTAACCAATTGACCACACGACCAAAATTGGGTTTGAACTTGAGAGAGGGCATACCAGGCAAAGAACTATTACTGGATGGAGCAAAGCGATCACCGTAGAGCAGCAAGCCAATAGCTCCCGAATAAGCTGGAGTGGTAACTTCTTCAATCAACCCGCTTACTCCAGTGGGGGTAGCTACTCTTACGGGCATCCTTAGGACTTCTTTACCTACTTGGCTTAGACCTACTGTCTCTGAAGCACCTCCGGTAACCACAATTCCTGCTGGCAGTAACCCAGAGTAACCACTTCTTTTTATCTCCATCCCAACGAGCGTAAAAATCTCGGTCAAACGAGGCTTGATGATGCCATCCACTAAAGTTTTTTTAGATAAGACACCCAAATCTTCAGCTAACTCCAATTTGGAAACATCCAAGATGTCTTCTTTTCGCTCTTTTTCTCTTTTTTCCTTGCGGTCTTCCAAGCTTTCCTCTTCAATACGAGTCTCTTTTTTGTCCGCTCGAGAGAGCTCTAATTTGATTTTTTCGGCACTTTCCAAAGACCCACGCAGCCCGATCGCCAGATCATTGGTAATATTTTTACCACCAATCGGAATTACGACTGAATGGGCAATAGAACCGTCAACAAATAAACTCACATCTGTCGTGCCACCACCGATGTCAATCAAAGCAACTCCAAGTTCTTTTTCTGTTTCTGTCAAAGTTCCTTCGGAGGCCGCGAGCCCAGAAAAAACCAAAGCTTCAACATCAATACCAACCTGCTGAATACATTTTGCCAAATTTCGCATCGAAGTGGCCGCACCCGTGATAATATGAGTCTCTACCTCAAGCCTTACTCCAGTCATCCCGACTGGATCTTTGATACCTTCTTGAGAATCAACTACAAAATCACGAGGAATAACATGGATTATCTCCCTGGAGGAAGGTATAGATATAGCTCGGGCAGCTTCTGTCACACGACGGACATCTTCACTGGTAATTTCATTATCATTACCAGCTACTGCGACTACCCCACGAGAATTTATTGAGGAAATATGACTACCACCGACACTGACAAAGCTGGAAGTAATCGAGTACCCAGCCATTCTTTCAGCAGCCTCGATTCCTTGGGCAATCGCCTGGACTGCTTCATCAATATCTACAACCTGCCCCTTGCGTAGCCCACGAGAAGGCACTGTGGAAACACCCACCACTGTGAGCTGGCTTTCCCGGCTACCAGTAGCAATTAAAGTAACAACTTTGGAACTTCCAACATCAATAGCACTAATAGTTCGTTCTTTTGCCAAAAAAAGTTCACTGCTGTTTCGAAAGAATTAGTTCTTTCTTAACTAGGCAGGCCTCATCTTACTTATTATTTAGCTTCCTATTCCACTACGGTTTTGTTAAATCTTAAATCTATTTTTTTAACCTGTTTAGCTTCTTAGCAAAGCGCAGAAGCGAATCAAATTCCTACTTTTGATCTCCGTACTCAACTATAGTTTTGTTAAATCTTAAATCTATTTTTTTAACCTGTTTAGCTTCTATTCTACTTTTTGCAAGGAGAGTTTGTAAAGAGGAAACTTGATCATCTAAACTCTGATGGGTTCCAAAAACCGCTACTACCCCCTGAAATGAAGTGGCTTCCAGAGAATATGCATCAATCTCTTTAAAATCTTTAATTTCAAAAATTGCGGGATCAACTTTTTCTTTAACTTGATCTTTAAAAGAAGGAGCCAGAGGATTTACGGCTACCATCTTTTGGGGGCTTAGATTATTTTTGACATTTTCCAGACCATGTAGAATCTTTACCCCGATGCTACCAAGCAAGGGAGAGATCGTACTAATCAAAACAAAAAGCAGAAGAACTGCGACTACTAGATTGAAGAGCAGATCCTTGGTGCGGTTTTTTCGTTGTAGACTAAAGAGTTTTTTCTCCATGGTGGGCAAGTTTTAGAGCTTCTTGGGCGAGTTTAGAAGCGCTATCAGTTTTGATAAGTTTTTTAACTTCTTGGGCTCCTTTTTGAAACGCAGTTATATCTTTTAACATAATTTCCACGGTACTTAGTAATCTTTTGCCAGTTAACTCTTTTTGAGCTAAGATAAGCCCCGCTCCCCGAGAAGACAAAATCTGCGCGTTTTTGGTTTGTTCATCATGGGTGACCCAAGGAATCGGAATCAATAGAGCAGGAATCCCTAGATATGCTAGTTCAGTAATAGTATTGGCGCCACTTCGACCAATCACTAAAGTTGCTTTCGCTAGAATCTCCGCCAACTCCTCGGTCGAATACCACTTGGCTAAATGATAATTTTCGGCAGTTGCTTTTGGTAAGGTAGCAAGCTTCTCACTAAGTCTTTCAAAATCATGATAGACTTCTGATCCTCCAGTTTGATGATAAACTTCGCCTAGGGAAGCGAGATTTTCCACTATCTCTTCGGCGGCGTTATTGATAACATGGGCCCCTTGGTTGCCGCCAGTTATATATATAACTGGCTTACTTACTTTTTCTCTCTTAATATTTAAAACTTGCGCCCGGATAGGATTACCAGTGATGATTACTTTTTTCTTAGGGAAATTAGCGGCGGAAGTCTCCCAAGCAACCGCGACTTTTTGAGCAAAACGGGCAATGATTTTATTTGCCAGTCCAGTTTCCGTTGTCTGCTCATGAGTGATAACAGGAATACGCTGCAGCCAAGCAGCTAACACTACTGGTAAAGCCACATAACCACCAAAAGAGATTACGACATCGGGATCATTTTTAATCAGAATCAAAAAAGCCTGGAAAAAACCAAGGGGAATTTTTAGTAGCGCAAAGAGAGTGTAAGGAGTTAATTTTCTTTGCAATCTCCCCGCCTCAATGGAGAAAAAGGGAATTTTTAGCTGGGGAATAACAATTGCTTCTGCACTTTTGGATTTGTCTCCCTCACTAGCAGTTCTGCGACCAATAAAAATAACTTGGTGATCTTTGACTATTTCGTCAATAACTGCCAGCGCTGGGGTTAAATGCCCACCCGTAATTACAACACGCATACTCCGTAGTATATCATGATTATCGGCCGGTTTTGTTTACCACTTGCCAGCTAGAGATGTTCAGCAAGATCCCAATCCCAGTCATCACCATCACCAACGAGCTTCCCCCGTAGGAAATCAAGGGCAAAGGCACTCCAGTGAGAGGGAAAAGAGCCACCATGGAACCAATATTGATAATGGCCTGAAAACCAAGCCAGCTAGTAATCCCCACTGCTAGCAAGAAACCAAACTGGTCGCCTGCTCCCTTGGCTGTCTGTATCCCCCGCCAGATTAGGTATGCCAAAGCCAAAATTAAACCACTAGCACCAATAAAACCCAGCTCATTGGCTACCACTGCAAAAATAGAATCAGTGGTAACCTCAGGTATATAACCATATTTTTGCCGAGATTGCCCCAACCCCACCCCAAAAAGCCCACCACTCCCCAAAGCAATTAAGACTTGATTGATATGGTAGCTCGTCCCCAGTTGATCATTAGAACTATTTAGAAAACTCAACAGCCTGGCTTTGCGATAGTTGGAAGTTAAGATCAAAATTGACCCCGCCACAGCTCCTAAAAAACCAAGTCCTAAAAATTGCCACCAAGGTGCCCCGGCAATGAAAAAAATACTCATTCCCGTCAGACCGATGATAGTCGCCGTTCCCAAATCTCTCTGCAGCAGGACAATACCCAAAATTACTCCCGTGATCGCTAGGAAAGGAAGCGCCTTAACTTTTTTGGAGAGCCAAGCAGATAGATACAAAATATAACTTAGCTTGGCTATCTCGGCTGGCTGCAAAGTGAAAAAACCAAAGTCCACCCACCGCTGCGCACCATAAACCTTTACACCTAAAGGACTAAAAACACTCACCAGTAGAACCAGGGAGATCAGCATCGCAGGAAAAGCCAGTTTTTCCCAAAAGTGATAATTAACACGAGAGGTAACTAGCAGAGCAAATAATCCTACTAAGGCCCCAACTCCTTGGTGCTTTAAAAAGTAATATTTATCGTTAAAATCTTTAAAAGCAGAAAAAGCACTGGCGTTGTAAACCATCACCAATCCAAAGATAGTTAGTCCCAGGGTGACTAAAACTAAACCCAAGTCCATGGACCTAAAAGAAGTAAAAGAGAAATTAGGAATTTTTCGATGTTTTGTTTTCATGGCAGGTAGGGATTTTAGGCAAACTTTTTTATACTATCTTGAAATAAGTCCCCTTTTTCTTCAAAATTCTTCCACAGACTGTAGCTTGGAGAAGCTGTAGACAGAAGACAAACTGACCCTACATGAGAATTGGTATACCCAAATCTCACTGCCTCCTCCATACTGCTTGTTTCCAAAATTTTAAACTGGCTTTTGGGTAGTAAACTTTTGATTTTGCTGCCACTATTGGGGAAAAGCACAATATTAGCAACTTTCTTTTCCACTAATTTGCTTATCAACGCCCTAAAATCATAACCGCGATCCTCCCCGCCTAGCAAAATCGTACTGACATCCGCCAAAGAATCCAAGGCAGCAATTGCGGACTGAGGAGTGGTGGAAATAGCATCATCGTAAAATGTGATTCCCCGAAAAGTGCCAACTTTTTCTAATCGGTGGGGTAAAGGTTTAAAAGTCTCAATCCCACTCTTGATAAACTTATCTTCGATTTTTAGTAAATGGGAGACAGTGATGGCACCGAGCAGATTTTCTAAATTATGCTGACCAATAAGGGGTATTTTCTCAACCCCAGGAGGCAAGGTTTCTTCAAAAGGGACTGCTTGTGCTTTGGTTTCTCTACTTAAACTAACCAATTCCCTATAACGGGAGTTGAAGACGAAATAATCTTCACTGGTGCTAAACTTTACTATTCTTTTCTTCGCGTCAAAGTAAGTTTCAAAACTACCATGATGATCCATATGCTCAGGAAAAATACTAGTGAAAACACTGAGGTGTGGTGAGTAATTGATATCTTCCAGCTGAAAACTAGATAACTCCACGACAAAAAAGTCCGTTTCACTTTCGACGACTTCCAACATCGGGAGGCCAATATTGCCTGCTAGAATAGATTTTTTACCGCTCGTTTTTAGGAGATGATCAATTAAAGAGGCGGTCGTGCTTTTTCCTTTGGACCCCGTAACTCCAATAATAGGAGAGGTTACATTGGCAAAAAAGATATTAGTAGCGGTGGTGGATGGAATCGTAAGTAGCTCCCTCTTGACCCCCGGAGAACGAACCGCCAAGTCAAATTCCTTTTGTTTGTCCAAATAGTTTGGCCCATCTTTTTGATCGGTAGTTTCGACCACTGTATTGGGTAAATTTGTTTTTAGATAGTCAAAAGTTGCCTTGCCCTCACTTCCCAAACCGACTACCAAGATTTTTTTACCCTTTAGTTTTTCAAGAGTCATTTTAGCTCCTCAATAACAATCTTAAACTCTTCTGGGACAGACCCCTCGTGAGTGACAATTAACAGTTTTTCTTTCAGCTTTTCTGGGTTTTCAAGAGTAGGTAAAACCTCATCAACAAACATCTTCATCACCGTGTCTTTCTCAAACTCTCCCTTTTGATGAGCGAGGTAAAAAGCTAACTGCACTTCTTCTGGAGTGCCCACACAATCCCAGGGTTTAACGTCTTTTAGTCCTAAAAGTTCTTTGTAAGCCAGTGTTAATTTTGGATCACTGAGAAGATTTTTGGAGAAAATGCTCAGCACTTTTTCTTTAGGTAGAAAGGCAGCCAAAAGCAGAAAAACAAAAGCACACTTCGGACACTCCCCGCACCATCTTTTCTGACTTATACCTTTGGTCTGAGTAAAATTACGGTTACAACTTGAAAAGGTTGAAAAATACTCACTCATATGGCTAAAAAGTTCCACAATTTTTATCTCATGAAGTGGTCGCAGCAGAGAAAAAGGCATGATATCAGGTGTGATAAACTGGTGAATATAATCTTGAACCAGCTTTTCAAATTCAAAAGATTTACTCCATTGGTGATTAATCTCAACTCCTAAATAGTTTACATTTCCATAACTAGCGCTAAGCTCATTGGGGAAGACAATGTATTTATAGTCAAAAAGTAAAGCAACTACTGATCCTACTAAATGATACACAGCTGATATAGGGACATGGCCATTGTAGACCTCACCCTTCGAATTTAGGTCAAAAAGTTGTGAGTCTAGTTCTCGTTGCACTACCAGTGGTTTTTGACCAATCTTTTGGCTTACTTCCTCTTGGACTGGTGAGGTCCCAAGTGTAAAGAGAGTAAAGTCTTTGCCAGCTTTTTTAAGTAGCTCTAAAGCGACAATTGAATCTTTACCACCTCCAAATGGTAATAAACTACGGTTTTGACGAGAAAAGGAACCAGCTTTGTTTTCAACCTGTGCATGTGGAAACTGAACTAACCCACGAAAATCAATACTGTTGCGGTAGAAAAATTCCCCTAGCCCTTTGGTATATACAGTATTCCAAAACTCAGCTTGTTTTTTATTTAAAACTAAATTTTTTAGTATTAATTCTTTAGGACAATAAGCTTTCCAATAACTAATCCCCAAAATCAAATGCAAGCTTTCTAAGGAGGACTTTAGTATATTATTTGGAATTTTGTCCCAACTAGCATTTTCTGGGAAAGTTAATTTCTCAGTAAAAAGAGTCTGCGTGTTATCAGAAAAATAGACTGAGTAGTGAAAACTAATTTGATTGGTTGAAGTTTGAAGTTTATAACCCTCAAAACAGAATCTGACTGGTTGCTTCATAGCCACTATTATACCTGAGTTGAAGCTATTTCCCAAGCAAAGCGATGAAAAGACCCACAAAAGCAGACACCGCTCCGGCTAACCAAAACCTCATGGTTACTTTGGTTTCATCCCATCCCTTAGCCTCAAAATGATGGTGTATGGGTGTAGCTAGGAAAACTTTTTCCCCTCTGGTTGCTTTTGAGGTCCATTGAATCAGCGTGGAGATAGTTTCGATCATAAAAACCGCCCCAATAAAAGGTAAGACATAAACTAAATTTAACATCAAGCTGATAACGGCAAGCATGCCCCCTAAAGCCAAGGCTCCGGTATCACCCATCCAAACGCGAGCCGGATAGATATTAAAGTAATGAAAAGCTAAAAGCGATCCTAGAATAACAGCGATAAAAACTTGAATATCACCCATATCGGCGAGAGAAGACAACCACCAAAAAGCAGATAAGGCAATCAAAAGTAGACCATTGGCCAAACCATCTAGTCCGTCAGTTAGGTTTACCGCATTCACGGTCGCGACAATCACCAAGGCAGCAAACAAAGGATAAAAAGCGCCTAAATCAATTTCTCCACCCAGGGGCAGAGCTACGGTATGTAAACCCATTTGGATATTTAGGGCTAGCCCAATCACTAATGCCAAAAGCCATTGCAGACTAAACTTGTAGCGAATCCGCAATCCCCAGACTCCTGTAACTTTAAGTCCAAAGAATTTTCTAGCGTCATCATAAAGACCCAAAAGACCAAAACTAAACATAGTAAAGTACAAAATTTTTGCCGTCCAATTTATCTCAAACTTTGTTAGGGCATAAAAAATAGCACTAAAGGCAATGGAGACTAAGATTATCAGAATACCACCGGCATTTGGGGTCCCAACTTTCCAGGAATGCAGTTTATTCACAATACTAGTAACTTCCCCAAAGATATTTTTTTGGCCCAGTTCTTTTTGCCTTTGGAATTTCAACTTATAAAGAAGGTTAATGAAGGGCACCGCCAAAATACTAGTCGTCAGAAAAGACAAAAGCAGGATGCCAAGGAGCTTACTCATAATAATAAGTATACAACTAGACCCTCCTAGTCGCAAAGGAGCGGTTCGCAGAGCCTAGCCCTAGACGTGGCGAAGATGCCGCCTCAGTGTCTCAATCACAAAATTAACTAAATACAAAGGCGAGTTGATTACTAAATCCTGGGCTGGTAAATACTGAAAGTCCTCTCCTCCAAACCCCTTTTTGAAAATAGACAGACCTGCGAACCGATGGTTTTGCACGTCTTCTGGAGCTACTCCCCAGAAATTGTATCTTTTCAGTCCTCGTCTCTTAGCTTCCCTGATAGCCTCCCATTGAATTAGATGAGCACCGGGGAAATTCCTTCCTTCAGGGGTAGAAGCTCCATAATGATAAACTGCTTCCTGTCCGTAAAAGATAATAAAAGCATTGGCCAAAAGAATACCGTCTTTTTCTGCCTTATATAATAGTACCTGATTATCTTGAGAGAAAACTTCAAATTGTTCCTTCAAATAATTAAAGGAGAAGGGTACAAATTTTTGCCTCCGCGCTGTATCTAGCTGCAAGGTGTAAAAATTCTTTATCTCATCACTACTTGAACTAGTGGTGATTTTAATATTCTCATTCAGAGCTTTTTTTATTTCATAACGAGTAGTTTTACGCATCCCCATTAAAAGTTCTTCCTCGCTCTTGGTGATATCAAGTTGGTTGGTGAGCTCGGCATGTAGATGCATCGGTGCTTTTCTGAAACCTAAATTTGCAAAAAGTTTTTGTGTGTCTTCCGATTGTATTAGTTGGGATCTGACCCTGACAAAACTACACCCTTCCGCTTTAGCCAGCCTTTTAATTTCGCTCGCAAATAAATTGACTTGACCTCTGTCTTTAAAATCAATAATCGGCCCACCTGGCACAGTTAGATACCGACCGCGGCGTGCAGTCTCCATTGTAGCCAGCAAGACACCAACTAATTTTTCGTCTTGGTAAAAACCTACTCGATAAACAGAGTGGCCCAAAAGAAGATGAAATTCTCCCCAATTCCAGGAATGCAAAAAGTTCGCTTCGCTGCGGGTCTTGAGAAAATCTTCCCACTCTTTTTTCCTAGTTACTGGTTTTAGTTCTGTTTTAACCATTGGTTTACTAACCCACTAATTTTTCTTGCCTCATTTTCGGTTATATCTTGATGCGTAGGCAAGTTTAGGATTGTCTGTGAAACACTCTCCGCTTGGGGACAAGTGCCTACAGGATAAATACTGAAATCTTGGTATTTCTTTGGCCCAATCGGGCTATCATACCAGATATCAGACACATATATTCCTGCATTTTTTAAAAAGAGAATGAGGTCAAGACGGTTTTTGACATTGATTGGAAAACGTAGATTAGTGCTGTTTTCCACAAGTGGGGTAAGATCTTCAAAAACCAACTCTTTATCCAAAGTCTGGCTGTAAATTTGAGCGATTTTTTGCCTATGTTTTGCATTTGCGGGCAAATTTTTCGATGCCTCAATCACTAAAGAAGCGCACCAAGAAGGGAGACTGTGTAATACGATCGGTGATTTTGGGTTAATGGGGGAAGTCAAAATTGCTGATTTTTTAAGTAACCAGTGCAAAACCTCGCCAATTTTCCAGGGATAAGTTTTTCTGATAATAAAGGTAAGAATTGGATAAAGTCTGTCTAGTAATTGCTGGTAATACCCTACTTCTTTCCAGTCGAGATTCTGAGGGAAACTAAAGTTTTGGTTACGGATAACTACTGCCCCACCACTACCTCCGTCCACCATCTTGTCCTGACTAAAAGAAAGGATAACTAGATCTCCTAAAGTTCCAGCTTCGTGGCCATTTTTATAGGTAGTCCCAACACAATGAGCTAAATCCTCAATCAAAACCAAGTTTTTCTCACGGCAAATCTTGGCAATCTCCTCCCCTTCACTTGGGTACCCTAGTGTGTTTTGGATCACCACTACCTTTAGATTGGGATTTCTGTCTACTTCCTTTCTCAACCCTTCGGCCGTGAAGTTTAAGGTCTTGGAGTCAATATCAATATAGGCTAGTTGTAAGCTTAAATCAGAAACAGCCTTTTCTACTACGTAGCAGGTAAACCCATTTATCCCAACTTGGCTACTTTCTTTAAGATTGCATGTTTGCAACGCTAAATTTAAACCCTCTCGACCCTTATAAGTTAAGACTACTTCACCACCATATTTTTCACCCAATAGTTTTTTTAGAATTTCTAGATCTTCTTTTTTACCCAATCCAAAAAGAGCTTTTAAGGCAAAGATGAAAGTGTAGTTTGACCCAAGTGAATTAAAAACTGCCACTATTTTACTCCTTCCGCAATTAGCTTTGCCACTGTATCTGGATGAGTAAATTGGGGTGAGTGCCTAGCTTCCGGGATAATTTTAAGGACTGAATTGGTTATTTTTTGGTGCATCAAAAGTCCATCTTGCAATGGAGTGGCTTTATCATTTTCTCCCCAAATAATTAAAGTTGCCACCTTCAGGTTGGTAAGGTGTGGAACTAAGTCAATTTTAATCAAATTGGTAAGTGTTTTTCTCAAAATTGGATCAGCTTGTTGATAATCTTTTTCCCGAGCTAATTTGTAAAGTACATTTCTCAATCTTTCTGATCTAGTGATTTTTTTCCCAGCAAAAGCTAAGGTTTTAAACAAAAATCTCTTGAAACGCAAACCCCGATGATTATGATAGACTCCAGCACTATCAATCAAAACTAGATGCTCTACTTTTTCTGGATATTTTAAACTGAAGGCTAAGCTAATTCTTCCCCCATTGGAGTGTCCCACTAAAATTACTTTATTCTCATTTTCTAAGAGGTTTTTTAACCAACTGACATAGTCCTCTAGCTTCCACTCTTCTTTTAACGGTTCAGTTAATCCTGGAATTCTGGGCAAGTGCACTTTAAACCCTCTTTTTTCTAGTAAATTAACTAAGGTCCCCCACTTTTGGGTGGAGTCTGACCAACCATGCAGCAAGTAAATCTTATTTACAGTCCCCATTGTTTACGCCTTTTCTCCCAAATTTCCTCACGCCTCGCTAAATCTTTTTTCTCACTCGCATCTTTCAATAAATTTTCAATAACCCCTTCCAAAAATCTGGCTCCTTTAAACAAAATGGTTTCCCCACCTTTTATTTCTTGCTTAAGATAGGCTAAAGTCTGGGTTGGGTTGTCAAAAGCTACAATTGGAAATTTGTCCCCCACTAGCTCTTTTAGCACCGGATATGTGTACTGACCAACTCTTGTTCCCATTAAAACTAAGCGTTCTAAATCGACCGCAGCTATTAATTTGGCCAACTTTTCATGCTCGATTTCCTCTTCTGCTCCTAACTCCAGCATATCACCGATCACTGCCCATTTTGGTTTTTTGGGAAATAGGGTATACATTTCCAAAATAGTAGTCATCGATCCAAGATTGGCATTATAACTACTATCAATCAAAGTGGTATTTTTAATCCCATCGAAAACCGAACTTCGACCCGGGGGTGACGCAAAATTCTCAAAACTTCTTGCCTCTATTCCTAAGTAGTTTAAAAGCTCCAAAGTCATTCTAATGGAGTAGTAAGCACTTGGCGGTAGTAAAGCTTTCAATTTCACAATCCGATTACCAAACTTAAACTGGGTACCATTTTCACTTACTTGGTAACTTGTCAGATCTTTTGCATAAATCGGGATTACGGAAGCCTTGGTATTTCTTAACTGAGTTCTAATAAGTTCTGAGTCACCATTTACAATCACAAGTTTAGTCGTACGTTTGACAAAATGCCCAAATTCATAGGCAATTGCTTCTTCTACTGTCGGGAATTTTCCCTCTCTGACTAGGTGATCGAAATTCATGGTATGAGTCCGACCAGTGCTCACCCACAGAGTCACCTCTGGTTTCAAAAAACTACTTAAACTGCTAATAAATTTATCTTCACCTGGACGATCACAATCTGCTTCTACAATGTACAATTTTTCCTGTGGAGGTTTTTTAAAAGCGTGCAGCGGTGCTCTTAGAAAAAGACGGGGCCACTCCGAAAGGAGCATAGTTTTTCTGTCTAACCCCAAAATATTGAATGGGATACCAAAATTGCTATTGGCGTGGTGGGAATACTTAGCATCATTACCCAGTTGAGAGGCAATCAGATTCAGAAGCGTTGTCTTACCACTTGACCCAGTGACTACAATGATTCTGGGCTTCCAGCGCCACATCATTATCATCGCAAAGAACCGGAAATAAAAGGCTACTGGAAAATACAAGGATCTCTTAAGATTATTCATCCTTGGTAATATTAGCTCCTAAACCTTTTAGTCTATCTTCAAGCTTCTCATACCCTCTTTCAATATGATCAATATCTGTCAAAATGGTACCTGCCTCAGCCGCCAATGCGGCTAAGGTCAAAGTAGCACCAGCACGAATATCCGGGACTGAAACCTCCCCACCTTTGAATTTGGTAGGTCCAAAAACACGAGCCGCATGAAAATATTCCTCTTTGTCATCAGACAAGTTGAAATTATAGAATTCTTCTGGATTTGGGACGCTGTGGTTAAAAATTTCAATTCTAGCTCCAAGACTATTTAGCAGAGGAACATAGTGGAACCGATGCTCAAATACTGTCTCATGAATGACACTCTGACCCTCAGCTTGAGTCATCAGCGCTGTCCAGATTGGTTGCCAATCAGTCATAAAGCCAGGATGAGGGCGGGTAATGACTGTCGTTGCCGAAAGGGGCCTCTCCCAGTAAACTCGCAAACTATCCGCAGACTGATCGTAAGAGGCACCAATTTTATCCAAGCGGTCCAAAAAAGCTTCGATGTGATCATTGTTTATATGTTGGATGGTCACATCCCCACGAGTAGCCAGGGCCATACAAGCAAAGGTCACTACTTCATTTCGATCTGGCATAACCGTGTATTCCGCACCGTAGAGTTCAACTGCCCCATAAACATGAATCACCCCTCCCTGTCTCTCAATTTTTGCCCCCATCTTGCTCAAGAAATGAATTAAATCATCTACTTCTGGTTCTAAAGCACAGTTTTCCAGAAAAGTTTCTCCAGTTGCTACTACTGCTCCCAAAATCAAAGTTTCAGTCCCAGTGTGAGTGATTTTATTGAATTTAAAAGTGCTGCCATGGAGTTTGCCTTTGGCACGCAATTGATGGTCTTCTAGCTGAAAAACCGCCCCCAATCTTTCGAGACCTTTTAAGTGTCGGTCAATAGGTCGCCTACCAATTTTGTCTCCTCCAGGATAGGGGACGACGCCCTCACCAAAATAATGTAGTAAAATCGGAATCAACATACTACTCGCTCTGGCTTTTTCCCCAAGTCTCATTGGAATTGAGTTGTGCTTTATGCCGGTTGGATTGATCGTGACAGTATGCCCCGCGATAGTTACCTCACCACCCAAAGCTTCAATAATATCTCTGACTAAATAAACATCAGCTACTTGAGGAACATTATGGATTACAGAAGTTCCACTACCTAAAAGAGCCGCAATCATCAGTTTAAAACCAACATTTTTGGCTCCTAAAACAGATATTTCCCCCCTAAGTGGGTGCCCTCCTTGAATTTTAAGCCGACTCACTAGTCCCACTCTCCCACATAGCGAACTTCCTCTTCCAACTCAACGCGGCTAGTTTCTTTAACTTTTCTTTTCATTAACATAATTAGGTCACGTATATTACTGGCGCTGGCATTCCCAAGATTTAGAATAAAGTTTGCGTGTTTCTCGCTCACTTTAGCCCCACCCAAGACAATTCCTTTTACCCCAGCCTTCTCCAAAAGTTCTCCCGCAAAGTGTCCTTCTGGATTTCTAAAGGTTGACCCAACTGAAGGGCCTGCGGGTTGGTTGACCTTGCGCACCAGTATATCGCGAACTTTTTCCTCAATGTCTTCTTTGGCGACGCTCCTAAGCTGCAGAACGGCGCTTAGAATCACCTCTCCACTAGTTTGAAAACGGCTAGTGCGATAGCTAAAACCGCAATCTTCTTGTGGGATATTCTTTATTTGCCCCAGAGGGGTTAAGACGCGGACACTGCGCACTAAATCACCAAAAAACTCGCCTTTATTTGTGTCCCCAGCATTCATAAAAATCGCCCCACCCACAGTCGCCGGTACTTTCATCATTCTTTCAAACCCGGTCAATTTTCGTTTGCTGGCTTGGTTGATAAGTTCCACTACACTCACCCCGCTATCTGCTTCGAGATAATCGTGGGGTAAAAATTTGTAATTTTTGGAATTATTCAAAATAGTGAGTCCTCTTATCCCTTTGTCTGCGACCAAGACGTTGGCGCTGTTGCCCAGAATCGTCACACCAATTCCAAGACTCTGAGCCACACTAACAGCTTCAATAAGTTCATGTGAAGAACTGGCTAATACTAATAAATCGGCCGGGCCCCCAACCTTCATATAAGTATATTTGGCCAACTTTTCATTCAAAAGTACTTTGCCCGGGCCTAATTTATTAACGAACTTTTCTTCTTTAGTCACTTTTACCTTTCAACTCTTTTAATAATTCTCTGCTTGCTAGGTAAATATCCCCAGCACCCATAAATAAGGCGATGCTATCGGCTTTCATTCTAGAGTGCATATATATTGCTATATCAACGTATTTCGACATTTTACGCACACTAGATTTAGCAATTGCATCGACTAATTGCTGGCTAGTTACGCTATAGTCATTTTTCTCACGCGACTGCCAAATCTCTGTCAAAATTACTTGATCTACCGGGCAATTTCTCAGAGCGTTGACAAAATCTTTGAATAGATACTTGGTCCGGGTGTACATGTGGGGCTGATAGATGAGCCAAATTTCACTTTCTGGATATTTTTCCCTCACTGCTTGGGTAGTAGTGGTAATCTCGGTGGGATGGTGACCATAATCATCATAGACTTTGATACTACCCTTCTGCCCAATCAGTTCAAGCCTTCTACCTGCTCCCGGAAAATTACGAAGAGTCTCAAGAATCTTATCCTCATCTACTCCTAAATATTTCGTGACAAGGTACGCAAAAGTAGCATTTACCTGATTAAAATTACCTAAAACTTGGAGCTCAAACTTCATCGGTGTGATTTTAATGGTTTCCCCTTGATGGTTGGTTAGATCTAGACTGTCAGTAGTAAATAAAGTGGATTTTTCCTTCATATTCAAAACAAACTTTTGGAAACTAGCTTTCAGATGATCAAAATCTCGGTAATACTCAGGATGGTCCATCTCCATATTGGTAACGACCGCAATATCAGCGGGATAGTTAAGAAAATTATCTCCATATTCATCAGCTTCAATTACAAATATATTCCCACTACCCACCCGGTAGTTTTTCTGCCACTCCCTTACTGGAGCACCTACAATGACCGTAGGATCCAGACCGGCTTTTTCCAAAATCAAACTTATCATTGTGGTAGTGGTGGTTTTCCCATGAGTCCCAGTTACCGCAATTACCTTTTGGTTTTTCATTAACTGTGTTCCGACAAACTCTTGCCAAGTCATGATTGGGATACCACTTTCTCGAGCTGTTGTTACTTCAGGGTTATCTTTATCTAGACTCTCTATAGCTGGGGAAAGGATTAGCAAATCTGCACCCCGCAAATGAGCAGAGGAGTGGTCATAAAAAATCTTAATATTTTTTAGCTCGTCCAAGTAAATACTTTTGGGGTCTAAATCGCACCCTGATACACCGTACCCATGGGCCTGAGCAATCGCTGCTGCTGCGGAGGCACCACTACCACCAATTCCCATCAAATGAATCTTTTTCATATTGTTTTCCTACCTCGGATACTATTGACTACTACTTCTTGGTCACTCCAAGGAATTTCTGTGCCCCTGATATTCATGCTCTTTTCATGCCCTTTACCAAAGATAGCAACGACATCGCCGGTTCTTGCTAATTTCTGAATGGCAAAACTGATCGCCTTACCCCTATCCCCAATCATCCAAAAATTGGTGTTTAGCACCCCACCATTTTTCACTATCCCCGAAGCAATTTCAGTCATAATTTTGTTTGGGTCTTCATAACGCGGATCTTCACTAGTTAAGACTACCAAATCAGCACCCCGAATAGCGATTTTTCCCATCATGGGTCTTTTTTCTACGTCCCTTTGTGAAGCGGCACCAAAAATGGCAATTAAATGATGACGAGTCAACAGCCGGAGAGTTTTTAGAGCTTCTTCCAGGGCTTGGGGAGTGTGAGCAAAATCGACAATAACAGTAAAATTCTGACCTTGCTCAATTCTCTGCATTCTGCCCTGTAAAGGTGGGAAAGTTTTTAATCCTTTAAGGATAATTGAGTTTTCAATCCCGATATCTTGGGCTACCGCAATGGCAGCTAGACAGTTGGAGACATTAAAGGCACCAATCAGTGGTGTCCTGACAGTGGTTTTCTCTTTGTTCAGATTAAATCTCGTCCCAAATGGAGCAAGAGAGATATTGCTAGCAGTTACATCAGCCTGTTTTTTGATTCCAAAACTAATAACTCTTCCTTTAACTTGGTAGCTAAGGAAATCAAAATTAGAATCATCTTTGTTTAAGATTGCTACTTTAGCACTTTTAATCAGTTTGGCCTTTGCCATTACGTACTTTTGAAATGACTTGTGATAATCAAGATGTTCATGAGCAATGTTAGTGATAATGCCATACTCAAATTTAATCCCAGATACGCGATTTTGATCCAGCGCATGTGAAGTTACTTCCACTACTGCCCACTCTGTCCCTGATTCAACCATTCTTTTTAAATATTTCTTCACTTCCCAAGGGCTGGGGGTGGTAACATGAAAACCAGTATCGTATTCTTTTTCCCCCACTACGGCTTTGACCGTGGAGATTAAACCCACTTTAAAACCCGCGGTTTTTAGAAGGTGATAAACCAAATTAACCGTGGTGGTTTTGCCATCTGTCCCTGTCACCCCAATAATTTTAAGTTGTCTTTCCGGATGCGAGTACAAAGTGGAAGCAAGGGTGGATAAAAGATGGTGATAATTATTTGTCAGCGGGCGTGGAATGATCCTTTTTAGAGGAGTCAGCATGCGTGAATTTTACCACAAATTGAACCTGGAACCAAGCAAGAAACCTATAAAGAGCGTAGCTCCGCGGAAGTAAGCAACGTTTTTCTTCATTAGCGTAGCGCCGAAGTGGACGAAGTTTCTATTGGGTATCAGGAGCAATTCCGTAATAATTAAACAGTTCTTTAGTAATCTCAAAAAAGGTCGGGGCGGCAGTTTCACTACCATACTGGAAAGGAGCTGAGGGCTCTGTATAGCGCACCAACATGACAAATTTGGGCTCATCGGATGGTCCAAATCCCACAAAAGAAGGGACCGTCTTACTGGCGCTGTAATGACCATCAATCGGAACAGATGCGGTTCCAGTCTTCCCCGCCACTCGGTAACCATGGGGAATGATCCGCCTGGCTTCTCCTTCTTCCACCGCCTTGATTAACATCTCCGTCAGCTTGAGAGCAGTTTCTTTCTTGATAACTTGCCTAACTTCTTGGGGTTTGATTTCTACCTTTGAGTTCTCTCCCTGAATTTCGCTCACAATGTACGGCTTCATCATTTTCCCCTCGTTGGCAACCGCCCCGACTGCTTGGACGACCTGAACCATGGTGACCCCAATTCCCTGCCCGAAGGCATTGGTAACAAGATCAATTGGTTGAGAATCTTGCGAGCTTTTAACCAGACCAGAAGCTTCCTCCTCCAGATCAATACCGGTGACTTCGCCAAAACCGAAGTTTTTAACATATTCGGCAAACTTCTCCTTCCCAATTTGGGAAGCGGCATAGGCTGCCCCAATATTGTCGGAGTGCTGCAAAACCTCTGTCATCGTCGTGTTGGGGAAATACTTGTTATTCCAAGTTTTGATGGAGTAACCACCGATATTGATCGGCCCTTCACAGCTGCACCGAGTCTCGGGAGTTATTTTGCTCTCATTTAGAGCGGCCGCCATCGTAATGACTTTAAAAGTTGACCCTGGTTCATACAAATCACCAACGATGGGATTTTTATAAAGTTTATCTTCATACTGACTGAATCTAGCTGGATCGTAAGCTGGCAAGTGTGCGGCGGCTAAAATCGCCCCGGTTTTAGGATCCATCACCAAAGCCGAGGCTGATTTGGTGCCATATTTTTTCATTCCCTCCGCAAGTTTTTTTTCAACAATATATTGGACCGTGCGGTCAATTGTAGTCAGTAAACTACGTCCATTTTCACTCTCAACCCCAACTTTTCTACCCACTAGTATGGGGCGACCAAAGGAGTCTACCTCTTCTTTAAACCTTCCCGCACGTGCGCGCAGCTCAGCGTTGTAGAATCCTTCTAATCCAAAGTATCCTTGATCACCTCCGGTGCTATCACTACCTACAAAACCCAAGAGCTGTGCCGCTAGACTACCTTCTGGATAATAACGATCTTGTGTCGCCTGAAAACCAATACCTTTCAAATCTAGTTTTTTTACCTCTTCCATGAGTTTACCTTTTACTCTTTTTTTCAAGGCGACCCAAATGAGCTTTTCATTGCTTAAATTTGCCTTCAAATCATCTTTTATTTTTTCTTTAAGAAGGTCTTCTTCCACAGGATCTAACGAAGTGATTTTTTCTTCTTTGTCATATGAAAAAAAAAGTGGAGTGAGCAAAGCGGTTATCTCATCAGGTGATTTTTCCAACTCTTTGCTAGATGCATAAATCGTGTAGGTAGGTTGGTTGGCTACCAGAGCATAGGAATCACTGGTTTTGATTTCACCACGTGCACCAGGGATTTCATAAACATTGAAGTGTTGGGATTCAGCTTGAGCGGAGAACTGGTCGGACTGAAGGACTTGCCAGTAAAAGAGTCGCAGCAGTAAGGCAGTGGTAAAAACAATAAAGAAGAACTGTAAGAACTTTAATCTGTTCTTAGTCATTACTAGCAATAATCGTGGTTTTGTCCAAATATTCTATTTTTTCAATTTTGGAGAAACCAGCGCTGTATGCTTGTTTCTCAATGTAAGAAAAAGAGCTGAGTTGTTGGATTTGATTGATAAGGTTGGAGTTTTCTTCTTCTAAAACCTCCGCCTCAGTGATAGCTTTCTTAATTTTCTCGCCATCAGTGACAAAATTGTTGGAAATATAAAGTTGTATTAACGATAGAACCACTAAAATTACCACTACACCTTTTAAGGTCAGATGGTTAAACTTCAATATTTTTGGTAAGTTTACTTCTCTTCTTGGTTTGTGATTGTAGTTTGTCATAGTTTTCTGGCGGCTCTCAATTTGGCACTTCTACTTCTTGGATTTCTCTGAATTTCTTCCTCACTAGGTTCCAAGGGCTTTTCAGTTAGGATTTGCACCCGACCAATATTTTCCTCTTCCTTAAAGAAATTTTTCACGACTCGGTCTTCCAAGGAATGAAAACTAATTACCACTATCGTACCCTCATTTTTTAGAATCTCTAGGGCTTGAGGCAGGGCCGCTTTTAGAGAGTTGATCTCATCATTGACCGCAATTCTCAAAGCCTGAAAGACCCGCGTTGCCGGATGTATATGGCTCTTGGGATTGAAACCAACCGTTTGTTCAATCAATTGAGCTAACTGCGTGGTGGTCTCAATTGGGGTGTGCAGGCGGTGCTCAACTATGTTGCGGGCTATTTTTTTGGCCCAGCTCTCTTCCCCATATTTTGTAAAAAGTTCTTCCAGCTCTTTCTGCGTTAAGGCAGCAATCAGATCCTGGGCTCTTACCCCTAAGTCTGGATTCATTCTCATGTCTAGAGGAGAGTCTTTGCGAAAACTAAATCCCCTCCCACCACTCTCCAACTGATGACTAGAAACTCCAAGGTCAAACAAGATCCCATCACAACCGTCAAAACCGTTCTGCGTGGCAATGTCAAAAAGATGTTCAAAACTCCCCTGAACCAAGGTTAAATTGGAATCAGTAAAGCTTTCTCTAACAAAATCTAAGGCTTCTGGATCTTGATCTATCCCCAAAACCTTTCCCCCCAACTTTAAGATTTCGCGAGTATGTCCTCCACCTCCTAAAGTAGCATCAAGGTATTTCTGGCTGGGTTTAATATCTAAAAAAGCTAAAACTTCTTGTAAAAGTACACTAGTATGGAAATCGTTACTCATATGCCGGCACTGCTCAGTTTCTCAGCAATCTCCTCGGAGTTTTTCTCAGTCTCGGTGCGGTAGGCAAACCACAATCCTGTGTCCCAAATCTCCACCCGTTCCCCAACACCGACGATCGTTACTTCGCTTTTAATCTGTGCGTAATCTTTCAAAAATTGAGGTAAAAGCACCCGGCCCAAACTATCAAATGCAGTTTCGGTTGCCCCGGATAAAAAATAGCGGCTAAAGCTGCGGGCTTCTTTTTGGGTGAGGGGGAGCGTACCAATCTTGGCGGTAATTTTCTTCCATTCAGAGATCGGATAAAGAAAAAGACAGCTATCTAGCCCCCTTGTAAGCACGGCCTCTTTTAAATGTGCTCGAAATTTCTTGGGCACACTAACGCGATTTTTAGGATCGACTTGGTGCTCAAATTCACCCAAAAACATTTGCTGTCCTTTGTTAGGTTGATAATTGAAAGTTGAAGGTGGAAAGTTTCGTACAGTTAAAAGTAGAGAGTTCGTTAATTTTCAACTTTGAATTTTGCACTTTCAACTTTTGGGTGGGTGCCTTTTCCCACTTTTTTCCACTCCTTAACACTAGCTTAATTAAACCAAGTAACCCCTTCCTTGTCAAGGGGTTACAGGGTTGATTTTTGACTGTTAGTGAAATTGATTTTTAACGGAAGGGGTCATCCTTTGGTGGCAGATCCGTGGATTCGACGTCTGTTTCAGGGTTGTTTCTATAAGTCCGTCTAAGTCTCGGATCCAGTTCATGATAGTTTGTGGTGGTTGGAGGGCGGCGCCAACGTCCTCGGCTTGCCGCTAGAATAATAAATAGTAGAATTACGCCAATCAGACCAAATAACCACCTCGAATCTATCCCCGTTCCTTGGGTATCTCCGGCTGCGGCGCTGTCAGATATTGTCGGGGTTATGGTGGTAGTAAAAGTTGGCGTGGGACTAAGTTCAGTTGGTAGAGGGGTGATAGTAGTGGTCTGTCCAGTACCAGTGGCAGGTGTTTGCGCCAAAGCTGCGGCCGGGGACACAAGCGAACCTAAAGACAGACTGGCAGTAAGAGCAAGCGAAGCAAGATCTGTTTTTTTCATAATCCTCCTTGCTAATACATTATTAATATAATTGTTTAGTACACCAATATTATTAGGTTAATTGCTTACTCTAGTAAGAAGCAACCGACCATTAG